>DIVK01000038.1 GCA_002422455.1 Rhodoferax sp. UBA6134
TGCTCAACAGCTACTCGGGCTGGGCCGCGGCCGGCATCGGCTTCTCGCTCAACAACAGCATGCTGATCATTGCCGGCTCGCTGGTGGGTTCCTCGGGCGCGATTCTGAGCTACATCATGTGCAAGGCCATGAACCGCTCCTTCTTCAATGTGATTCTGGGCGGCTTCGGTGGCGAGGCTACAACTGCGGCGGCGGGTACAGCGGTGCAGCGGCCGGTCAAAAGCGGCAGCGCCGATGACGCGGCCTTCGTGCTGAGCAACGCCGAGACCGTGGTGATCGTGCCGGGCTACGGCCTGGCCGTGGCGCGGGCCCAGCACGCCGTCAAGGAACTGGCGCAAAAGCTCACCGACAAGGGCATCACGGTGAAGTACGCCATTCATCCGGTGGCCGGGCGCATGCCGGGTCACATGAACGTGCTGCTGGCCGAGGCCGAGGTGCCCTACGACCAGGTGTTCGAGATGGAAGACATCAACGGCGAGTTCGGCCAGGCCGACGTGGCCATCATCCTGGGCGCCAACGACGTGGTGAACCCGGCCGCGCACACCAAGGGCAGTCCGATCTACGGCATGCCGATCCTGGAGGCCTACAAGGCCAAGACCGTGATCGTCAACAAGCGCTCCATGGCCGCCGGCTACGCCGGCCTGGACAACGAGCTGTTCTACATGGACAAGACCATGATGGTGTTCGGCGACGCCAAGAAAGTGGTCGAGGATATGGGCAAGGCGATCGAGTCATAATTCGCGCAGAGCGCACCTCAAAAACCGCGCCGGGCGACCCGCGCGGTTTTTTATTGCCCTGAAACAAGAGGAGACATGACGATGACGGAACGCATCTGGCTCAAGAACTATCCCGAGGGCGTGCCTGCGGACCTGCCGCCCTCGCCCTATCCTTCGCTGCTGGCGCTGATGGAGGAGAGCTTTCATCAGTATGCCGGCCGAACCGCCTTCAGCTTCATGGGCAAGGCACAGACCTTTGGCGAAACGGATCGTTTGAGCCAGGCCTTCGCCGCCTACCTGCAAGGCCTGGGGCTGGTCCGGGGCGACCGTGTGGCCATCATGATGCCCAACATGCCCCAGTACCCGATTGCCGTGGCTGCCGTCCTGCGCGCGGGCTGCGTGGTGGTGAATGTCAATCCGCTGTATACGCCGCGTGAACTGGAGCACCAGCTCAAGGACTCCGGCGCCAAAGCCGTTGTCATTATTGAAAACTTCGCCATCACGCTTGAAAAATGTCTGGCCGCCACCCCGGTCCAGCATGTCGTTCTGTGCGCCATGGGCGACCGGCTCGGGCTGTTCAAGGGCGCGCTGGTCAACGCCGCGGTGCGTCACGTCAAGAAACTGGTGCCCCCCTTTCACCTGCCCGGCGCGGTGCGCTTCAACGAGGCGCTGGCGCACGGCGCGCGCGCTGCCTTCAAAAAAGTGGATGTCCAGCCCGACGACGTGGCGCTGCTGCAATACACCGGCGGCACCACTGGCGTTGCCAAGGGCGCGGTGCTGCTGCACCGCAATCTGGTCAGCAATGTGCTGCAGGCTGAACTCTGGCTGCGCCCGGTGTTCACAACCATTTCAAGTAGCGCGCAGCCGACTTCGGTCTGCGCCTTGCCGCTCTACCATATCTTTGCTTTCACGGTGAGCATGCTGTTCGTTCGGCTGGGAGGCCAGACCTTGCTGATTCCGAATCCGCGCGACTTGTCAGCCGTTCTCAAGGAATTGTCAAAACACGTATTCCACTGCTTTCCGGCGGTCAATACCTTGTTCAACGCGCTGGCTCAGCACCCGGACTTCAACACGGTCAACTGGGGGAATCTCAAAATTTCAATTGGCGGCGGCGCGGCGGTGCAAAGCAGCGTGGCCAGACTGTGGCGGGAAAAAACCGGCAACCCCATCACGGAGGCCTACGGCCTGTCGGAAACCAGTCCGCTGGCCACGGCCAACCCGGTGACCAATCCCGAGTACACAGGCACCATCGGCGTGCCCGTTTCCGCGACCTGGGTACGCTGTCTGGCCGACGACGGCCATGAGGTGCCGCAGGGCCAGCCCGGCGAAATCGCCATCAAGGGTCCGCAGGTGATGGCCGGCTACTGGCAGCGCCCGGACGAGACCGCCCAGGTCATGACGGACGACGGTTATTTCAAGACTGGCGATATCGGCATCATGGATGAGCGCGGTTTCTTCCGTATCGTCGATCGCAAGAAAGACATGATTCTGGTCAGCGGCTTTAACGTCTACCCGACCGAGGTCGAGGACGTGGTGTCGCGGTTGGACGGCGTGCTGGAGTGCGCCTGCGTCGGCATGGCCGACGCGCAGACCGGCGAGGCCGTCAGGCTGGTGATCGTGCGCAAGAATCCGGCGCTCACCGAGGAACAAGTGCGTGCCTGGTGCCGCGAGAACCTGACCGGCTACAAGCAGCCCAAGGTGATCGAGTTCCGCGCCGAGTTGCCCAAAACCCCGGTTGGGAAAATCCTGCGCCGGGAGTTGCGCGCCAAATAAGTGGCTACCACGGCCATTCTCAGCGCGCTGGCCGAAGAGCAGCAGGGCCTGCTCGGGCGGTTGACGAATCCTGTTCAGGTTTCGCGCGCGGGCCGCGAATTCTGGCGCGGCGACTTGCACGGGCAGCCGGTGGTGCTGGCGCTTTCGCGTATCGGCAAGGTGGCTGCGGCCACCACCGCCACCACCCTGATCGAGGCCTTTGGCGTGCGGCAGCTGGTGTTCACCGGGGTGGCCGGTGGCGTGGCGCCGGGGGTGCAAGTGGGGGATGTGGTGGTGGCAAGCGAATTCGTGCAGCATGACATGGACGCCTCGCCGATTTTTCCGCGTTACCAGATTCCGCTTTACGGCCGTGAGCGCTTTGCCTGCGACCCGACCTTGTCCGCCTCGCTGTCGGATGCCGTGCGCCGCGGCGGCTATACCCTGCATCAGGGGCTGGTCGCCAGCGGCGACCGCTTTGTTTCGGCGGCCGAGGAATCACGCGCCTTGCAGGAGGCGCTGGCCGCGGCCGATCATGCGCCGCTGGCGGTCGAGATGGAGGGCGCCGCCGTGGCCCAGGTCTGCTTTGATTACGGCGTACCGTTTGCCGCCATGCGCACCATCTCGGATCGCGCCGACGACACGGCCCACGTGGACTTCCCCAGGTTCGTCACCGAAGTCGCCAGCCGTTATGCCCTGGCCATCATCGACGAGTTCGTGCGCAGCTTGAACGAGCGCAGCGACAGGCGGGATTGATCGGGTGAACGCTGTGGATCCGGCTCCGCCGGTCCACTGGCGTTGCCCCCTGGGGGGGGAGGGCAGCTACACGCAGCGAGCTGTCAACGGGGGTGAGCTACTTCAACCAGCCGCGTTTTCTGAAGTACCACATCGGCACCACCGCACTGGCCGCCATCAGCGCCAGCGCGTACGGGTAGCCCAGCGACCAGTTCAGCTCCGGCATGTACTTGAAGTTCATGCCGTACAGGCTGGCGATCAGGGTTGGGGGCAGCAGCGCCACGCTGGCGACCGAGAAAATCTTGATGATCTTGTTCTGGTTGATGTTGATGAAACCGACCGTGGCGTCCATCAGGAAGTTGATCTTGTCGAACAAAAATGCCGTGTGCGAATCGAGGGAGTCGATATCGCGCAAAATTTGCCGCGCTTCTTCAAACTGTTCGCCATTGAGCATTTTGCTGCGCATCATGAAACTCACGGCGCGCCGCGTATCCATCACGTTGCGGCGAATGCGCCCGTTCATGTCCTCATGGCGGGCAATGGCGCCCAGCACTTCGCTGGCCATGGCGTCGGTCACGTCGCCGGACAGCACCTTGTTGCTGACTTTCTCCAGTTCGTCGTAAATGCCTTCCAGCGTGTCGGCCGAATACTCGGCGTCGGCGTCGAACAGCTTGAGCAGAACTTCCTTGGCATCTTCGATCAGTCCGGGCGCGCGCCGGGCCCGCATGCGCAGCAGGCGGAACACCGGCACGTCCTCATCGTGAATGGAAAACAGTACGCCCTTGCTTTTAAGCGCATCATTCTCCTGGTTCAGGATGAACGCGACCCGTACCGTGTGTGGTTCATCGATGTCGGCGACCAGAAAGTCGCTGCGGATGTGCAACTCACCGTTGTCTTCCTTATAAAAACGCGCGGATTCCTCGATGTCTTCGTCCATCGCATCTTCCGGGATGGACAGGTCGAAGTACTGCTTGACCCAGCGTTTTTCTTCGAGCGTGGGGGACTCCAGGTCGACCCAGATCGGTTGGAATTTGGACAGTTCTTCCAGTGACTCGATCTCTTCCTGAAAGAGTCGGCCGTTGGCGAGCGTGAAGATGTTGAGCATGGCTCACTCCCTTGAAATTGATTGCATCTGGCGGAATTTGCGGATATGTGCTTTCAGCCCCGATGCAGTCAAGGGAACTGAAAGCTACCGACTAGGGCAGGTTTCCAAGAGTCTTCTCCGGAAGTCAATGTGGCGAAATTATCGCATCGCAGGACAGCCACGTGATGAAAAAAACTGCCGGAAGTTCGACTTTTCCTGCGGGACATCAAGGGAAAAGTTTGCTTTTCCGGTCTGTCGGATGCATAGTGAAGCCGTTGGTGGCGGTATTTTGAATTTTGGTTTATGCGTTGCCGGCGACACGCCGACAACTTTTTCAACCCGAGAGCATCAGGAGGCTATTTATGAATTTGACGATCAGCGGTCATCACCTCGAAGTTACCCCGGCCTTGCGCAACTACGTTACGGCCAAGCTGGACCGGATCGTCCGGCATTTTGATCAGGTCGTGGATGTCAAGGTTCTGCTTACGGTAGAGAATCAGAAGGAAAAGGAAGGAAGGCAGCGAGCGGAGTGCAATATCCACGTCAAGGGCAGTGACATGTTCGCCGAGAGTTCGCACGCGGACCTGTACGCTGCCGTGGATGAGTTGGTGGACAAGCTTGATCGTCAGGTTGTCCGGCATAAAGACCGGTTGCAGAACCATCACCATGATGCGCCGAAACGATTGATGTGAGGTGACTGGTCGGCATCCCGGCCGGGCCGCTCGCGCAGGCGGGCGGCTTTTTTTGCGTCCGAAATGGCTTGGGTGCATAATCCGGCACCGAATTATGAACCGACTTGCGTCCATCCTGCCCGCTGCACAAGTGCTTGTGCATGTTGATGCCTCCAGCAAAAAAAGAGCTTTTGAAGAGGCTGGCTTGCTGTTTGAAAATCTCCATGGCCTGAGCCGATCGCTGGTCACCGACAGTTTGTTTTCCAGGGAGCGCCTGGGGTCGACCGGCTTGGGGCATGGCGTTGCCATTCCGCATGGCCGCATCAAGGGTCTCAAGGCGCCCATGGCTGCGGTGCTTCAGCTGGCCCACCCGGTCGGCTTCGATGCGCCCGATGAGCAAGCGGTCAGTTTGCTGATTTTTTTGCTGGTACCCGAGGCTGCAACGCAAAAACACCTGGAAATCCTGTCGGAAATTGCCGAAATGCTGAGCGATGCGGGTCTGCGTGAAAAACTTGCCACCAGTTCCAGCGCGTCTGATCTGTATGGCCTCATCGTCAAATGGCAATCGGCGCAATTGGCCTGATTGCCGTCGGTTCACGTACTTGTTGCGACTGGATTAGATGTGAGGCCTACCGCAGTCAGTGCTGATGTATTGTTCGAAGAATTTCGTGCTTCTCTGAAGTGGGAGTGGCTGGCGGGTCTGGGCGCTTCAGAACGCCGCTTTGATGAGGTTGCGGTGAGTGCGGCACGTTCCGGGGCCGATCTGGTTGGCTACCTCAACTACATTCATCCTTACCGCGTCCAGATTCTGGGGCAGCGCGAAATTGCCTACCTCACCAATGCGACGCAGGAGGATTGCGCCCGCCGGATTTCCCGCATTGTCACGCTGGAGCCGCCAGCGCTGGTGCTGGCCGATGGGCAGGTCGCGCCGCAAGCCCTGTTGTCGATGTGTGAGCGTGCCCAGATTCCCATGTTCGCCACGCAAGGCTCGTCGGCTTTTGTCATTGACGTGCTGCGGGCCTACCTGTCCAAACATTTTGCCGACCGCAGCACGATGCATGGCGTGTTCATGGATATTCTTGGCCTGGGTGTATTGATCACAGGGGAGTCCGGACTGGGTAAAAGCGAGTTGGGGCTGGAGTTGATCTCGCGCGGCAACGGTCTGGTGGCCGACGACGCGGTGGATCTGTTTCGCATCAACCAGAACACCATTGAGGGGCGTTGCCCCGAACTGCTGCAGAATCTGCTGGAGGTTCGGGGCATTGGCCTGCTCGATATCCGGTGCATCTTTGGCGAAACAGCGGTGCGGCGACGGATGCGACTCAAGCTCATTGTGCATCTGGTGCGTCGCGAAACGCTGGAGCGCGACTACGAACGCATGCCCAGCGAGCCACTGACGCAGGACGTGCTGGGGGTGCCTGTGCGCAAAGTGGTGATTCAAGTGGTGGCGGGCCGCAACATTGCCGTGCTGGTCGAGGCCGCGGTACGCAACACCATTCTTCAGTTGCGCGGTATCGACACTTACCAGGAGTTTGTCGAACGCCACCGCAAGGCCATGAGCGCGGCGGAGTAGGACGCGGATGGTGTGCCCCGATGGGCGGGCGGCGTTCCCAGCGGGCGGCTTTCAGCCCTGGCTGCGTGGGGCCGGCGGCCGACTGGGACACTTGTCCCGGATGCAATGGGCATAAAGGCTCAAGGCATGGTCGGCGATGGCGAAGCCCTTGGTCTTGGCGACAGCGTGCTGGCGCTTTTCAATTTCCGCATCGAAAAACTCCTCCACCTTGCCGCAATCCAGGCACACCAGGTGGTCATGGTGCTGTCCCTCGTTGAGTTCGTAGACTGCCTTGCCGCTCTCGAAATGGCTGCGACTCAGAATGTCGGCCTGTTCAAACTGGGCCAATACCCGGTATACCGTGGCCAGACCGACATCCGAGCGCTCCCCCAGTAAAATGCGGAACACGTCCTCCGCCGTCATGTGGCGTTGCGTACCCTTCTGGAATATCTCCAGTATTTTCAGTCGGGGCAGGGTCGCCTTGAGGCCGGTGCTTTTGAGTTCGTCAATGTTGGTCATGAAAGTTTCTCTCCGGCCTGCGGGCGGGTGACCCGCGCCGGTACCAGCCAGTACAATGGGCCGATCATATCGTCACACCTCACCCTATGTCAGATCTTCAGCGTCGTAGTGTTTGTTTGAGCCTGCTTTTCGCCGCGAGTGCAGGTCTGGTGGCTTGTGGCAGCTTGGATGGTGCCAGCAACAGCATTGTCAGTGTGGTCACGCCCTACAAAATGGACATCGTCCAAGGCAATTTTGTCTCAAAAGAGCAGGCCGAGGCGGTCAGGCCGGGCATGAGCCGGGCGCAGGTGCGCGATATTCTGGGCACGCCTTTGCTGACCAGCGTGTTCCATGCCGATCGCTGGGACTATGTGTTTACGTTCAAGCGCCAAGGCCTGACGCCGCAGGCGCGCAAAGTCACCCTGCTTTTCAGGGGCGACCTGCTTGAGCAGATCGAAGCCGACGTCTTGCCGACTGAAGCCGAATTCGTGGCTTCGCTGGATTCCGGGCGGAAATCGGTCAAGGTACCGGTGCTGGAGATGTCGCCGGAGAGTTTGCAGAAGTTGCCGGTCGTGGCACCAAGTGCTGCGCCCAAGCCGTTGCCGCCGTTGCCGGCAGCTTATCCACCGCTGGAGTCGGACGGCCGTTAATCCGGCCGGGTTTGCCATGACTGACACGATGAACCACCGGATCACGGTAGCGGGCGCCTGCGGCCGCATGGGGCAGATGCTGATCGAGGCCGTCCGGGCGGCCGACGATTGTGATCTGAACGGGGCGCTTGACGTCGCAACCAGTTCCGCCATCGGCGGTGACGCGCTGGCGTTTCTTGGCCAGCAAAGCGGTGTGCTCATCACGGCGGATCTGGCGGCGGGATTGCGCGGTGCCCACGCCCTGATCGACTTCACCCGGCCGGAAGGGACGCTGGCCCATTTGCGGGTCTGCCGTGAATTGGGCATCAACGTGGTTATCGGCACCACCGGATTCAGCGACGTGCAGAAGGCCGAGATCGCGGCCGCAGCCCGGGACATCGCCATCGTGATGGCGCCCAATATGAGCGTGGGGGTGAACGTCACGCTCAAGCTGCTTGACATGGCGGCCAGGGCCCTGGCCACCGGCTATGACATTGAAATCATCGAGGCCCATCACCGGCACAAGGTCGATGCACCCTCCGGTACGGCGCTGAAAATGGGCGAGGTCATTGCCGACGCGCTGGGACGCGACCTGAAGGAGTGCGCCGTGTATGCCCGCGAGGGCGTCACCGGCGAGCGCGACCCCTCCTCCATCGGTTTTGCCACCATTCGGGGCGGTGATATTGTGGGGGACCACACCGTGCTGTTTGCCGGTATCGGTGAACGCATCGAGATCAGCCACAAGTCGTCCAGCCGCGCCACTTATGCGCAAGGCAGCCTGCGCGCCGTGCGCTTTTTGCGCGGCCAGAAAGCAGGTTTGTTCGACATGTTCGACGTGCTCAGGCTGAAATGAGCGCGGCCCAGTTATTTTTGCAGGGTGATGAGGTGACCCAAGGGGTGGCGCTGCTGCTGCTGGCCATGTCGGTGGGGAGTTGGGTCGTGATCCTGTGGAAGGCGTGGCTGCTGCATCGCGCCGGTGCTGATGTGACGCGTTGCGTGGCGGCGTTCTGGAGTTCGGCGTCGGTGGGCGAGGCCTTGCTGAAATTGAAAGCGTTTGATCGTGAAGCCCTCGTTATTTCCATGGTGATGGCGACGCAAACAGGGGCAAATGGCACGCTGGCGGCGGCCGGTGACAAGTCCCAGCAGTTGACCCGTGTGCTGCGCGATGCCCTGCACGCGGCGCTGGCCAAACTTCAGTATGGACAGGTGTTGCTGGCCACGGTGGGTTCTACCGCGCCTTTTGTCGGTCTGCTCGGGACGGTGTGGGGCATTTATCACGCCCTCGCCGGTATCGCTATCGCCGGCCAGGTCACCATTGACAAAATTTCGGGCCCGGTGGGTGAGGCGCTCATCATGACCGCAGCCGGCCTGGCCGTGGCCATTCCGGCGGTGCTGGCTTACAACGTGCTGGGACGTGCCATCGGGCGGATTGAGGCTGAGCTGGAGGGGTTTGCCCGCGACATCCGGGAACTGGTCGCCAGCCAGTCCGTGGGGTCGGTTTGAGCTGGCCGGAGCAGTGCATGTCTTTTGGTCGTTTTGAACGCAGCCCGGGCCCGCGGCCGATGAGCGAGATCAACATGACGCCGCTGATTGACGTGATGCTGGTGCTGCTGGTGATTTTCATTATCACGGCGCCGTTGCTGGCCAGCTCCATCAGGCTCGACCTGCCGAAGACGGATGCCGCCAGGGCTGGCGATGCGCCGAAGTCCGTGCTGGTGGTGGTGGACAAATCCGGACAGGCCTTTCTCAGCGATCGGCCGCTTGATCTGGCCGAACTGGCGACGCAGTTGTTGCAAGTCGCAACAACCAGCCCCGATACTGAAGTGCAGTTGCGTGCCGATGCCGCAGTGCCCTACGGGCGCATCGTGGCCGTCATGGGCGCGGCGCAAAAAGCGGGTCTGAACCGGATTGGTTTTGTGGCGGACGTGCCCCCCCGGGCGACGGCCAGGCCCCAACCTTAAAATCGGCCGATG
This sequence comes from Rhodoferax sp. UBA6134, assembly GCA_002422455.1. Classification (GTDB taxonomy): domain Bacteria; phylum Pseudomonadota; class Gammaproteobacteria; order Burkholderiales; family Burkholderiaceae_C; genus Rhodoferax. The sequence goes on from DIVK01000038.1 coordinate 9,608, forward strand.
GCGATCCGTTGGTCGCCGCCAGTAGATTCAAATGCAAGACAAATACAACCATCTCGATGTTGAACAAGCCGCCCACAGCCATTGGACGGCGCGCGACGCCTACCGCGTGAGCGAAGACGCGGGCAAGAAGAAGTTCTACGCCTGCTCGATGCTGCCCTACCCCAGCGGCAAGCTGCACATGGGCCATGTGCGCAACTACACCATCAACGACATGCTCACGCGCCAACTGCGCATGAACGGCTACAACGTGCTCATGCCCATGGGCTGGGATGCCTTCGGCCTGCCGGCCGAGAACGCGGCGCTGAAAAACGGCGTGCCGCCGGCGCAGTGGACGTACGAGAACATCGCCTACATGAAGCGGCAGATGCAGGCCATGGGCCTGGCCATCGACTGGAGCCGCGAAATCGCCACTTGCGACCCCACTTACTACAAGTGGAACCAGTGGCTGTTTCTGAAAATGCTGGAAAAAGGCATCGCCTACCGCAAGACCCAGGTGGTGAACTGGGACCCGGTGGACCAGACCGTGCTGGCCAACGAACAGGTGATCGACGGCAAGGGCTGGCGCACCGGCGCCGTGGTGGAAAAGCGCGAGATTCCGGGCTACTACCTCAAGATCACCGATTACGCGGAAGAGTTGCTCGACTTCGTCACCGGCGACAAGCTGCCGGGCTGGCCCGAGCGCGTCAAGCTGATGCAGGAAAACTGGATCGGCAAGAGCGAGGGTGTGCGCTTTGCCTTCACGCACGACATCAGGAACGCAGCCGGCGAATTGATTGACGGTGGACGGATGTACGTCTTCACCACGCGCGCCGACACCATCATGGGTGTGACTTTTTGCGCCGTGGCACCCGAGCATCCGCTGGCCGCGCATGCGGCAGCGGCGAATCCCGCACTGGCGGCCTTCATCGAAGAATGTCAAAAGGGCGGCACCACCGAGGCCGAGCTGGCGGTGCGGGAAAAAGAGGGTCTGCCCACGGGTCTGTTCGTGACCCATCCCCTGACCGGCCGGCAGGTGGAGGTCTGGGCCGGCAACTATGTGCTGATGAGCTACGGCGACGGCGCCGTCATGGGGGTGCCCGCGCACGATGAACGCGACTTTGCGTTTGCATTGAAATACGACCTTGAAATCAAGCAGGTGGTGGAAATCCCCGTTCTGGCTGAGCCTGTCGAAGCCCCTGCCAGCCCTTCGACAGGCTCAGGGCGAACGGCGGTTTTTTCAGGTGCTGCGTGGCAGGACTGGTACGGCGACAAGCAGCGCGGTGTGTGCGTGAACTCCGGCGTGCTCGACGGCCTGAACCAGAAGGCCGCCGTGGACAAGGTCGCCGAACTGCTGGCCGCCAAAGGCCTGGGCGAGAAGAAGACCACCTTCCGCCTGCGCGACTGGGGCGTGAGCCGCCAGCGTTACTGGGGCACGCCGATCCCCATCATCCACTGCGAGGAACACGGTGCGGTGCCGGTGCCGGAGAAAGACCTGCCGGTGGTGCTGCCGCAGGACTGCATCCCCGACGGCTCGGGCAACCCGCTGCACAAGCACGAAGGTTTTCACGCCGGTGTGACCTGCCCGGTGTGCGGTCAGCCGGCGCGGCGCGAAACCGACACCATGGACACCTTCGTGGACTCGTCCTGGTACTACATGCGTTACTGCGACCCGGCCAACAGCGACAAGATGGTGGCCGAGGGCACGGACTACTGGATGCGGGATCAGAATGCCGCCACTGGCGGCAGCGGCATGGACCAGTACATCGGCGGCATCGAGCACGCCATCCTGCATCTGTTGTATGCGCGCTTCTGGACCAAGGTGATGCGCGACCTCGGCCTGGTCAAGGTCGACGAGCCCTTCACCAAGCTGCTCACGCAAGGCATGGTGCTGAATCACGTCTATTCACGCCGCACGGCCAAGGGCGGCAAGGACTACTTCTGGCCGCATGATGTCGAGCACGTGCTGGACGAGGGCGGCAAGATCATCGGCGCCAAGCTGAAGAACCCGGCGACCAGTGCCGACGGCCTGCTGCCGGTGGGCACGCCGATCGACTACGAGGGCGTGGGCACCATGTCCAAGTCGAAGAACAACGGCGTCGATCCGCAGGAGCTGATCGAGAAATACGGCGCCGACACCGCGCGCCTGTACACCATGTTCACGGCTCCACCCGAGGCCACGCTGGAGTGGAACGACGCGGCGGTGGAGGGCAGCTACCGTTTCCTGCGCCGGGTCTGGAACTTCGGCGTCAGGCTCGCGGCGCTGGATGCGGCGGCGGCCGACGCCAGCGTGGCGGGCGTCCAAAGCCTGCAGGAGGTCGAATTCGGCAAAGAGGCCAAGGCGCTGCGTCGGGAAATTCACGGCGTGCTCAAGCAGGTCGATTACGACTACCAGCGCATGCAGTACAACACCGTGGTTTCCGGCGCCATGAAGCTGCTCAACGCGCTGGAAGATTTCAAGGCAATGAATGATGTCGGTGCCGTCGTGGCGCTGTACGAAGGCTTTGGCATTTTGCTGCGCTGCCTCTATCCGGCCACGCCGCACATCGCCCATGCCCTGTGGGTCGAACTCGGTTACAGCGGTGCGCTGGGTGAGTTGCTTGATGCGCCCTGGCCGCAGGTGGATGCCGCGGCCTTGCAGCAAGATGAGATCGAACTGATGCTGCAGGTCAACGGCAAACTCAGGGGCTCTATCGTGGTGCCGGCGGCTGCGTCCAGGGCAGAGATCGAAAGCACGGCGGTTCAGAGTGAATTTTTTCAAAAGCTGGCCGACGGGGCTGCGCCCAAGAAGGTGGTCGTGGTGCCCGGGCGGCTGGTCAATCTGGTGGTTTAAGCCAAACAAATATGAAACGTCGCTCAGCCCTTATGTTGATGAGCCAGGCCGGTCTGGCCAGCCTGGCGCTGGGAGGCTGCGGGTTCAAACTGCGCGGCAGCCAGAATTTTGTCTTCACGCGCATTGCCATCATGCCGGACCCGGGTGGTGCTGTTGCGGTGGAATTGCGCCGTTCTTTTGGCGCAGGGGTGCGGGTGCTGGCGTCCGATGAGTCGCTGGACAATGCGCAACTGGTGCTCGACATCCTGCAGGAGCAGCGGGAAAAAACGGTGGTCGGCATCAGTTCCTCGGGCCAGGTCCGCGAGTTTCAGCTGCGCATCCGGGTGAAATTCAAGGTTCGCACGCCGCAGGGCAAGGAGTTGCTGCCCGAGTCGGAAATTGTGCAGCAGCGCGACATCAGTTTCAATGAATCGGCGGTGCTGGCCAAGGAGGCGGAGGAGAGTCTGCTGTACCGTGACATGCAGGCCGACGTTGTGCAGCAGCTCATGCGCCGCCTGACGGCTGTGAAACAACTGTGAACCCCTGCGGGACGGACCGTAGCCGCGTCCGGCGAATCTGCCCTGCCCCCGACCGGATCAGTCATGCAGCTAGCCGCTAATCAACTCGCAGCGCATCTGCACAAAGGCCTGAAAAGCCTGTACACCCTGCATGGTGACGAGCCGCTGCTGATCCAGGAGGCGGCCGACATCATTCGTGCGGCTGCCCGCGGCCAGGGCTTCACCGAGCGTAGCGTGTACACGGTGGCCGGCGCGCATTTCGACTGGAGCGAGGTGCTGGCGGCGGGCGCTTCCCTGAGTCTGTTTGCCGACAGGCAGATCGTCGAGCTGCGCATTCCTTCCGGCAAACCCGGCAAGGAAGGCAGTGCCGCGATTCAGCAGTTGGCCGAGCAAGCGCGCGGCAACGACTCGACACTCACCCTCGTCATGCTGCCGCGCCTGGACAGGCTCACCAAGGGCGGCGCCTGGTTTGCCGCCCTGGAGAGTTTTGGCGTTACGCTGCAGGTTGAGCCGGTCGAGCGCAACGCGCTGCCGCAGTGGATTGCGCAGCGGCTGTCGCTCCAGGGTCAGCGGGTTGTTGCGGGGGAGGAGGGGCAGCGCACCCTGCAGTTCTTTGCCGACCGGGTGGAGGGCAATCTGCTGGCGGCGCATCAGGAAATTCAAAAGCTTGCGCTCCTGTTTGCGCCCGGCGAGCTGACGTTTGACCAGATTGAAAGTGCCGTGTTGAACGTGGCGCGCTACGACGTATTCAAACTGTCGGAAGCCGTGCTGGCCGGGCAGAGCGCCCGTGTGCAGCGCATGCTGGACGGGCTGAGGGCCGAGGGCGAGGCCGAAGTGCTGGTGCACTACACGCTGGCTGAAGACATTCGCGCACTCAAGCGGGTGAAGGATGCCATGGCGCAGGGCCGCCCGATGCCGGTGGCGTTGCGTGAACAGCGCGTGTGGGGCGTCAAAGAGCGTTTGTTCGAGCGTGTGCTGCCACGCCTGAGCGACACACTGCTGGCTGAACTGCTGCAGGCGGCGCACCAGGTCGACGGCATTGTGAAGGGCCTGAAACAGCCGGACTGGCCAGCTGATAACTGGCAGGCGCTGCACCGGCTGGCGATGTTGCTGTGCCGCCGATGTGTCGTGCAGACGTCCGCGCCGCGCGCGATAACGAATACTGCCCCGTGAGAGAATGAAGCATGGACACCCTTGACCTTGATATTGTCGACTACACCCAGACCCTCGGTTTTAGGGCGAAGACGGCGGCAGCCCTGATGACCAAAGCACCGGCAGCTGGCAAAAACAGAGCTTTGCGCACGCTGGCCGAATTGCTGCGAGCCAATGCGGCACCGCTGCAAATCGACAACGCCAAAGACCTTGAGCGCGCTGTGGCCGCGGGCCTGGCCGCGCCGATGGTGGACCGGCTCAAGCTCACGCCGCAGGTGATCGAGACCTGCGCCCAGGGTTGTGAGCAGCTGGCCGCCATGCCCGACATCATCGGCGAGATCATCGGCATGAAGCAGCAGCCCAGCGGCATCCGCGTTGGCCAGATGCGGGTGCCGATCGGCGTGTTCGGCATGATCTTCGAGAGCCGGCCCAATGTGACGATCGAAGCCGCCAGCCTGTCGATCAAGAGCGGCAACGCCTGCATCCTGCGCGGCGGTTCGGAGGCGATTGAATCGAACAAGGCGCTGGCGCTGCTGGTGCAACAGGCCTTGGCTGCGAGCAGTTTGCCGGTAGATGCAGTGCAACTGGTGCAAACCACCGATCGTGCGGTGGTCGGCCAGCTCATCACGATGCCGCAGTATGTGGACGTGATCATTCCGCGCGGTGGCAAGGGCTTGATCGAGCGCATCAGCCGCGACGCCAAGGTGCCGGTGATCAAGCACCTGGACGGCAATTGCCACGTCTATGTTGATGATCCGTGCGACCTGGAGATGGCGGTCAGGGTGGCGGACAATGCCAAGACCAGCAAATACAGCCCCTGCAACGCGACCGAGAGCCTGCTGGTGGCGCGCGCCGTGGCGGCTGAGTTTTTGCCAAAAATCGGCGCGATCTACGCCGCCAAGGGAGTGGAGATGCGCGCCGACCCTGAAGCCATGGCCATCTTGACGACCGTGCCCGGCGCCAGCACGCGGCCGGCGGCCGAGCAGGACTGGTACGAGGAATACCTGGCGCCCATCATCAGCATCAAGCTGGTGAGCGGTGTGGAGGAGGCGATTGCCCACGTCAATCAATACGGCAGCCACCATACCGATGCCATCCTCACGCGCGACCATATGCACGCGCAGCAGTTTTTGCGTGAGGTGGATTCTGCCAGCGTGATGGTGAATGCGAGTACCCGCTTTGCCGATGGCTTTGAATACGGGCTGGGGGCTGAAATTGGCATCAGCACTGACAAGTTCCACGCCCGGGGTCCGGTCGGCATCGAGGGTCTGACCTCGCTCAAGTATGTGGTGCTGGGCGAGGGCGAAGTGCGCTTGTGAGACCTTGCGGGACAGACCGCCGCGACACGCAGTGCGCCTGTTCTGTCCTCAACTGAGCAGGCTCCTGCCTCCGGGGGTGGCGCCCCAAGATCCTAGAATACGCTCGGTTTTCCCACTTCATTTATCCAGGAGGGTCGCATGGTTCCACATCTTGTCACGGCGCTTACCGGCCCCATCAATGAACTTGAGCAGCGCGTGCTGGACTCCATGCCGGCCATTGAGCGCTGGTTCCGCCTGGAATGGATGGAGCACACGCCGCCGTTCTACAGCTCGGTGGATGTTCGCAATGCCGGCTTCAAGCTGGCGCCCGTGGACACCAATTTATTCCCCGTCGGCTGGAACAATCTCACGCTCGCCATGCTGCCTCTCGCCGTACAGGCGGCCATGGCCGCGATCGAAAAAATTTGTCCGGAGGCGCGCAATCTGTTGCTGATTCCCGAGAATCACGCCAGCAACACGTTTTACTTGTCGAGCGTGGCGCAATTGCGGCGCATTTTCCACATGGCAGGCATGAACGTGCGCATCGGCTCGATTGACCCGGCCATCAAGAAAACAACCACCATCGAGTTGCCCAACGGCGAGAGCGTGACGCTGGAGCCGGTGATTCGCGGCCGGCGTCGTCTGGGGGTGAAGGATTTCGACCCCTGCACCATCCTGCTGAACAACGACCTGAGTGCCGGCGTGCCCGGCATTCTGGAGGATATTCATGAACAATACCTTTTGCCGCCGCTGCATGCGGGCTGGTCAACGCGGCGCAAGAGCAATCATTTCAAGTGTTATGAAGAAGTCGCCAAACGGCTGGGCAAGTTGCTGGGGGTGGACCCCTGGTTGATTAACCCGATGTTCGAGAAGTGTGGTGAGGTCAACTTGGCGCGCGGTGTGGGCATGGAATGCCTGGGCACCAATGTTGACGCCCTGCTGGGAAAAATTCGCCGCAAGTACAAGGAATACGGCATCAAGGAAAAACCGTTCGTGGTCGTCAAGGCCGACAACAGTACTCACGGCATGGGCATTGTGACCGTGCGCGATGCGAAAGAGCTCGAAGGGCTCAGCCACAGCATGTACGGCGAAACGACCGGCGGCGGGGTTAATCCGCAGCCCCATGATCTTTTGATCCAGGAAGGTGTGCTGACCAAAGAGCGGATGAATGATGCTGTGGCCGAGCCGGTGGTCTACATGATGGATCGCTACGTGGTGGGCGGCTTTTACCGTGTGCATGCAGGCCGTGGCGTCGATGAAAACCTCAATGTGCCGGGCGCAAGTTTCATACCCCTGGCGTTTGAACCCAGTACGCACCTGCCGCAGCCCGGCATCAAACCTGGTGCCAGTGCCCCCAACCGTTTTTATATGTACGGCGTGGTCGGGCGCCTGGCCATGCTGGCCGCCAGCTACGAGCTGGAGGCCACCGATCCGGATGCCGAAGTCTACGAATAAATACCATGCAGTCTGCGAAAATTTCTGCGGGCGATGGTTGTTGCGGTGCAACATTTCCTGTGATTTGTTGAATCAGGAATCCGCTGCTCGAATGCAACGGCGTCAAGGAGGCGCAAAATGGCGTTCCCAAATGAAATGGAACCCCGTATAAAGTTCGAGACGGGGTGAACTTGTGTCAGCATCCAAATCGTCTCTCATGGCGCTCACACTGGGCGCCGTCGGTGTTGTCTACGGCGACATCGGTACCAGTGTCCTGTACGCGGTCAAAGAAGTGTTTGGCTCCGGCCATGTCCCCTTCACCCCAGCCAATGTGTATGGCATTTTGTCGATCTTCTTCTGGACTTTGACGATCATTGTCTCGCTCAAGTACGTGGCGCTGGTGCTGCGCGCGGACAATAACGGCGAGGGGGGGTTGGTCGCCATGCTGGCGCTGGCCTCGCAGTCGGTCAAGGACCGGCCCGCGTTGCGGCGCGTGTTGCTGCTGATCGGTATTTTTGGAACCTGTCTGTTTTATGGTGACGGCGTGATCACGCCGGCCATCTCCGTGCTGTCGGCGGTGGAGGGCCTGGAGGTGATCTCGCCGGCCTTCAAAAAGTACGTGATGCCGCTGACCTTGGTCATCCTGTTTGGCCTGTTTGCGGTGCAAAAGCATGGCACGGCAGGCATCGGCAAGTTCTTTGGGCCGATCACGCTGCTGTGGTTTGCCACCCTTGCCGTGCTGGGCGTTTCGCATATCGTCAACAACCCGGCCATCTTGTGGGCGCTCAGCCCGCACTACGCGCTGGGCTTCATGTTCCACAACCCTGGCATCACCTTCATCCTGCTGGGCGCGGTAGTCTTGTGCGTGACGGGGGCCGAGGCGCTGTATGCTGACCTGGGCCATTTCGGCAAGAAGCCGATCCGGCTGGCCTGGTTTTCGGTCGTCATGCCGGCGCTCACGCTGAACTACTTCGGGCAGGGCGCGCTGCTTTTGAAGAACCCGGAGGCGGTGAAGAACCCGTTTTACCTGATGGCGCCCGACTGGGCTTTGCTGCCACTGGTGGGCCTGGCCACCGTGGCCACGGTAATCGCCTCGCAGGCGCTGATCACGGGCGCCTTCAGTGTCACCAAACAGGTGATCCAGATGGGCTACCTGCCGCGCCTTCAGGTGCAACACACCAGCGTCAAGGAAGCCGGCCAGATTTACATGCCTTTTGTCAACTGGGGCCTGTTTGTGGCCATCGTGCTGGCGGTCGTAATGTTTCGCTCATCGAGCAACCTGGCGGCGGCCTATGGCTTGGCCGTGACGCTGGACATGCTGATCACGACCGTACTGACCTTCTTTGTGGTCCGCTACAGCTGGAAATACCCCCTGTGGCTGTGCGTCGGGGCCACCGGTTTTTTCTTCCTGGTGGACCTGGCCTTCTTTGGCTCCAACCTGCTCAAGTTGTTTAATGGCGGCTGGTTCCCGCTCTTGATCGGGGGCATCATTTTCAGCCTCATGGTGACCTGGAAAGACGGCCGGCGTCTGATGACCGAAAAGCTGCAGTCCGATGCGATTGACCTGCCCAGCTTCCTGGAGGCCGTGTTTGTCACCCCGCCGCTGCGGGTGGAAGGTACGGCGGTGTTCCTCACGGCCGAGCCTGGCACGGTACCCAATGCCTTGCTGCATAACCTCAAGCACAACAAGGTACTGCATGCCAACAATCTGTTTGTCACGGTGCGCAACCACGAGGTGCCCTGGATCGGCCTGGCCAAGCGCCTGACGATTGAATCCCTGGGGCACGACTGCTGGCAGGTGATCGTGAACTACGGTTTCAAGAATGATCCCGACCTGCCCCGCGCGCTGCAGCAGATCAAGGGGCGCGGCTGCGAACTCGACCCCATGACCACCAGCTACTTCCTCTCGCGCGACATCGTGGTACCGAGCATCGGCAGCGGCATGGCGCCGTGGCGTGAAAAGCTGTTTTCGCAGATGCACCACAATGCCAGTGCGGCCGCCGAGTTTCTGAATCTGCCCAACAACTCGGTGGTGGAACTGGGCTCGAAGATCGAAATATGAACCTTCTTTTTGTGGCTGATCCGCTCGAATCCTTCAAGGTTTTCAAGGACACCACCTTTGCCATGATGCGCGAGGCGCAACGGCGTGGTCATTTTGTGGCCACCTGCGAGCCGCAGGATGTGATGTGGCAGCGCGGGGCAAGGGTCACAGCGCATGTGCGCGATATCGTGCTCACCGGGCGGCCCGATGCGTGGTTCGGGGTCCGGCAGGCGCGCACCGTGGCGCTGACAGATTTCGATGCCATCGTGATGCGCAAGGACCCTCCGTTTGACAGTGAATACTTCTACGCCACGCACCTGCTGGCGCAGGCAGAGCGCGATGGCGCGCGGGTGTTCAACAAGCCAGGCGCGCTGCGCGACCATCCGGAAAAGCTCGCCATCATGGAGTTCCCGCAGTTCATCGGCCCTACGCTGGTCACGCGCGACGAGGTTGACATCAAGCGCTTTCATGTTGAACACGGCGACATCATCCTCAAGCCGCTTGACGGCATGGGTGGCATGGGTATCTTCCGCGTCGGGCCCGATGGCCTGAACCTGGGCGCCATCATCGAGACGCTGAACCGCCACGGCGCGCAGAGCCTGATGGTGCAGAAGTTTTTGCCCGAGATCGTGGATGGCGACAAGCGCATCCTGGTGATAGGCGGCAAGCCGGTGCCCTACTGTCTGGCGCGCATTCCGCAAGGGGGCGAAGTGCGCGGCAACCTGGCTGCCGGCGGCAAGGGGGTGGCGCAGCCCCTGAGTGAGCGCGACCGTTTGATTGCCGAGTCCATAGGGCCTATTCTTCATGGGCGGGGCTTGCTGCTGATCGGGCTGGACGTGATTGGCGACAGCCTGACCGAGATCAACGTCACCAGTCCGACCTGTTTCCAGGAAATCTTTGACCAGACCGGATTTGACGTGGCCGCCATGTTCATGGATGCGCTGGAGCGGGCCGTCAGGGGCTGAACCGGTGTTCCAGCGTATGCACCGAGGCTGCCGTCAGCCAGCCTTGCCGTGTGGTGGATCGGGGCGCAATTGCCATGCCGCCACCAGCGCCAGTGCACACAGTGTCGCCAGCAGGGCAAACGATTCATTGAACGCGGCCAGCCGTGCCGGGCTGCTGGTGGGGTTGGATAGCGAGTCACCATGGGCGGCCAGCCGCCATTCCAGCACGATGCCGCAGACGCTGACCCCGACCGCGCCGCCCAGTGTGCGTAAAAAGTTGATGGCGCTCGACCCCTGCGGGATCAGGTCTTTGTGCAATCCGCGCATGGAGCCTGAATTGAGCGATGGCAGGATGAATCCCAGGCCAATGCGGCCCAGAATGGCCCAAGCCACCAGCATCCAGAGACTGCTGGTCGGGTCGACGGTTCTCATCAGGATAAATGACAGCGCCAGCAGGGCCAGCCCAATACTGACCAGTTGGTGGGTCGGATGCCGGTCGGCCAGCCGTCCGGCTACCGGCATGGTGGCGGCCAGCACCAGCCCGGCGGGTAAAAAAATGGTGCCGACATGCGACGCCGACAGCGCCAGCCCGCGCTGCATGTACACCGGCAGCAGGTAAGTTGAGCCGAACAGTGCCATGCCGTAGATGAAGGCGACGATGCTGCCCATGGCAAACGCCCGGTGGTCATAAAGCGTCAGATTCATCAGGGGCGCATCGCCCCCTTGCGCCATCACGCGGCCCAGACGTTTTTGCCATGCGACAAAGCCGGTCAAAGCGAAGACGGCGCCTGCCAGCAAGAGCATGGCGGGGGCGCTCGGGCCGGCCTGCAACTGCACCAGGCCATTGAGCAGGCACAGGGTGCCCGCACAGGCCAGCAGCAGGCCGGGCCAGTCCAGTTTGCCGCCAGGGCGCGCGGCGGACGTGTTGCCGGGGGCCGTGGTCGGTACGAAGCGTTGCGCCATCCAGAGCGAAACCAGGCAAAAAGGTACTGCCATGAAGAAGATGGAGCGCCAGCCAAACCAGTCCACCAGTAGTCCGCCGACACTCGGTCCGATCGCTGGCGCCAGCACCACGCCCATGCCAAAAATGCCGCTCGCACGTCCCTGCTCATGTGGCCCGAAAACGCGCAGGATGATGATGGCGGGGATGGGTTGCACCACGCCGGCGGCCAGCCCCTCAGCCACCCGCGCGGCCAGCACCAGCGTGAAATCGTTGGCCAGACCGCCAACGACGCTGCCGGCCAGCAGTATCCACATCGCACCGGCGTAGGTACGCCGGTAGCCGTGGCGCGCCAACAACCACGGGGTGGTGAGCAGGGACGCGGTCATGGCGATCATGAAGCCGGAGGCGACCCATTGGGCGCGTTCCTGCCCCAGCACGAAGTGCTGACTCATGGCCGGCACCGCCACGTTGATGATCGTGGATGACATCATGGCGGCCATGGCGCCGACCATCACCGACAACAGCAAAAGCCAGCGGTAACGCGGTCCGTAATGCGCCTGCAGTTCTGACAGCGTGGCGGGGCGTGTCACGCCGGGTTCACAAACAGGTTTTGGTTCACGGGGTGCAACCGGGGGGCCGGTTCCTTTTTTTGTTTAGTGGCAGGCCTTTGGCGTATTTCACATGGCTGTCCGGTATGATTTTTTGTAATGATTTGTGACGAATAACAAGCATAATGAAACCGTTGGCGCGGACGTCGTCTTGCCCACACGAATCGACACCGGCAGGTGCGGGGCACGGGGGTGCGTGCGCATGCGCGTGCTGCGGCTCGTTCTGGCGGCTGTGATTTTGCCGATTTTTTCGGCGGTTGGCCAATTTGGCGGGAGTGTGATAACTGCGACAGGGGGTATTCTTGAAAAATAAAGCCAAAATCATCGGTGTCATGGTATTTTGTGTGGCAATTGGCAGCGAGGCGCTGACGCTGGGTGGTATTCGTGGTGCTGCGCTGATTGGCCGGCCCCTGGACGTGTCGGTACCGGTTCAGGTGGACGTAGGGGAGGATGCTTCATCTTTGTGCTTTGACGCTGAAGTATTCCATGCCGATACGCGTCAGGAGTCCAGTCGCGTGCGTGTCGTCACCGAAACGGCGGCGCAGGCACAAATGGCCAACGTGCGAATCCTGTCCGCGGCAGTCATTGACGAGCCGGTTGTCACGGTCTACTTGCGCACGGGATGCGGTCAGAAAACAACACGCCGCTATGTTCTTTTGGCGGACATTCCCAGCGAAGTTGCAATGCCAGTCGCATTCTCACCTCTTGCATCGTCTGCGTCGCAGGCCGCTCCCGCGGCGTCGCCCCAGGTCGACTTGTCCACTGCCAGGCCTGCACCGGTTGTTGGCGAGAAGACGTCTCGGGCGCCCCGTCCCGCAGCAAGGCGGCGGATTGACAGCAAACGTCCGGAAGCGAAGGCAACCGTAGTTCCCGTCAATGGGACATCGGCCGGAGAAGGCGCCCAGGCTGCACGGTCTGCGGGCCGCTCCCGCTTAAAGCTCGACACCCTGGAGTCGCTCGCCAGTCCGATTGCATTCCCGCCGTCTGCCGCGCCGTCCGCACCGGTCACAGACACTTTGCATGAGATGCGCAGAATTCAGTCGCTGGAAGGGGAGGTGAAGGCCTTGCTTGCCTTGGCGGCGAAGAATGAAGCCAGCCTTGCGGACTTGAGAGCCCGGTTGCAAAAGACGGAAGCCGAACGTTTTCCCGATGGACTGGTTTATGGATTGGCCGCTTTGCTGCTGGCCAGTCTGGCGCTGGCGGCTGTGCTTTGGTACCGCCAGCGGCATGCCCGGGCCGGTGGCGAGGAGTGGTGGAGCGGCTCCATCATCCCGCCTGAGCATGGTTCGGGGGCGGCTGGCATGCAGACCGGGGTGCGGCCATCGAACAAAGCCTACCCGGCGGCAACGCCGGACGCGGGAAACTCCGTCCAGGACTCCAACCCGTCATCCGACGTCGATGTCAGCATGATAGAAATGAGCGAGTCGCGTTTTAACAACTTCCTGCAAGCAGGTGCGACTCACAACGCGGTTCGCGGGCCGTCGCCATCCGCATCCATTCCCGTCCGGCCGGCCAGCGTGCCAGCCGGTGTATCTTTGGAGGCGGTGCGTCCTTCCCGCGCGCTGGACCTGGACTTGTCGACGGTGGGAGCGCAGAGGCGGCCGGCCTCTGATCCTGCGCCGGCTGCGGACGATGACGTTCCCCTGCCGATGCCGGTTGCTCCCCGTCTTGATGAACCGTCCGTGACCGCTGAAACGTCAGGCGGCCGCGGCAATCTGATTGATTTTGATACAGCCCTGCCAGATCTGGCACAGGTGACGCCGGCTGACAAGAAGCCAGAGTAGCGCGTTGGCGCCGAGCGAAAACGGTATCTGCGGGTGAATCGAATTGCATCTCCATGTTTCGTGGAGGTCAGTTGGTTTAAGGCAATGCTGAACAAGTCTCCCCGTTCGGACTGAGCCCGTCGAAGTCCTTCGCAAGTTGCTGACTTGCAAGGGCAGCGTTTCGACAGGCTCAACGTGAACGGACTTATTCAGCGTAGCTTTAAG
>DIVK01000042.1:0-9358 GCA_002422455.1 Rhodoferax sp. UBA6134
CACCTTTCACTTGAAGATACGTGGAAATTCAAACGACCGCTTTACCTCGATTCCGACGAATCCTCCAGTCAATCGAGGGGCGACATCTACGCGCTGGTTGATTACCCGTTTGCCGCCGTCAACGAGGCATTTAACGGTCCGTCGCATTGGTGTGACATGCTGATCCTGCACCTCAATACCAAATATTGCCGAGCCTCGACCGACCAGGGACATCCCCTTCTTGCAGTCAGCATCGGCAAGAAAGACTACCAAGCACTCAATCAGGCTTACCGTGTCAACTTTGCCTACCAGGTCACAAGCACAACACCAGACTACTTCAACGTTGGACTCGGCTCGAAAACAGGGCCGCTAGGCACGCGCGGCGCGGTAGAACGCAACACCATGCGCTACCACCTGGCCATCAAAGCGTATCTGGACGCCTTGCCCGTGGCGCCAGCAGAACAGTTCGAAAAACGCTTGCAGAACTGGTTTACGGCCACCGAATCATATTCCCGCCAGTTGCACGAAATGGACCGCGCCACCTACCTCGACATGAAGCGGCGCGAATACCAGCGCCAGCAGATCACACCGTGAGGCGCGATGGCTTCCACGCATCCACGCGCAGCTGTTACTTCAATGCCTTGAAGCGCATGCGCTTGGGTTTTGCGCCCTCTTCACCCAGACGTTTCTTCTTGTCCGCTTCGTATTCCTGGTAGTTGCCATCAAAGAAAGTCCACTGGCTATCGCCCTCGCAGGCAAGGATGTGGGTGGCGATGCGGTCCAGGAACCAGCGGTCGTGGCTGATCACCATGATCGTGCCGGCAAATTCCAGCAAGGCGTCTTCCAGGGCACGCAGGGTTTCCACGTCCAAATCGTTGGAGGGCTCGTCGAGCATCAGCACATTGCCGCCCGCAATCAGGGTTTTGGCCAGATGCAAGCGTCCGCGTTCACCGCCGGACAGGGTACCCACACGTTTTTGCTGATCCGCACCGTTGAAATTGAAGCGTCCGCAGTAGGCGCGGCTGGCCATCTGAAATTTGCCAACATTCAGAATGTCGAGTCCGCCGGACACGTCTTCCCAAACGGTTTTTTCGTTCGACAAGTCATCCCGGTTCTGGTCCACAAAGGCCATTTTGACGGTGGCGCCAATCCTGACCTCGCCACTGTCGGGCTTTTCCTTGCCCGCAATCATGCGAAAGAGCGTCGACTTACCGGCCCCGTTGGGGCCAATGATGCCGACAATGGCACCGGCCGGCACCTTGAAACTCAGGTTGTCGATGAGCAGGCGCTCGCCAAAGGACTTGCTGACGTTGACAAACTCAATGACTTCATTGCCCAGGCGGTCAGCCACGGGAATGAAAATCTCGTTGGTTTCGTTGCGCTTCTGGTATTCGAAATCGGACAACTCTTCAAACCGGGCCAGACGCGCCTTGCTTTTGGCTTGCCGGGCCTTGGGATTCTGGCGCGACCATTCCAGCTCTTTCTTGAGTGCCTTGGCACGGGACTCTTCGCCTTTTTGCTCCTGCACCAGTCGCTCCTGCTTTTGCTCCAGCCAGGAACTGTAGTTGCCTTTGTAGGGCATGCCCGCGCCGCGGTCGAGCTCCAGAATCCACTCGGCGGCATTGTCAAGAAAGTAGCGATCGTGGGTAATGGCCACCACGGTGCCCGGGTAGCGCTGCAAAAACTGCTCCAACCAGTCGACCGACTCGGCATCCAGGTGATTGGTGGGCTCGTCCAGCAGCAGCATGTCGGGCTTGGACAGCAGCAGGCGGCACAAGGCGACGCGGCGCTTCTCGCCGCCCGACAACAGGCCGACCTTGGCATCCCACGGCGGCAGCCGCAAGGCATCGGCAGCAATCTCAAGCTGATGCTCCGAATCAGTACCCGCGCTACCGATGATGGCCTCCATCCTGGCCTGCTCTTCGGCGAGCTTGTCGAAATCGGCATCTTCCTCGCCGTAGGCCGCGTAAATTTCTTCCAGGCGGGCCTTGGCCCTGAACACGTCGCCCATGCCCGCTTCCACGCTTTCGCGCACCGTCTGTTCGGGATCCAGTTGCGGCTCCTGGGGCAGATAACCGATATTCAGGCCCGCCATGGGCATGGCCTCGCCTTCAAACTCCTTGTCAACACCGGCCATGATCTTGAGCAGGGTGGACTTGCCGGAACCGTTGGTCCCCAGCACTCCGATTTTGGCACCGGGGAAAAAACTGAGTGAAATGTCTTTAAGGATGTAACGCTTCGGCGGGACGATCTTGCCGAGGTGGTTCATGGAGAATACGTATTGAGCCATTGTTTTTGCGAGGTACTTCTGAATGTAGATGCCGTATTATCCCCGCTCGGCCCTTTTCGGGCCGTCGCCCTGACCGGCATCGCTATGACTTCACCTGACCCAGGTCATTCTGCAAAGCCCGCTGGACGACCGCGTCCAGTGCATTGTCGACAACATGGCCATCTGACACAAAACGGATCGAACTAGCCATCCGCAGGCGCTCCATGGTACGGCGCGACATCGAATGCGTCAGTCCGCCGCCGGAAATGAACATGAACAGGGTGCGGTGCGGGCTGGCCCAGGTGAGTTGCGCACGCAGCCAACCCCCATCGGCGAGCAGTTCCACCCATGCGCCGATCTTGATATCCCCCTCGGACCAGGAGCGCGGAGCCGATTCAACCAGAAACTGCGGCTCTTGCGCCAGATAACCAGACTCCTGGGCCTCATCATCCGTGATCCAGAACTCCGCGGCATCTTGCGCCTCGGGCAAATCGGCTGCCGCCAGCATTTCATGGCTCTCTTGCTCCGTCCGATCCGCCTGCTCGACCACAGGCTGTACGCGCGGGTCTTCAAATGCTTTTTCATGCAGCCCAATCAACGTATCAAAAAAGGCCAACGCCCGCTCCTGCGGATACTGGATAAGCTGCAGACCCTGGCGTAACGTGACCAACAAATGGGGCACCAGATGCACAAGCCGGGCCTGGTTGCGCCGGGCCACCTGGGGTTGAACACTCCAGAGCAATTCATCAACCAGCGCCAGGTAACCGTTGGGATCGGCACTGCCGTCGGCGCAGCTCAGTTGAGCCTCGGCCACCACCTGCGTCCAGGGCCCGCGCAAAAAGCCGGCCACCACTTCAGGAATATCCCTGTTTTTCTGGCGCTCTTGAAAATCGTCGGCCAGACGTTGCGCCAGCAGGTTTCTTTGCTCGGCATGCAATAGCGCACGCGCCGTTTCGCCCTGCTGCAGACGCTGCGTCGCCTCATCGCGAGCCCATCCATCCTCAAGCTGGCGCAACACCCGCGCAAACGAAGCGGCATCGGCCTCCCCACCGGCCAAAACCCCAACCGCCCCCGAAATCAATCTCAAAAACCGCAGAAAACCCTCGTCACGCTCGTCGGTATAGCCCAGACTTCGGCGGGTAAGCTGGTCCAGAAATTGACGCGCTGGGTGCTGGCGCTCACTGAAAAACCGTGGGTCGGAACAGGAAAGCGCCAATAGCACGGGCTCCAGCGTCCGAATCAAGTCACGCACTTTGGGCAACAGCCGCTCGTCCTGACTGAGGTTGTCCAGCATCATGCGCACGACTTCCTCGCCCAACTGCAGCCCCAATTGCCGGCTCTGCGTTGGCTCGCGCGCAACCTGCCGCTCCAAGGCATCCGCCTTCACTCCGGCCTGCGCCGGCAAACTGGCCCGCTGCGCCAGACGCTTCATCATGGGCTCAAGCAGCTTCATGTCTTCCAGTGCCACGTAGGAGGCGGGCACCGTGTGCAAAAAATCAGGCCTGACCGAGCCGCTTTCAAGCTCACCTGACAGCAGTTTTCGAAGTTTATCGAGCGTCAGCATCGTGCGTTCGACCGAACTCTCGCCGCCCTTGCCCCGTGCCACACCACTACCCCTGACCACGGTTCCCACGGGCGTGGCCGGCTCAACGCCCTGCGACCACAACCAATCACAGACTTCACGGTAAAGCTGGCGCAGGCTGACGCCGAGAAATCCGGCCGCAGGCGTGATCAATGCGGCACGTACCCGTTCATCAGGCACGTGTTGTACCAGACTCGCCTGCAACGCGCGAACAAAAACGTCCGGTTTGAGCGGATTCAGATTCGGCTGCACCGTGATCCAGCCCAACAAACTGCTGATCAGTCCATTCAACGCCGGAAGCTCGCCATCAACACACCGGCCGACCTCCTGCTGGGCCAGCGCGAATTCGATGTTGGCGTCGATCTGCCGGGTATCGAGCAACTGCAAATCCTCAAAACGGACCAACGGTTGTTCTGCAGCATCCTGCGCCCCGCCCTGGCCCTGGTAGACGCCCAGCCGCAACTGGGCCATGAAAGTCTTTTTAATCGCTGGCGCCTGACTGCACAGCGCGTCTGCCACTGTCTTGTCAACCGGGGAATGATCCCCAAAAGAACTTTTTCCCTTTGTTTTGGTACTTGATGCGGCCAGCCCCTCCAGCACGTCAGCCATCAGGGTATCCGCCTGCAGCAACACGACCTCGATGCAGTCATACAGCGATGGGCGGGTGCTGGACCGGTCATCCGCCACACCAATACGTCGAAGCAGAAATTTCTTCATTCAACTCTTTCCCTGCGTTACAAATTCAGTCCACGGCACTCCACCCGTCATTTTCCCAGTTGAAGACGCTCGTGAACAGTCCCCTTTAACATCTTGTTGCGATAGACCCGGCTTGACATACCCGGTACGTATCAGAGGCGCTTTTTAAAAACCTGCGGACAGGATATCCTGTCCGTGCGACAATGACACTTGTTTTGGAGCGTCAGTTGCCCACAACACCAGCACCTTGCTGGGAACAATGCCTCGCGCAAACGTTCCACCCTTGTACCCATCTGCCTTTGACTGACCCGGTGTTTCAAGCACCAGGACGGCCGATGCCATAGCGCCCAGGATAGGCGCCACACTATGAAATTTGAAGAATTAAATCTGGCTCCGGCCATCGTTAAAGCCGTGCTTGAGCAGGGCTACGAGACCCCCACGGCCATTCAGGCGCAGGCGATTCCCGCCGTGCTCGACGGGCATGACCTGCTCGGCGGCGCCCAGACCGGCACCGGAAAAACGGCAGCCTTTGTGCTGCCCATGCTGCACAAACTCAGCCAGGGTGACGCCCCGCGCAACAAATTTGGCGGCCTCGGCATTCGTGCCCTGGTGCTGACCCCGACCCGCGAACTGGCGGCGCAGGTGGAAGAATCGGTACAGACCTACGGCAAATACCTGGAACTGTCGTCGACCGTCATTTTTGGCGGCGTTGGCATGAACCCCCAGATCAGCCGCGTCAAAAAGGGCGTGGACATCCTCGTGGCCACCCCCGGCCGCCTGCTGGACCTGCTGCAGCAAGGCGTGCTGGACCTGGGCCAGGTGCAAATGCTGGTGCTCGACGAAGCCGACCGCATGCTGGACATGGGCTTTATCCATGACGTGAAAAAAGTTCTGGCCGCGGTACCCAAAGAAAAGCAAAGCCTGCTGTTCTCGGCCACCTTCAGTGACGAAATCCGCGAGCTGGCCGCCACGCTGCTCAAAAATCCGCAAAGCATCCAGGTGACACCGCGCAACACCACCGTGCAGCGCATCACACAGGTCATTCATCCGGTCGGCCGCGGCAAAAAGAAAGCGCTGCTGGCCCACATCATCCAGGAACACAACTGGAGCCAGGTGCTGGTGTTCACGCGCACCAAATTTGGCGCCAACAATGTCGCCGAATTTTTGACCAAAAGCGGCATTCCGGCGTTGGCGCTGCACGGCAACAAAAGCCAGGCCGCCCGCACCCAGGCGTTGAACGGTTTCAAAAGCGGCGATATTCGCGCCCTGGTGGCCACCGACATTGCCGCCCGCGGCATTGACATCGATGACCTGCCGCACGTGGTGAACTACGAAATACCCAACGTTTGTGAAGACTACGTCCACCGCATCGGCCGCACCGGCCGTGCCGGCGCTGACGGCACCGCGTCGAACCTGGTGTGTCTGGACGAAGAAGGCTTCATGCAGGCCATTGAACGCTTCACCAAGCAGAACATTCCGGTGCAGATTGTGGAAGGTTTCATGCCCGAACCCGGTGAAAAGGCCGAACCGATCGCCATGGGCCGCCAGACCGTCTGGGGAGGTGCCGGCAAGCCGCCGGGCCGTGACGTGATGCANNGGCGGCCGTGGCGGCAGCAGCGCCGACGGTCAGCGCAGCGGCGGCCAGCGCAGCCACAGCCCGGCCGGAGAGCAGGCGGCACGCGGCCCGCGACCCGCACAAGGGCGTGGCGGCAATGGTGGTGGTGCCGGTGGTGGATATGGCGGCGGCAACCCGGCGCCCTCCCGGTCGGCTCAGGGTCAACCCGACCCGATGCGCACCAGCGTGGACATGATGGCCGAACGCGGCGCGCGCCGTGGCGGCGGTGGTTATGGCGGCGGCAACCGCAATGGCGGCGGCTTTGGTGGCGGTGGCGCGGGTGGCCGCTCCGGCGGCGGCAACGGCTCCCGCGGTTCTTTCAACCGATAGACGCGCAGGAGGCGCGGTTCACACCCGGTCTGCCTCCGCTGCGCCATCGAGGTTCTTGTCCACCGCAATCAAGACTTGTGCTTGCGTATCGGGCAACGCCTCGACATTTTTCAGCGCCCGCCCCATGGCCCGACTGCGAACCTCGGCACTGTCCAGTGTCTTGAGCACGGTTTCGGTTTGCGACTTGACGCGGGCCAGCACGTCACCAAACTTGCCAAACTCGGTCTTGACCGCACCCAGCACCTGCCATACCTCACTGGAACGCTTCTCCAGCGCCAGCGTGCGAAACCCCATTTGCAGCGAACTGAGCATGGCCAGCAGCGTGGTCGGCCCCGCCAGCGTGATGCGATGCTCGCGCTGCAAAGCCTGCATCAGGCCAGGGCGGCGCAGCACTTCAGCGTACAGCCCTTCCGTCGGCAAAAACAGAATGGCGAAATCCGTGGTGTATGGCGGCTCCACATATTTATCGGCAATCGAGCGGGCCTCCAGCCGGATGCGCAGCTCCAGCGCCTTGCCTGCAGCCTCCGCCGCCGCAACGTCGGCCCGACCCTGGGCGTCCAGCAAACGTTCATAGTCTTCATTCGGAAACTTGGCATCAATCGGCAACCACAATGGCTCGCCGTGCTCGGACTTGCCGGGCAGTTTGATGGCGAAGTCCACCACATTCTTGCTGCCCGGGCGCGTCGCCACCTGCGCTGCGTACTGGTCGGCCACAAGCACCTGCTCCAGCAAGCTGGCGAGTTGCGCTTCACCAAAAATGCCGCGGCTCTTGACGTTGGTCAGCAAATGCTTGAGGTCCCCCACGCCCTGGGCCAGCGTCTGCATCTCGCCCAGGCCCTTATGCACCTGCTCCAGCCGGTCCGCGACTTGTTTGAAGCTTTCCCCCAGGCGGGCTTGCAACGTGGTCTGCAGCTTCTCATCCACCGTGGCGCGCATCTCATCGAGCTTGATGGCGTTGGTGGCTTGCAATTGCACCAGTTGCTTCTCCAGGGTCTCGCGCACTTCGTTCATGCGTCGCGCGTTGGACTCGCTCAAACCCGACAGCTGATTGTTCAATGTGTCAGACAGTGTTTTTTGCAGCAACGCCAATTGCTGGCCAAAGGCGTCAATCTGCGTGTTCTGGGTGCGGGTGGCCTCCGCCCCCTGCTGCACCAGCGCCTGCTGAAAGGTGGCCAGATTTTGCGTCAGCTCCTGGCGCCCGCCGCGGGAAGACTCGCTGATTTCGCGGCGCAGTTCGCGCTCCAGCCGCTCGGTACCGTCCTGCACCGCCGCCAGCAGTTCGATCCGGCCCTGCAACGCCGCCTGCCCTGCTGCGGCATCCGGGCGCCGCAGCGCCAGCCAGAGCAACAACACCCCATTCAAAACGGCAAACGCCAGCAAGGACCACAGTACAACGTCATTCAAAACCAGTCTCCTCCAAACCCCCATTGTTGTTCAAAACACCGGCGTTTTCGGACGCACTGGGCCATGGAGTCAATCCGGTGCCAGCCGTACCTCTCTCGCCCCTCTCGGTTCACCGGATAATTCCAGCTTGTCAACGTCATTCAAATTCCCGATGACCGCACCACCGGCCCCTCCACCACCACCGCAGGGCGATGCCAAAATCGCCAATAAAGAACACGCCGGACGCTGGGGTTCAGCGTCTGACGTTTCACGGCGCGCGGGCATCCTGATTGCGATTCTGCTCGTCACCGGGCTGCTGGCCTCGTCCGACAGGGTTCACCACCAGATCATCACCACCATCGCGCAGGCCGAACCGGTGATCGCGCAGCACCCGGTGCTGGGTGTCCTGATTTTCATGGGACTGGCAGCACTCTCGGCCATGCTGGTGTTTTTCTCCGGCGTGCTGCTGGTTCCCATTGGCGTGCAGACCTGGGGCGAGGCGGGCTGCTTCCTCTTGCTGTGGGGCGGCTGGTGCCTGGGGGGACTCCTTACCTACGCCATTGGCCGCCGCCTGAAACGCCCTGCCATGCAACGGATGCTGTCCGGCGGAATGATCGAGCGTTACGAAAATCGCATTCCAGAGGGAGGCTCATTCATCACCGCAGTGTTGGTTCAGATGGTGGTTCCGTCAGACGTTTCAGGCTACTTCTTTGGGCTGCTCGGCTACCCGCTGCGCATCTACCTCGGCGCACTGATGCTCACCGAAGTCCCGTACGCCCTCGGTACGGTTTTTCTTGGCAACGCCTTCATGCAAAAACAATACGTGCTGCTGCTCTCAAGCGCCGCAGTGGCACTGCTTGCGCTGGGACTGGCCTGGCTGCGCCGGCGGCACGAACGCACGCCCTTCTCCTGACGTGTCACACACCCAAATCGTCAGGTATTTTTTAATCAGACAGTTCAATTTGATCAAATATAATACCAATTATTGCGCTTGTGTGAGCAAGCTCAATAACTCGAGCTTGGAGCCCTTCGGGGCTCTTTTTTTATGAATTGAGCACTTGCACAAAAGGTTTCCACACCTTTGATGATCTGCTCATAAAAAGAATGCGTCGGCCTAAGGCCGACGCTGCGCGCACGTCCAAATTTCCCCTATCATGCGAGGCATGCTCTTGACGACCGTCGATCCGCACGTGACACAAAAAGAAGAAATCCGGGCCGAGCCCAGGGCCACGGCCCAGGTACTGCGGCGATTTCGCGTGGTGTTCAATGCCGTGCGCAGCAACTTCCAGCAAGTGGAGAAGCAAGTCGGCCTGGGAGGCGCGCCGGTGTGGGCGCTCAGCGTGATCCGGGACCATCCCGGCATCGGTGTAAGCGGCATTGCCGGCAACATGGACATCCATCAATCCACGGCCAGCAACCTTGTCAAGACCCTGCTGCGCAAGGAGTTGATCAGCCTGTCCAAAGCGCCTGAGGACCGGCGCAACGTGCAGTTGCACGTCCTGCC
>DIVK01000042.1:9467-20318 GCA_002422455.1 Rhodoferax sp. UBA6134
CCAATAGCTTATCGCGCAAGCGGACTGTCACGCGGCTACTTTTGCGCGGTGACGCCGCCCTAGCTTGCCACTCTTGGCGCCCAGCGCTCCGATTTCACCGAGTCCGGCATCCTTGCTGCTGCCATGCTCAATCCCCATTTCCTAGTAACCACGGTTGCCCGGTCACGTCCGGCGCCGTCCTTATCCATTGAAAACATCCTATTCAACTATCCGCCAGGACTGGCTGTCCAACGTCCGGGGCGATCTGCTCGCCGGCCTTGTGGTGGCGCTCGCCCTGATTCCCGAGGCGATTGCCTTTTCCATCATTGCCGGCGTCGATCCTAAGGTCGGCTTGTATGCGTCGTTTTGCATTGCGGTCGTCATCGCCTTCACCGGCGGGCGGCCGGGCATGATCTCGGCGGCCACCGGCGCCATGGCGCTGGTGATGGTGCTGCTGGTCAAGGACCATGGCTTGCAATACCTGCTGGCCGCTACCGTGCTGACCGGCGTGCTGCAGATTGTTGCCGGGCTGCTCAAGCTGGGCGCGCTGATGCGCTTTGTCTCGCGCTCGGTCATCACCGGCTTTGTCAATGCGCTGGCGATCCTGATTTTCCTGGCCCAACTGCCGGAACTGACCAACGTCAGCTCGGTGGTCTATGCCATGACCGCTGCGGGTCTGGTCATCATTTACGGCTTTCCGTACATCACCAAAGCGCTGCCTTCACCGCTGATCACCATCGTCGTGCTCACCGGCGTGGCGATGGCGCTCAAGCTCGATATTCGCACCGTAGGCGACATGGGCGAGCTGCCCGACAGCCTGCCGATTTTTTTGCTGCCGGATGTGCCATTGAATCTGGAGACGCTCAAAATCATCTTTCCCTATGCCGTCACGCTGGCAACGGTCGGCTTGCTGGAGTCGATGATGACGGCTTCGATCGTCGATGAATTGACCGACACCAACAGCAACAAGAATCGCGAATGCGTCGGCCAGGGCATCGCCAATATTGCGTCTGGCTGTATTGGCGGCATGGCCGGCTGCGCGATGATCGGCCAGTCGGTGATCAATGTGAAGTCAGGCGGTCGCGGCCGGCTTTCAACGCTTTCTGCGGGTGTATTCCTGCTGCTGATGGTGGTGTTCATCGGTGACTGGGTCGCCCGCATTCCGATGGCCGCGCTGGTGGCCGTGATGATCATGGTCAGCATTGGCACGTTCAGTTGGAGTTCGATTCGCAATCTGCGCGAGCATCCGCCCACGTCGTCGATCGTCATGATCGCCACCGTCATCGTAACGGTTTCCACCCACGACCTGGCCAAGGGCGTGTTTGTCGGCGTGCTGCTGTCGGGCATTTTCTTTGCCCACAAGGTCGGGCGCGTGCTGCGCATCGACCGCAGCAGTGATGATGAAGGCCGGTTGCGCATCTACAGCGTGGTCGGCCAGGTATTTTTTGCGTCATCGGAAACGTTTATCGCTGCGTTTGATTTCAAGCAAGCCGTGCAGCGGGTGCGCATCGACGTGAGCCGTGCCCATTTTTGGGACATCACTGCGGTGGCTGCGCTTGACAAGGTGGTGCTCAAATTCAAGCGCGAGGGCACAGAAGTCGAGGTGCTGGGTCTGGATGAAGCCAGCACCACCATGATGGATCGGTTTGCGATTCATGACAAGCCAGGCGCCGTTGAACAACTCATGCACTGACGATCAAAGGAAACATCATGAACAAGGTTTATGCCTGCATTGACGGATTTGCCAGTACGGCCGCCGTGATCGACTGGGCCGCCTGGTCCGCACGGCGGCTGGATGCGCCGCTGGAGCTGCTGCATGTGCTCGAGCGTACCGAACGCCCCTTGATGACCGACTACAGCGGCGCCATCGGGCTGGGCGCGCACGAAGCGCTGCTCGATGACTTAAGCGCGCTCGATGCAAAGCGCGGCAAGCTGGCTCAGGAAGCCGGCCGGCAGCTGCTGGCCGACGCCCGCTTGCGCGCCGCCGCCGCCGGTGTGGAGCGGCTCGATGTCCGGCTGCGCCATGGCGAGTTGGTTGACACCGTGCTGGAGATGGAGCCCGATGCACGCCTTTTTGTGCTGGGCGAGCATTACCATGCCAGCGGGACTTCAAAGATTCACCTGGACCATCATGTCGAGCGGGTGATCCGCTCGGTCAAGCGCCCGGTGCTGGTATCGACGGGCATGCCGTTCGAGGAACCCAGGCTTTTCGTCATCGCTTATGACGGCAGTCCGACGGCCCGCAAGACCATAGAGACGGTGGCGCGCAGCCCGATGCTCAAGGGGCTGCCCGTTGTGCTGGCGATGGCAGGCGCTGACACCTCGCTGGCGCGGCAGCAACTTGAAGAGGCCCGGCTTGCTCTGGCGGCTGTGGGCTTTGATGCTGCGTCTGAACTGCTTCCTGGCGAACCGGAAGAAGTGCTTCCTGCGCTCGTCAAGGCCCAGGGCGCTTCGCTGCTGGTGATGGGCGCTTATGGCCACGCGCGCATCCGCCAGCTGATCGTCGGCAGCACGACGACCACGCTGCTGCGGCTCAGCGAGGTGCCGGTGCTGATCCTGCGTTGAACTTTTTTTCCTTCTTTCACACGACTCGCATACCATGACTGAACCCACCCTGATCCAGCTTATCGGTGCGCTGCTATTCGCGCTGGCCGTGATCCACACGTTCTCCACCAAATTTTTCGAACACCTGGCGCACACCCGGCCGCGCCATGCCGGCCTCTGGCATCTTCTGGGCGAAGTGGAAGTGGTATTCGGCTTCTGGGCCATGGTGCTGATGCTGTTCATGTTTGCCGTGAGCGGCAAGCATGAGGCCACGGCCTACCTCGATTCGCGCAACTTCGCCGAGCCCATGTTCGTCTTTGCCATCATGGTCATTGCCGGCACCCGTCCCATCCTGCAGTTCGCCGGCGCCGTGGTGCGCTGGGTGGCGCGTTTCATGCCATTGAGCCAGGGCATGGCGATGTACTTTCTCGTCCTGGCCTTTGTCCCCTTGATGGGCTCGTTCATCACCGAGCCCGCCGCGATGACGCTGGCGGCCCTGATGCTGCGTGACACGCTGTTCGCCGGCAAGGTATCCACCAAGCTGAAATACGTCACGGTAGGCGTGCTGTTCGTGAACATTTCCATTGGCGGCACGCTCACCCCCTTTGCCGCGCCACCGGTGCTCATGGTGGCCGCCAAATGGAATTGGGACATCTGGTTCATGATCGCCAACTTCGGCTGGAAGGCCGCGATCGCGGTGCTGATCAATGCGGGATCGGCCATGCTGTTGTTCCGGCGCGAACTGGGGCCCATGGGCAAGGTCGATGGTACCGATGCGCCAAGGGTTCCACTGTCCGTGATCGCGGTACACCTGATGTTCCTGTCCACCGTGGTGGTGTTCGCGCACCACCCGGCAGTGTTCATGGGGCTGTTCCTGTTCTTCATGGGCTTCACGACAGCCTACCAGCGGCACCAGAATCCCCTGATCCTGCGCGAGGCGCTTTTGGTAGCTTTCTTTTTGGCCGGCCTGGTGGTGCTGGGCGGTCTGCAGCAATGGTGGCTACAGCCGATTTTGCTGGGCATGGACTCCACGGCCGTGTTTTTCGGCGCAACAGTGCTGACCGCCATCACCGACAACGCCGCGCTAACCTACCTGGGTTCTCTGGTGGAAGGTCTGAGCCAGGAGTTCAAGGTGGCGCTGGTGGCGGGAGCCGTCACCGGTGGGGGCCTGACCGTGATTGCCAATGCACCGAACCCGGCCGGGGTCGCCATCCTGCGCGGCAGCTTTGAAGAAAACACCATCCACCCGCTGGGTTTGCTGATTGCGGCGCTGCCTCCCACGCTGGTGGCGGTGATCGCGTTTCGCGTGCTGTAAAGCCTACTTCCCGTGCAGGTACTGAACTGCGGCATGGAGCAGGTACAAGGCCAGCAGCACCAAACTGGCCCAACTGGCGGAGTGCCATACCCGCGAAACAGGTCTACTCCAGCCAGTGCGTAAACTCTTCCACGGGCACCCGGGGGGTGTGAAAGGTATTCACAACTGCGGCCTCATCCGCATAACCCAGTGCCATGCCACAGACGAGCATCTCGTCCGTACCCGCTCCGACGTGCGGCAGGATGATTTTGGCATACCCGTTCCAGGCCACCTGCGGGCAGGTGTGCAGACCGCGACCGCGCGCGGCCAGCATGATGTTCTGCAAAAACATGCCATAGTCCAGCATCGAACCGCGCCCCATCACGCGGTTGATCGTGAACATCAGACCGACCGGCGCGTCAAAAAATCTGTAATTGCGTTGGTGCTGCACATGCATCTTGTCCTTCTCACCCTTGGCAATGCCCAACAGGCCATACAGGCTCAAACCGTTCTCACGCCGACGCTCCAGGTAAGGACTGATCCATTTCTCGGGGTAATAGTCGTACTCTTCGCGGTAATCGGCGGCCAATGCCGGGTTGGTACGAACGGCGTCGTGAGCGGCGCACACCTTGTCGACCAAAGCGGCCCGGCTGGCACCCTGCAGAACGTACACATTCCAAGGCTGGGTGTTGGTGCCCGACGGCGCCCGGCTGGCCACTTGCAGCAACTCGCTCAAGGTCTGCCGCGCAATCGGCTGCTGGGTAAAGGCGCGGACCGACATGCGCGAAGTGATCGCATCGTCCACGGTGGTTTGGATCATGCAAAGGTCTCCAGAACAGATTTGAGGTTGAAAGGAAAAGACGCCAGAGTCCTGATTTTGCCAGCGCGCCTTCCGCCCCCCTCCGATGGGCGCCAGACCCTGCGCTCCAGGTACCGGAGCAGCATTGTGTCAGCGCAATGACATTCCCGATTTCTAGAATTACACGCCTAATATGCTGCACCGCAACAAAAAAGCCTTGCAACGATCTGGAACGACCTTATAATTCGAGTTATGCTGCACTGCAACATAAATCAGGCTCAGCCAGGTTTCGGCGCAGATACTGTTCTTACTTCACTCCACAGGAGAAATTGATATGCTGACCGTCGAACAAATCATGGCTTCCCAGAAGGAAGGCATCGAGACCCTGATGGGCCTGACTTCCAAGGCCTTTGAAGGCGTTGAGAAAATTGTTGAACTCAACCTGACCGCTTCCAAAGCGGCGCTGGCCGAGTCCGCCGAGCACGCCAAGGCCATGCTGAGCGTGAAAGATGCACAGGAATTGATGGCGCTGCAATCCGGCCTGCTCCAGCCGCTGGCCGAGAAGACCGCGGCTTACAGCCGTCACCTGTATGACATCGCTTCGGGCTCATCCGCCGAATTGGGAAAGACCTTTGAAGGTCAGGCCGCTGATGCGCAGAAGAAATTCATGAGCTTGGTGGATACCGCCGCCAAAAATGCACCCGCCGGCTCCGAGACTGCGGTTGCCATGATGAAAAGTACTGTGGCCGCTGCCAACACGGCGCTGGAGTCCGTGCAAAAAGCCGTCAAGCAGGCGACCGATGCCGCCGAAGCAAATTTCAAGGCAGTGGCGGCGACTGCGGCGGACGCTGCCAAGCCAGTCGCAAAAAAGCGTTGATTCGTGATGCCGCGGTGGAGTATTCAGAAAAAATTCGCTTTATGGCGTCTGAATTCTGAAATTCAGGGAAAACCCTGAGATACTTCACCCCGTGCTGGTTTTTTGAGAAGCGAGTAGCTTCTACCGGTTGTCTCCTCGGGTCCTTTCGAAACCTTCTGGTTCAGGGATCCTTTAAGGGTTGGTCGCAAGACCAACCCTTTTTTTATGTAGCCACCTCAGCCCCTTGTCAGCGCCTGGCCGGCGACGTGAACTTGCATCACAATCCAGCCCATGAGATTCCTTCACACCATGCTGCGCGTTGGCGACCTGCAACGCTCGATCGACTTCTACACCCGGGTGCTGGGCATGCAACTGCTGCGCACCTCGGAAAACCCCGAATACAGGTACTCGCTGGCTTTTGTCGGTTATGGCGGCAACCCGGAACAGGCCGAGATCGAACTCACCTACAACTGGGGCGTTGACTCCTACGAACCAGGCACCGCCTTCGGCCACGTGGCGCTGGGCGTTGCCGACGCCCATGCCGCCTGCGAAAAAATCAGAGCCGCCGGAGGCAACGTGACGCGCGAGGCCGGGCCCGTCAAGGGCGGCAGCACCGTGATCGCCTTCGTGACCGACCCCGACGGCTACAAGATCGAATTAATACAAGAAAAATCAAGGACTTAGGAAGACAGACGCCATTCGGACGCCAAATATGCCGATCCGCTGCGCAGTGCGTGGCAGATAAGCAACGAAGAAACCCGCACAAGCGGACTTTTGTTTGTCCGAAGGAGAAAGGCCTAAGACATTGCGCGGGTATCGGCAGCACCTGGCGCGGAAGGCCCTCGCGCAAGTCCAGTTCGCCCAGCCAACACTGTGAATCATGCGGTGATCGGCATCGCCCGAGGCGCACGACAGCGTAGTTGCATACGGCAAAATGACATCATGTCAACCACCTCCAAACCTCTAGACATTTTCCAAGACTTGTACCTGCGGGGTCC
The DNA here is from genome assembly GCA_002422455.1 of Rhodoferax sp. UBA6134. Classification (GTDB taxonomy): domain Bacteria; phylum Pseudomonadota; class Gammaproteobacteria; order Burkholderiales; family Burkholderiaceae_C; genus Rhodoferax. The sequence goes on from DIVK01000042.1 coordinate 15,938, forward strand.
GGCGTCCGCCGCTGCTGCCCTGCACCAAGCCTTGAAAGATCGGGCTACCCCGCCTTGGCGATACGCAATGGAGAAGGAAGAGCAGCTGCGCGAATTGGGCGAGAAAGGCGATGCGTTAGCTTTCGAGCGTGCGGTGACACCTGGCTTCGAGGCGGCCGGGCTTGTGCTGATTGCGGACGGCGACGACCTGAAAGTCGCCAACATCGTGCCGCTGGAACTCAGCGAACTCACTCACCGCGCATACAACGCGATCTTGGCGGACTTCGCCAGCGAAGTCGCACGGCCCGCCGCGATGGATGCTGGCTACAGCGTCGTGATGTCCAATAGCACACTACAGTTGGAGAACATGGTGTCGCCCGCCGTGGCGGAGGCACTGCGGCGCTTCTCGGTCTTGGCCAACAAATCCACAGGTGCATCCCACCCCCTGGACAGAGACCGCTGGTTTGACTTCATCCTCCTGGCTCATCGCGAGAATGCGCAGCTCGACGCCTCCGTGCTCGCTCGTTGGCTCAGCGAATCCGAGGGCTGGTTCGAAGATTGCGCCAGGGATTTGGCGGGCGAGTACGAACGCTCACGATCACTGCTTACCCGGTACGAGGCCTCTGCGTAATGGCGGTACCTGCGTCAGAGCTTGCGCGTATCGTCCAGGCGAACGCGCCGGTGCTGTGCCTAGACACCTGCTCATCACGCCAAATCAAAGGACTCCATGCATTTTCAGCAGCCGATCGAAGAATGCCACCGTAAACAGCCATCGATCAGTGTGACCTACTTTCAGCCAGCAGGGCGTCGAACCTGGGAGACCGAAAAATCTCCCTCGAATCAGGATACGTCTTCAGATATCCGGCATGCTCTTCAGTCGCCCATGGCACAAACACGATATCCGTCACCCCACTGCTGGCGACGATCTTGTCCATCTTCTTCGGATCGATGAAAGCCGCCAGAACCGGGCCTTCAAGCCTGCGAATCTGTATCTTTTCCGTGATCAACTGGATCACGATGCCCTTGAGGTCGAGCCTGTTGTCCCGGTCGAGCACGCGCACGACATCCTCGCCAAAGACACTGCGAACGACACCATCGAGATTATTCTTGGTGTGAACGGCCAAGCCCATGACGGTGCATCCGCGCGCCTTCATCAGGTCGCCGCATTTCAGGAAGGCGGCGCTCAGCGCCTCTTCGTCGGGTCCGATGGATGTCGTGTGATACCGATCCAGCATGCATCTCCTCACATTGCGTCGATGTATTGATGAATCCGGGCCACCAGCGCATCGAAATCCGGCTGGCCTTGGTAGTACAGCGCTTGCGTCTTGCGGTACTCCCGTGCGAAGCGTTCACGTTGTGCAGAGTCTGCAAGGACAAAAGCCGGGTTTCGGGCGATCACCTGCTCGTCACCGCTCCGAAAGCGCTGCGCCTTACGCTCCTGGTAGGCGGGCTCTCGCATGAAGGCCAGCACCTCATCCAGACCCAGAAGGCAGTACACGTCGTAGTAATGCCGCAGGAAGTTGCCGGGGAACGCCTGCGCCTCGCCCAAGCGGCGGTACTTGGTGGAGATCGTCTGAAGCTTCTCGACGAAGGTATGGGTCGGCGCATAGCAGGGTACGGCTACTGCCCGGTTGTCCAGCACATCGACGCCTCGGTCTCGGGCGACATCCAGGGCCCAAGAGGAGATGGTCACTGGCCTATTGGGCGCCGTGTCATCAAAACCCAGTTCCAACAGAATGCCATCCTTGATCCCAGCCAATGCCGCGGCACGTGGCGTATAGGTCAGTCGGATGCCGGCACTGCGCATCTTGTCGTCGTCGAACTGCGTGTCGCGCTCCACGCTGTCCATGCCTGGGATGCGGATGCGTGCCGCCAGCTCGTCGTAGTAAGCGCGGCGCGAAGCGACGTGCGCCGGCTTGTCCTGGTTGCGGCCCGTCTTCACATCCATGCCGTCGGGCGGCTCGATGCGGATGTCGATGTCCTCGGAGAAGCGGTGGATAACGCCGAAGCCCTTCGACAAGGACGTGCCTCCCTTCAGCTCGAACTGAAAGCCCTGGGCCTGCAGCCCCCACAGGCAATGCATGATCCAGTAGTCCTTCTCGACCAGCATGGGGTCGAGTCCGCGCTCGTCGGCGACGAGCGCCAGCAACTGGTCGAAGTCCCGCCGTGCGTGCAGGAAGTCAGGCACCTACCCACTCCCGCAAGCGCTTGCGCGTCGCCACGCTGCCAAAGCTGTCAGCGACACGCTGCAGACGGGTCGAATCGAACGAAGGCAGCTTGCTGCGCGCCTGGCGCAAGACCGCATCGCGGTCCTCGGCCAACTCGTCCAGGTTGTTCAGCAGGTCAACGTACAAAAACTCGGGCGTCAGCCTCTTGGGGAAACGCGGCTTCATGCGGAAATCGAACTGCCGGTTGCCGAGCCGGAAGACGCCGTGGCGCTTGTGGTTGTAGACCAGCGTGCGGTTGTAGAGCTGGGTGGTGCCCAGGCCCACGGCGTTGTAGGCGGATGGGGAGAACACCAGGAAGTCCTTGTCGCGCAGAAAACCGCCTACCACTTGTTCATCGGCAGGCGGCAGTGGACCGAAACTGGACTGTTTCGGCGCGTGGTACAGCCCCTGGGCGAGCTTTTTCAGCTTTCCGGTAGCCACCAGTTCGCGCAGATGCCTGTCCACCGCGGTGGACAGGCATGCGAGATCCTCCCGCCGATAGACGCGGCCGGCTTGCAGTTCGTCCGCAAGGTGCGCAGCGGCGCCGCGGAGGGACTCTGCAGAATTCGCAACGGTGGCAGGCATGGTTAGTTTTTCATTGAGATTTCATGCATTTTACCGCTTTCCGGTGAACATGCTCTACCAGAGACGCACCCATGCGGGGATGGCCCTCTCTGGCAAGTCCGAGCCGATTTTCTTGCCCAACCCTGCGTGATCGCCACCACATCCCGCATTTGGCGACGACAAGTGCGATAGAATTTCCTGGCGCGTTCGTCAACGCCAGCTGCTCACCATGGCCCACCCGGTTCGCCGGGACGACGTGAAGACCTTCGTCTGAGCTTCCCATGTTTCGCGGAGCGCGGCAGTGAGCACCGGGTACATCCGCGGCAACATACAGGAACGCACCATGGAATTCATCTCCACCACGGCAACCGCCACCGAAAAGCTCAAGCGTCTGGCCAAGACGCTTCGTAAAACAACGGGTACATCGCTTGCCGTCGCGCTGGATGCTGTCGCCAAGCAGCACGGCTACGAGCATTGGAAGCATGTGACCGTCTGCCTTGATCAGTCGGTCAGCGCGAGTCGCAGCAAACCGCTTCCAGAATCGCTGAAGGATCTTCTGGGTCGGGCAGCCACGCGCAAGCCCGCATCTGTCGACTCACAGAAGGCCTTCGCCCAAGGGTTTGTCTTCGCGCTGGACGTCAAGGATGCGGAAGAGCTCTCCCTGACATCCGAGTACGCTGAATGCGACGATGGGTGGTACCTCGCTGCCAGAGATCTATGGCGGGGGATGGTCCACTACCGTGACGACGAAACGGGCACCACGCTCTTCGAGACACAGTCGCCCGAGGACTTGGCCAGCACAGCACTGGACGACCTGCAGAACTACAGGCTCTTCCGCTACCTGGGCGCGGCAGCTCCCACCTCCCTTGAGGAGGCCTTCAAGCAGACCCGCCAGCTCTCGTTCTTCCCGCCCACCCATGTCTGGCTTGGCGGAAAGTTCATCGACATCGGCGAAGTTCCCGAAATCCGGGTGGACGGCCAGGTGGTGTTCTCCACCACGCCGGGTTTCACCGTGCTGCCGTCAGACGACAAACGCACCCGCTTCGAGAAGTTCGGCCATCTGCTGAACGCAGAGGAACGTGCGCTGTTCGACAGGATGACGGCGCAGGAACAGGACTCCCTGCTGTTCCAAATGGAAAAGCAATCGCCGGTCGGCCAAGCCCGCTACAAGCCAGTGCAAAGCTCGGTGGCATCTTCCTGGCGGGATGCCAAGAAAATCTAGCCCTGCGGGGTGTCCTCTGCGGCGCCCTCGCCTGGTCGATTGTCGAACCACCATTTGTCAATGGCTTCACGGTCTTCCAGGTGAGAGGCCCAGCGGTCATCGAACAGCACATCGATGCTGAAGATCGGGTGCGCGTCGTAGGCAAACCTCCTGCCGTACAGTCGGCCAACCTTCAACCGGCCCCACAGGCTCTCAGTGGGCGCGTTGTCCCAGCAGTTGCCCTTGCGGCTCATTGACGACTTCATCTCGTAGTCCTTGAGTTCGTTCTGGAACTCATGGCTGCAATACTGACTTCCCCGGTCCGAATGGAAGATCAATCCCGGCTCGGGCCTGCGCCTGAACCACGCCATGCGCAACGCGTCCGTCACCGCGCTGGCCTGCATGTGATCCCTCATGCTCCAGCCCACCA
>DIVK01000064.1:0-1228 GCA_002422455.1 Rhodoferax sp. UBA6134
CCGCCAGAGCGGCCATCAATTGGCCGACTTCGTCGCTGGAGCGCGTCACGATCTGCCCGGTGAGGTCGCCCTGGGCAATGCGCTTGGCCAACACCAGCGCTTCTTCCAGCGGCCCGAGCACAGCCTGGCGGATGGCCCAGAAGGAGGCCAGCAGCACCAGGCCGCCCAGCAGGTTGATACCGACCACCAGCATTTTGATGAAACTGACCGCGTCGGCCACCAGGGGGCCGAACCGGTCGGAGCTATCTCGCACGATCGCCATGTCCGGCCGCAGCCGCTCGACCAACGCCGGAGTCACGGTGTTGCCAGGCTCGATCTCGATGATTTTTCGCATGCGCTCCTCAGCAACAGCGGCCTTGATCGGCAAGTCAATAACGTCACCGAAACCGAACAAGCGAAACAGGCTCTGCTCGATCTTGAACAACTCGACATCCACCTGCTCTGTCACCCACTTCGCACGCTTGATCTCCTTGAGCAGCACGTCCTTACCGACCATCGCAGCTGCGTCGCCCGAAGTCGCCGACTGCATATCGAGTGTCATCTGCATCACCGCCGCGAAATGTTCGCGTTCCAGGTGGTGAAAGCGCGCGCCCTTGCCAAGGAAGCGGCCGCCCAGCATCACCAGCAGGGATACCGCAAGCACGGCCAGCATGCCGAATAGAAATTTCCGGCGCAGGGTAAATCGGGACATGAATGAAAATTCCTTCAAAATGAACATGACTTTCGATCGTAGCAGTCAAGCTTGACCGCTCAGAGACGCAGGCAGCGCGCGCCGGCATCACGCACCGGCCATCTTTGACTATCATGGCAAGTTTTCCCAAACGCATTTCATCTTGAACGCTCCCACCGCCGGCGCCGGCATCGAACACCACCCGGACGGCAAGTACCTTGCCGCGGCCCTGCAGCAGCAGAACATCAGCATCCGCGGTGCGCGCACCCACAATCTCAAGAACATCGATCTTGATATTCCGCGCAACCGGCTGGTGGTGATCACCGGCCTGAGCGGCTCCGGCAAGTCCAGCCTGGCGTTTGACACCCTGTACGCGGAGGGCCAGCGCCGCTACGTGGAGAGCCTCTCGACCTATGCACGCCAATTCCTGCAACTGATGGACAAGCCGGACGTGGACGTGATCGAAGGCCTGAGCCCCGCCATCTCGATCGAGCAAAAGGCCACCTCGCACAACCCGCGCTCCACCGTGGGCACGGTGACTGAAATCCACGACTACCT
>DIVK01000064.1:1239-8716 GCA_002422455.1 Rhodoferax sp. UBA6134
CTGGCCCTGCCGGAAGGCACCCGGCTCATGATCCTGGCGCCGCTGGCGCGGGAGAAAAAAGGGGAATTCCTGGACGTGTTTGCCGACATGCAGGCGCAGGGCTACGTGCGCTTTCGCGTCAACGGCACAACCTGCAACTTTGATGAACTGCCCGCGCTCAAGAAAACGGAAAAACACAATATCGACGTGGTGATCGACCGCGTCAAGGTGCGCAAACCATCCGATCACCCGGAGCCTGCCGAAGGGCCTGCCGGGGCTTCAACCCTTCGACAGGCTCGGGACAGGCCAAGCCCAGTCCGAACGGAGTATGACAATCTGAAACAGCGCCTGGCCGAGAGCTTCGAGGCCGCCCTGCGCCTGGCCAATGGCCGCGCGATTGCGCTGGAGATGGATGCCGAGGCGGGACACGAGCACCTGTTCAACGCCAAATTCTCCTGCCCTGCGTGCAGCTACTCCATTCAGGAGCTGGAGCCGCGCCTGTTTTCGTTCAACTCGCCGGTGGGTGCCTGCCCGGCCTGCGACGGCCTGGGTGTGCAGGAGTTTTTTGACCCGGCGCGGGTGCTGGCCTTTCCGTCCCTGAGTCTGGCCAGCGGCGCCATCAAGGGCTGGGACCGGCGCAACGGCTATTACTTCGCCCTGCTGGAGAGTCTGGCCCGGCACTACAAGTTTGACATTGAGCAGGCCTTTGAATCGCTGCCCGAGGCCGTCCGGAATGCCGTGCTGTTTGGCTCGGGTGAAGAAGAGATCAAGTTCAGCTACATGATGGACCCGGGGCAGGCCGGAGGCGGCACAAGCGCCGCGCAGGGAAAAAAGATCAGCAAGAGGCATCCGTTCGAGGGCATCATTCCCAACATGCAGCGGCGCTACCGGGAGACCGACTCGGCCCTGGTGCGCGAAGACCTGGCACGCTACCGCAGCACCCGGCCCTGCACCGAATGTGGCGGCTCGCGGCTCAAGCGCGAAGCCCGGCACGTGAAGATTGGCCAGGACGCGCAGGCCCGCGCCATCTTCGAGATCAGCCACCTCACCCTGCGCGATGCCTATTTCTATTTCAGCAGCCTGCAAATGAGGGGTGCCAAGGGCGAAATCGCCGCCAAGGTGGTGCGCGAAATCGGCTTGCGCCTGAAATTCCTCAACGACGTGGGCCTGAACTACCTGAGCCTGGACCGCAGCGCCGAGACCCTGAGCGGCGGCGAGGCGCAGCGCATCCGGCTGGCCAGCCAGATTGGCTCCGGCCTCACCGGCGTGATGTATGTGCTCGACGAGCCCAGCATCGGCCTGCACCAGCGCGACAACGACCGCCTGATCGACACCCTGAAACACCTGCGCGACATTGGCAACAGCGTGCTGGTGGTCGAGCACGACGAAGACATGATGCGCGCCGCCGACCACATCATCGACATGGGTCCGGGTGCCGGCCTGCACGGCGGACAGATCATGGCGCAGGGCAACTTTGACCAGGTCAAGGCCACGCCCGGTTCGCTCACCGGCCAATACCTCAGCGGCGCGCGCTGCATTGCGGTGCCAAAACACCGCACCGCCTGGCTGCCCACACAAGCCCCGGTGCCGTTCAACAAAGGCAAGACCAGCCGCTTCGCACCCAGCCCGGCTGCGGTCAAACGGGCTGAGCGCGAGGCGCAGCACAACGCCACGCTGGGCGAGTTGCAGGCGCTCAAGGTGATCGGCGCGAGCGGCCACAATCTGAAAGCGGTTGATGCTGCTTTTCCGGTGGGCCTGCTGACCTGCGTCACCGGCGTCTCGGGCTCGGGTAAATCGACGCTGGTGAATGACACGCTGTACAAAGCCGTGGCGCGCACCCTGTACCGTGCCCACGACGAAGCGGCAGAACACTCGGCCATAGAAGGCATCGAGTACTTCGACAAGGTCATCAACGTCGACCAATCACCGATTGGCCGCACGCCGCGCAGCAATCCAGCCACCTACACCGGCCTGTTCACCCCGATCCGCGAACTCATGGCCGAGGTGCCGACCGCGCGGGAGCGCGGTTACGGTCCGGGACGCTTCAGTTTCAACGTGGCAGGTGGCCGCTGCGAAGCCTGCGAAGGCGACGGCATGGTCAAGGTGGAAATGCACTTTTTGCCGGACGTGTACGTGCCCTGCGATGTCTGCGCGGGCAAGCGCTACAACCGCGAAACCCTGGAAGTGCTGTACAAGGGCAAAAACATTGCCCAAATCCTGGACCTCACGGTCGATGTCGCGCATGAGTTCTTCAAGGCGGTGCCCACCATCGAGCGCAAGCTGCACACCCTGCTGGATGTCGGCCTTTCCTACATCCGCCTCGGCCAGGCGGCCACCACGCTGTCGGGCGGCGAGGCCCAGCGCGTCAAGCTGGCGCTGGAACTGAGCAAGCGCGACACCGGGCGCACGCTCTACATTCTGGACGAGCCCACCACCGGGCTGCACTTTGCCGATATCGACCTGCTGCTGAAAGTCTTGCACCAGTTGCGCGACGCGGGCAACACCATCGTGGTGATCGAGCACAACCTGGACGTGATCAAAACGGCTGACTGGCTGATCGACATGGGCCCCGAAGGCGGCAGCGGCGGCGGCACTGTGGTGGGCGTCGGCACGCCTGAAGCTTTAGCCGCCAACCCGGCCAGCCACACCGGGCGTTATTTGGCGCGACTACTTTGACAAAAAATGGGATAGCATGAGCCGCTGGCCTGGTTTTTCGTAGGGCCGACTTCAGTCGGCCAGGCGGAATGAATTCCGCCCTACAGAGTCAGTGTGCCAAAAAATAATGCGACTTGAGGAGACAAGCCATGCACACCCAGTTCAACGAGCAGCAAGTCACCGGCGCGCGTCGCAACAAGGTGGTGAGCGCCGCCGAGGCGGTGCGCCTTATCCATGACGGCGACACGGTGGCCACCGGTGGCTTTGTCGGCATCGGATTTGCCGAAGAAATTGCCGTGGCGCTGGAGGCGCGCTTTGTCCAGACNNCGCGAGGAAACCGGACAGGGTGCGCCGCGAAGTCTGACGCTGGTTTATGCGGCCGGTCAGGGCGACGGCCAGACCCGCGGCCTGAACCACTTCGGCCATGACGGTCTGGTGCGCCGCGTCATCGGCGGCCATTGGGGACTGGTGCCCACGCTGCAACAGTTGGCGATTGACAACAAAATCGAAGCCTACAACCTGCCCCAGGGCGTCATCACCCACCTGTTTCGGGACATTGCCGCCGGCAAGCCGGGCACGCTCACCCATGTCGGGATCGACACTTTTGTCGATCCCGTGCACGGCGGCGGCAAGCTCAACGCCGTGACCACGGCTGACATCGTGCAGCGCATGGCGATTGACGGCCGGGATTACCTGTTCTACAAGGCCTTCCCAATTCATGTCGGCATCATCCGCGCCACCACCGCCGACCCCGACGGCAACCTGAGCATGGAGCGCGAAGCCCTCACACTGGAGGCCCTGGCCATTGCCATGGCGGCGCGCAACAGTGGCGGCATTGTGATTGCCCAGGTGGAGCGCCTGGCCGAGCGCAACACCCTGCACCCGCGCAGCGTCAAGGTGCCGGGCGTGCTGGTCGACGCGGTGGTGGTGGCCACCGACCCCGCGCACCACATGCAAACTTTTTCCGAGGCCTACAACCCGGCCTATTCGGGCGAGATTCGTGTGCCCATGGACCTGATATCGCCCATGGCGCTGACCGAGCGCAAGGTCATTGCCCGGCGTGCTGCGCTGGAGCTCAAACCCAACAACGTGGTCAACCTGGGGATCGGCATGCCCGAGGGCGTGGCCACCGTGGCCGCCGAAGAAAGCGTATTCGACCTGTTGACCCTGACCGCCGAGCCCGGTGTAATTGGCGGCATACCTGCGGGTGGCATGAGCTTTGGCGCGGCCATCAACGCCCAGGCCGTGATCGATCAACCCAGTCAGTTCGACTTTTACGACGGCGGCGGACTCGACGTGGCCGTGCTCGGACTGGCCCAGGCCGATGCCGAGGGCAACCTCAACGTGAGCAAGTTCGGCCCCAAGCTGGCGGGTGCCGGCGGCTTCATCAACATCAGCCAGAACGCCAAGACGGTGGTTTTTGTCGGCACCTTTACCGCAGGTGACCTGCAGCTCGGCATCACGGAAGGCCGCCTGCACATTGAAAGCGAAGGCACCCAGCGCAAGTTTGTCCAGCAGGTGGACCACCGCACCTTCAGCGCACGCGAATCACGTCGGCGCGGCCAGCGTGTGTTGTACGTGACCGAGCGCTGTGTGTTCCAGCTTGCCGGCACCCAGGAAGCCCCGGTGCTGGAACTGATCGAGTTGGCACCTGGCATCGACTTGCAGCGCGATGTGCTGTCGCACATGGACTTCTGTCCGCAAATCAGCCCGCAACTCAAGGTGATGGACGCAGCCCTGTTCGCCGACCAAACCATGGGTTTGCGCCAGCGCCTGCTGGCTACACCGCTGGCCGCGCGGCTCGAGCTCGATGCCGCGCACCGCTTGCTGTTCATCAACTTCGAAGGGCTGGCGGTGGACGACATGAACGGCGTCAACGCCATCGAAACCCAGATCACTGCGCTGCTGGCACCCTTGAAAGAGCGTGTCGCGGTGGTGGTGAACTACGACAGCTTCACCATTGCACCGGCGCTGATCGACGCCTACTCCGCCATGGTGCAGCAGCTCAAGCGCCGCTTTTACAGCCGCGTCACGCGTTACGGCACCGGCGGCTTTCTGAAGGCCCGGCTGGAAGCGCGTGGCTCCAATCAGTTGGGGTCAGAGCACATCGCTACGCGAGTGGTCTGACCCGCAAAGTCTCAGCCATGGGGTCAGAGCACATCGCTGCGCGAGGGGTCTGACCCGCAAGGTTTCAAAACTCGCGCGCTGACTGCAACATGTCCCGCGTTTTCAGGGCTTCCTGACGCGCCGCCTGCGCAAAATCGGCAGTGCTGGCGGCATACAACACCGCGCGCGACGAGTTCACGATGATCGGCCCGTTGTCACGCCAGCCCGCCCGGACCGTGGCCAGCGCATCACCGCCCTGGGCGCCCACGCCGGGGATCAACAGCGGCAGCGTCGGTGCCAGGGTGCGCACGCGTTCGATCTCGGCGGGGTAAGTGGCGCCCACCACCAGCCCCAGCTGGCCGTTGAGGTTCCACGGTCCCTGCGCCAGTTGCGCAATGTGCTCGTACAAAAGCGGCTCGCCCGCCACGCTGCCCAGGCGCTGGTTCTGGAAATCATCGCCACCCGGGTTGGAGGTGCGGCACAACAAAAAAGCCCCTTTGCCGTGGTACTTGAGGTAGGGCTGGATGGTGTCGAACCCCATGAAGGGTGAGAGCGTGACCGCGTCGGCGCCGTAACGCTCAAACGCCTCCTTGGCATATTGCTCGGCGGTGCTGCCGATATCGCCCCGCTTGGCGTCCAGAATGATGGGCACGCCGGGCGCGGCGCGGCGCATGTGCGCCATCAGGCGCTCCAGTTGATCTTCGGCGCGATGCGCCGCGAAATAGGCGATTTGCGGCTTGAAAGCGCTCACCAAGTCGGCCGTGGCGTCAACGATGGCGGCGCAAAAATCGTAAATCTTGCCAGCATCGCCTTTGAGCGAAGTGGGAAACTTGGCCGGCTCGGGGTCCAACCCGACGCACAGCATGGAACCGTTTTGGCGCTCGGCCTGGCGCAGCATGTCAAGAAAATTCATGGTGTGATTGTATGAAGTGCAGCCGCCAGCCAACGCTGAACTCGCAGTGGCCTAAACTTCAGCCCCGACCCATCTTGAACCAACCCATGCGCTCCAACGAATTCCCGGACAACGACGAAGACAGCCAGTTCAGCCCCGCCGAGCGTGCGGCAGCGGCGTCACGCTCCACCTGGGTCAGCGTAGTGGTGAATCTGGTCCTGAGCGTTGCCCAGATTGCAGTGGGTATCCTGGCCAAATCGCAAGCCCTGATCGCCGACGGCCTTCACACGCTGTCGGACCTGGTGGCCGACTTTGTCGTGCTGTTTGCCAACCACCACAGCCAGAAGGACGCCGACGAGGACCACCCTTACGGCCACCAGCGCTTCGAGACCGCCGCCTCGCTGGTGCTCGGTGTGCTGCTGCTGGCGGTAGGCCTGGGCATGTTGTGGTCAGCTGCCGCCAAATTGCAGGACCCCGCGTCGATCGCCACGGTGCATATCATGGCCCTGTGGGTGGCGGGGGGGGCATTGATCGCCAAGGAGCTGCTGTTTCGCTACATGCTGTCGGTGGCCAAGAAGGTCAAAAGCAGCATGCTGGTGGCCAACGCCTGGCACGCCCGCTCGGATGCGGCATCTTCATTGGTGGTGGGCCTGGGCATCATCGGCAACCTGCTGGGCTACCCTATCCTGGACCCGATTGCCGCCGCCATCGTGGGCTTCATGGTGACCAAAATGGGCTGGGGTTTTGGCTGGGACGCCTTGCATGACCTGATGGATCGCGCGGTGGATGTGGCCGAGGTTCAGGCCATTCGGAAAACNNCTGATGGAAACCCCCGGCATCAGCAATGTGCACGACGTGCGCACCCGCAAAATGGGCGACATGATCGTGGTCGATGCCCACCTGGAAGTCGATGCCACGCTGAGCGTGGAGCAAGGCCACGACATTGCCGTGGAGGCCCGGGACCGCGTCATGCAGCGCCACCGGGTGATCAACATGATGACGCATGTGGACCCCTACAAACGCCCGGACCGGGACCACGCGAAACCCGAGAGAGTCTAGTTTTATCCGCAGATCAATCTAGGGTTAACCCTAGGTCGAGTTATGATGCAGTGCACAATTTTCACGCCAATCGACTGGCGGATTGGCGATAACCAGCGGAGCTTTTCCCATGCGTTCGTATTTCGTCGCGGCGACACAGCCCAATGTCGGCCTCACTTCAGTTTCACTGGGTCTCTTGCGAGCCCTGCAACGGCGCGGCCTCAAGGTGGCATTTGTCAAACCCGTCACCAGGCGCACACCAGACACCGAGCCGTCGGTACTGTTCGCACGCGACATTTGCAAGGTCGCCAACACCCCCAACCCCTTGCCCATGAGCCTGGTGACGCAGTACGTCACCACGGGCAAAGCCGATGACTTGCTCGAAGAGATGGTCAGCCTGGCCATGTCCTGCACCGACGGGGCCGATGTGCTGGTGGTCGAGGGGATTCATGCCGATCCGATGCTGGCCTTCATTCCGCGGCTGTCGGCCGACATCGCCAGAAGCCTGCAGGCGGACGTGGTGCTCGCTGCCAGTGGTGCCGACGCCGAGGGCATTGCACAGACCCGCTACATGATTGCTCAGGTGCGCCAGGCGGGACGCAAGGTGGTGGGCGTGATCTTCAACCGTGCGGCGGCCGACTTTGATCAAGCCGCCGTCGCCGCGCGGTTGGATGGCGTGCCGATCTGGGGCGTCATAAAGAACAATCCTGCGCTGTCGGCACCGCGCACCCTCGACGTGGCCCGCTTCCTGGGCGCCGAGGTGATGATCGAGGGCCAGATTTCGACCCGGCGCGTGCTCGACACCGT
>DIVK01000082.1:0-2627 GCA_002422455.1 Rhodoferax sp. UBA6134
TCCATCGCATGCGCGCCAGCCAGAAATTCGCGAAAGCCCTCAGGCCCGATGGCCATCGCCAACGGCAGCCCGATCGCCGACCACACCGAATAGCGCCCGCCCACCCAATCCCAAAAACCAAACGTGGTGCGCACGCCAAAGGCCCGGGCCGCCGCCACATTGCTGGTCAACGCCACAAAATGCCGGCCCGTGTCGGTGCCGCCCTGCGCCTCAAACCAGCGCCGGGCCGAGCGCGCATTGGTCATGGTCTCGATGGTGGTAAAGGTTTTGCTGGCAATCAAAAACAGCGTACTGGCCGGCCTGACGCGCCCAAGCACGGCCGCCAGCTCGTGCCCGTCCACATTCGAGACAAAATGAAAACGCTTGCCCGGCAAGGCAAACGCATCGAGCGCCAGCACCGCCATCTGCGGCCCCAGGTCAGAGCCGCCGATGCCGATGTTGACCACGTCGGTGATCGCCTCATCGGCGCGCACCGTCTGCGCGTAGGCCAGCATGGCGTCCAGCGTGCCATGCACCTGCGCCAGTTCGCCCTTCAGGTTTTCATTGGCCAACGTCGGCGGACTTCGCAACAGCCAGTGCAACACGGCGCGCTGCTCGGTGCCGTTGATTGCGGCCCCGGCAAACAGGGCATCCCGGTGCTGCTCCACACCGGTTTGGCGGGCCAGGTCAAACAACAACTGCTGCGTTGCGGCGTCGATCAGGTTCTTGGACAGGTCGGCAAAGACATGCGGCGCAGCTTGGCTGAAGGCTTCAAAACGGCCGGCATCGGCGGCAAACGCGGCCCGCAAGTCAAAGGCACGGCCGCGGGCATTGAATGCCCGGTGCAGCGCCGCCCAGGCGGGCGTTTGGTCACAGCGCGGGCGCGTCATGCTCAGGCGGCCAGCAGCAGTTGCTCCAGCTTGACAGCATCGACACAAAACGCGCGAATACCCTCCGCCAGCTTCTCGGTCGCCATCGCGTCCTCGTTGAGGGCAAAGCGAAAACCCGCCTCATCGTAATTCACCGGCACCAGGTCCAGCGCCTGGGCATTGTCAACGTCCAGCGCCCGCACCAGCGGCGCCTCGCTGGCAGCCAGCGTCGCCAGCAGCTCCGGGCTGATGGTGAGCAGATCGCACCCTGCCAGCGCCGTGATCTGCCCCACGTTGCGAAAGCTCGCCCCCATCACCTCGGTGGCAATGCCGAACTTCTTGTAATAGTTGTAAATTTGGCGCACCGAGCGCACACCGGGGTCATCGGCACCGGCGTTGGCCGCCTCGTCCCAGGCCGCGCCCGCCGATTTTTTGTACCAGTCGTAAATGCGGCCCACAAACGGCGAGATCAGCTGCACCCTGGCCTGGCCGCACACCACCGCCTGGCAGAACGAAAACAGCAGGGTCAGGTTGGTGTGAATGCCACGCCGCTCCAGCTGTGCCGCCGCCTCAATGCCCTCCCAGGTGGCCGCCACCTTGATCAGCACCCGGTCAACATGCACGCCCTGCGCCTGGTACAGCTCGACCAGGCGCTCGGCCCGCGTGACGGTGGCGTCGGCATCGAAGCTCAGCCGGGCGTCCACCTCGGTGGAGACGCGCCCTGGAATGATGGACAGGATCTCGCAGCCAAAACGCACCAGCAAACGGTCCATGATCTCGTCCAGCGCCCGCCCGCGGCAACGCGCCACCGTGTCCGTCAGCAGGGAGCGGTAGTCCGGCTTTTGTACCGCCTTCAGAATCAGCGACGGGTTGGTGGTGGCGTCTTGCGGCTTGAAAACCCCCATCTGCCTGAAGTCGCCGGTGTCGGCCACCACGGTGGTGAATTGTTTGAGTGCGTCGAGTTGGTTCATAAAGAAGCGAAGCGCCGGGGCGGAAGTGAAAACAGATCTGAAGCAGGTTTTGATTATGAGTGAAGCACAGTTACAGTTCAATATCACCGGTAACCTGACTTTCAATCATGAGTTTTGACCTTGTTCTATTTGGCGGCACCGGCGACCTGGCCTGGCGCAAGCTGATGCCCGCGCTGTTTCAGGCCTTTCGCCACGGCACGCTGCCCGCGGGGGGGCGCATCATCGGCGTCGCCCGCGACGACCTCAGCCACGCGCAATACCGCGCCCTGATCTGCTCGCGCTTTGACCAGGTGGAGCTGGCCAAACGCCCCAGCGTCGAAGAATTCACCCGCTTTGCTGCCCTGCTCGAATTCGTGCGCATGGACCTGTCCCGCCCCGGCGACTACGCCCACCTGGCCGCCGCGCTGGCGCAGCGTCAGGCCGACACCGTGGTCATGTACGTCGCCACCGCGCCCGGCCTCTTCACCACCGTGTGCGAGCAACTGGCCGGCGCCGGCCTGAACACGCCGCACACCCGCGTGGTGCTGGAAAAGCCGCTGGGGCATGACCTGGCGAGCAACCACGCCATCAACGAGACCGTGCGCCAGGTCTTTGGCGAGCGGCAAATTTTTCGCATTGACCACTACCTGGGCAAACCCGCCGTCCAGAACCTGTTTGCACTGCGCTTTGGCAATGCCCTGTTTGAGCCCCTGTGGCGGCGTGAGCACCTGGCCAACATCCAGATCACCATTGCCGAAGAGCTGGGCGTGGAAAAGCGCGGCGCCTTCTACGAAACCACCGGCGCCCTGCGCGACATGGTGCAAAACCA
>DIVK01000082.1:2698-3871 GCA_002422455.1 Rhodoferax sp. UBA6134
GCCCGCCTACCGGCAGGAGCCCGGCGTGAGCCCGCACAGCCAGACCGAAACCTTTGTCGCCCTGCGCACCGAAATCTCCAACTGGCGCTGGGCCGGCGTGCCGTTCTACATTCGCACCGGCAAACGGCTGGCCGGACGCGACGCCCGCATCGTGGTGAATTTCAGACCCACACCGCACGCCATTTTCAACTCGCACATCGGCGCGGCCAACCGGCTGGTCATCAAGCTGCAACCCACCGACGGACTCGAGCTGCACCTGCTGGCGCAGGGGCAGGACAACCGCCGCCACGTGCAAACCCTGTCCCCGGTGCAGCTCGACCTCGACTTTGACAAACGCTTCGGCGCCGAGCGCGTGGGCGCCTACGAGCGCCTGCTGCTCGACGTGATCGATGGCCGGCTGAACCTGTTCGTGCGCCGCGACGAACAGGAGGAAGCCTGGCGCTGGGTCGAGCCGATTCTGGAACACTGGAAAAACGACCCGCACGGCCCGCGCCCCTACGCCGCCGGCACCTGGGGCCCGAGCGCTGCCAGCGCCATGATCGCGCGCGACGGTTTTTGCTGGGCGGAGGAGTGCTGACTGGCTGATGGCGCCGCGTGAAATTGGAATCTGACCCCTATTGATTCTTCAAACCGCCAAAGCAGAAAAACCCCGCTGCGCTGCCGCAGCGGGGTTTTTTCATCCAAACCTTAACTGACTTGCGTCAGCGCCGGATTAGAACGTGTGGCGAATGCCGACAGCGGTGGAAGTGCGCTTGAGCACTTCACCAGCGCCAGAGATGTCCAGCTTGTCATTGCCATAGGTGGCATAAGCGTTCGTGCGCTTGGACAAGGCGTAGCTGGCCAGCAACTGGTAACCGGTGATGTCGCCATCAAAGACACCAGCCTGCTCAAGCGTCGCGCGACCTAGGTTGGCCGCCACGGTGGTGGCGCCGAAGGGAACGGCAACGCTCAGGTTGTAACCCTTGGATTTCACGTCGGCTGCGCCCGATTGCTGCTTGTCGGTCAGGTCAGAGTAAGCCAAAGAAGCCTTGGCCACGCCAAAGTCATAGGAAGCACCGGCAACCCAGACCTTCACTTCCGAGGAGCCCAAACCGAAGCCGGCAACGTTTGCGCTCGTACCACCAGTAGCCACCAAGTCACCGAGAACGTTGCTAACCAACGCACCGGTAACGG
>DIVK01000070.1 GCA_002422455.1 Rhodoferax sp. UBA6134
CGACTCCAAGCAACTGCACACCGCCCATGCGGCGTCCAGCGGGCTGGCTTCTGCCTACCTGGCGCGCGAGGGGCTGACCGGCGCGCGCCAGATTCTGGAAGGGCCGCAGGGCATGGCCGCGGGCATGTCCAGCGACGCCGACCCGGCGCGGCTGACCGACCGCCTGGGCGAGCGCTGGGCTACGGCGGAAACCTCGTTCAAATACCACGCCTCGTGCCGCCACACCCACCCGAGCGCCGACGCGCTGCTGGCGTTGATGCAAACGCATGGACTCAAGGCCGACGACATCGCCGCGGTGACCACCCAGGTGCATCAAGGCGCCATCGACGTGCTGGGCCGCGTGACCGTGCCGGCCACGGTACACCAGGCCAAGTTCTCGATGGGCACGGTGCTCGCGCTGGCGGCCGAATACGGTTACGCCGGGCTGAACGAATTCGAGCAGCATTACCTCGCCCCGCGCGTGGCCGCCTTGCGCGAGCGCGTGACCATGCAGCTCGACCCCGAGGTCGATCAGGCCTACCCGCAGCGCTGGATTGGCAAGGTGGTGGTGACCACACGCGATGGCCGCACCTTGAGTGCCCGCGTCGATGAGCCCAAGGGCGACCCCGGCAACACCCTGACGCGCCCCGAGCTCGAAGACAAGGCCCAGCGCCTGGCGGCCTACGGCAAGGGGGCTACGCCGGAAGAAATGGAGGCGCTGATCGCACGCGTCTGGGCGGTGGCCGAGGCGCCGCACGTTGGACGATGGCTGACGGCATGAGCGCGCCGACTGTCCTGATTCGTCTGCCGAGGTCCTACCTCTTCGTCCCTGGCGATCGCCCGGAGCGCTACGCCAAGGCGCGCGCCGCCGGGGCCGACGCGGTGATCGTCGACCTCGAGGATGCGGTCGCGCCCGAGGCCAAACCGCGCGCGCGCGAGGCGCTGGCGGCGGCGCTCGACGAGGCTGCGCCGATCATCGTGCGCGTCAACGCAGCGGGCACGCCCTGGTTCGCCGACGATCTCGAACTGTGCCGGCACCCTGGCGTGGCAGCCATCATGCTGCCCAAGGCCGAGGGCATTGATGCCGCGTGCGCGGTGGTGGAGGTCACTTACAAGGACGTGCTGGCCATCATCGAATCGGCGCGCGGCGTCGAGCAGGCACGCCAGATCGCCAGCGTGCCCGGCGTCATGCGCCTGGTGTTCGGCAGCGTCGATCTGGCGCTGGATCTGGGCATCGACTGTGACCCCGACGGCGCGGAAATCGAGCTGCTGGCCTTCCGCTCCCAACTGGTGTTGGCCTCGCGCCTGGCCGCGCTGGCCGCGCCGGTCGATGGTGTGAGCACCGCCATCCACGACCCGCAGCGCCTGCAGGCGGATGCGCAGCGCTCACGGCGCCTGGGCTTTGGCGCCAAGCTGTGCATCCACCCCCAGCAGGTGGCCACCGTGCAGGCGGTGTTCGCTCCCAGCCCGGATCGCATCGCCTGGGCGCGCCGCGTCTGTGAAGCCTTTGCCGCCGCCGGTGGCGCCGCCGTCGCCGTGGACGGCCAGATGGTGGACCTGCCGGTGGTCCAGCGCGCGCGCGCCGTGCTGCGCGACGCGGGCCTGAGCGCCTGATTTTTTTGAACCCACCCCCAACCGACTGGAATTTCTCATGACCCGCAAAACCAAACCCATCCGTTCCGACATTGCCTGGTGTACCCCCGACCGCATCGAGGTGCATGGCAAGAGCCTGCCCGATGAAATCCTTGGCCATCTCAACCTGGGCGACATGGCCTTCCTGCAGATCGCCGGGCGCATGCCGACGCCGCAGGAATCGAACGTGTTCAACGCCATTGCGGTGACGCTGGTCGAGCACGGCATCACGCCCAGCGCCCTGGTCGCGCGCCTGACCTACGCCGGCGCGCCCGAATCGCTGCAGGCGGCTGTGGCGGCCGGCCTGTGCGGCCTGGGCAGCGTGTTCGTCGGCAGCACCGAAGGCACCGCCAAGATGCTGTACGAAGCCCTGCCGCCTGGAACGAAAGGGGCGGACCTGGAGCGCATCGCCTGCGACACCGTGGCCGCTTTTCGCGCCCGCGGCCAGATCATCCCCGGCCTCGGTCATCCGCTGCACAAGCCGGNNTCGATCCGCGCGCCCCGCGCCTGTTCCAGATCGCCCAGGACAACGGTTTTTCAGGCGACTACATCCGCCTGGAGCAACTGATCTGCGCCGAAGCCGAACGCGTCGCCGGCAAGATGCTGCCGGTCAACGCCACCGGCGCCATTGGTGCGATCTGCTGCGAACTCGGCCTGCCCTGGAAGATCGTGCGCGGCATCGGCGTGCTGGCGCGCGCCATCGGGCTGGTGGGGCACATCCTGGAAGAGAGCAAGAACCNNAGCGGGTCGAAGACGAGGCCACCCGGCACATCCGGCCGCAAAGCGCCTGAAGCGGCGGCTGGCAAAGGTGATTTTTGCGAACTGTCCATAGAAATCCCGAGGGATCGTCTCGGCAGCTTCGAGCCGCAAATTGTCACCAAGCATCAACCCGCGGGAGCGGCTTTGATGACAAGATCCTGTCGCCTTATGTCCGTGGCATGACGGTGCGTGAAATCCAGAGTCACTCGGAAGAAATGTACGGTGCGGAGGTGTCTCCCACTCTGATTTCCTCGGTCACCGATGCCGTCATGGACGAGGCCAAAGCCCGGCAGGCCCGGCCCCTTGAGGCGCTGTACCCCATCGTCTATCCGGACTGCATCCACGTTAAAACACGCGAGGCCGGCCTTCGTTTGAAATATCTTCCATCGTGTCCACGATCCTTTTTTCGTGGACACGATGCACGCTTGTCACACCGAATTCAATATGGGATCAGCGGACGGATACCGAGCAGTTACATTCCCGCATAGTTGGGACCGCCGCCGCCTTCGGGCGTGACCCAGACGATGTTTTGCGTGGGATCCTTGATGTCGCAGGTCTTGCAGTGTACGCAGTTCTGGGCGTTGATCTGCAGTCGATCGGTGTTGTCATCGTTCTTCACAAACTCGTACACGCCCGCCGGGCAATAGCGCGCTTCCGGCCCGGCAAACTTGGCCAGGTTGATGTTCACGGGTACCGATGCGTCTTTCAGGGTCAAGTGCGCAGGTTGCTGTTCTTCGTGGTTGGTGTTGCTGATGAACACGCTGGAGAGGCGGTCAAAGGTGAGCTTGCCGTCCGGCTTGGGGTAGTCGATGGGTTGGCACTCGGCGGCTGGCTTCAGGTAGACGTGGTCCGGCTTGTCGCGGCGCAGCGTCCACGGAATGTGGCCGCGCAGCACGAACTGCTCAAAGCCGTTCATCAGGGTGGCCACCGTCAGGCCCTTCTTGAACCAGGACTTGAAGTTGCGAGATTTGTTGAGTTCGGTGTAGAGCCAGCTTTGCTCGAAGGCCTCGGGGTAGGCGCTGAGTTCGTCGTGCTGGCGTCCGGCGGTGACTGCGTCATAAGCGGCCTCGGCCGCCAGCATGCCGGTCTTGATGGCGGCGTGGCTGCCCTTGATGCGGCTCACGTTCAGGTAGCCGGCATCGCAGCCGACCAGGGCGCCGCCGGGGAACACGGTCTTGGGCAGGGACATCAGGCCGCCGGCCGTGATGGCACGGGCACCGTAGGCCAGGCGTTTGGCGTTGACCTCACCTTTGTCGTTCTCGAAGTACCAACGGATGTTGGGGTGGGTTTTCCAGCGTTGGAATTCTTCGAACGGGCTCAGGTAGGGGTTGCTGTAGTCCAGCCCGGTGACGAAGCCCAGGGCCACCTTGTTGCCTTCCATGTGGTACAGGAAGGCGCCGCCGTAGGTGCTGTTGTCCATCGGCCAACCGGCGGTGTGCATGACAAAGCCGGGGGTGTGGCGGGAGGGGTCGATTTCCCAGAGTTCCTTGATGCCGATGCCGTAGGTTTGCGGGTCGCAGCCGGCGTCGAGCTTGTACCGGGCGATGAGCTGCTTGCCCAGATGGCCGCGCGCGCCTTCGGCAAATACGGTGTACTTGCCCAGCAGTTCCATGCCGAGCTGGAAGTTCTCGGTCGGCTCGCCGTCCTTGCCCACGCCCATGTTGCCGGTGGCCACGCCCTTGACGGAGCCGTCGTCGTTGTACAGCACTTCAGCGGCGGTGAAGCCGGGGAAGATTTCCACGCCCAGGTTTTCGGCCTGGGTGGCCAGCCAGCGTGTCAGGGCGCCCAGGCTGATGATGTAGTTGCCGTGGTTCTGGGCGCACTGGGGCAACAGGAAGTGGGGCGTTCGAAAAGCGGATTTCTCACTGAGAAAGCTCCAGGCGTCGTCGGTGACGGGCTGGTTCAGCGGCGCGCCCATGGCCTTCCAGTCGGGGAAGAGTTCGGTCAGGGCCTGCGGGTCCATGATGGCGCCAGACAGGATGTGAGCGCCGGGCTCGGAGCCTTTTTCCAGTACCACCACCGAGATGTCCTTGCCTTTTTCGGTGGCCAGTTGTTTGAGACGGATGGCCGTGGCCAGGCCGCCCGGGCCGCCGCCGACGACGACGACGTCGTATTCCATTGCTTCACGGGGGCCGAACTGGGCCAGAATTTCCTGGTTTGTCATGGGATGTCTCGTTTGATAATGGGGTTGTGGCTGGTATTGAAACCATGACCTTGGGCTGTCAAATGTGCGACCTATTTTATTCGGTGAATGGGTGCAATCGGACGGGCATGTATTTTGTTTTGTGGAGACCCGTCAAATGACTGGCAGTTTTGATTTTTCGGGCCGGGTGGATGCTGCCGTCGGCGCCGGGTACGAATGGGGGTTTGGCTTGCCAGAACACGGTGTGCCCGTGAGTGCCATGTCCCCCGGCGGAGCCACGCTTGCCGATGATGGCTTCGCTGTCTGATCCGGGATGCTGAAAGGTGTTTTGGCGGGGCTGGCGGCCGGCGCCCTGTGGGGCCTGGTGTTTGTGGCACCACGTCTGACGCCGGGCCTGTCACCGGTTGATCTGGTGGCCGGGCGGTTTGTGAGCTTTGGCGTCATTTCTGTGCTGGTGATGGTGCTTGCGCGGTCGGTCCATCAACGGCCCACGGCCGGGCAGGCGCTGGCTGCGCTGGGCATGAGCGTGCTCGGCTTTAGCGGCTATTACCTGCTGCTGGTACTGGCCATTGAGGGTGCGGGAACCGAGGTGCCCACCCTCGTCATCGGCACCATTCCCATCTGGGTCATGTTGCTGGGCAAGCCGCGTGGTCTGAAGTGGACGGCGCTGCTCCCGGGGTTGTTGCTGACCGCTGCGGGGCTGTTGTTGATGATGAGGATCACGTTCACCACGAATCCGGCGGCGCTTGTCCCGTCTGGCAGCCACTACGGGCAGGGTGTTGCCTGGGCCGTGGCGGCGGTGGTGTGCTGGACTTCATTTGCCGTTCTCAATGCGGCTTGGCTCAAACGCCATCCCGACGTCAGTGCCACCGAATGGACCAACTGGCTGGGCATTGCCACCGGCGTGGGGGCGGTGCTGCTCTGGCTGGTGGCGGGCTCGGACGTGAAAGCGCTGCGAGCCCTTGATAACATCGGATCTTCCGCAATGGTTTGCATGGCAACGGGCGTCGGTTCGGCGTGGGTTGCGGCCATTTTCTGGAACATTGCCAGCCGACGGCTGAGTGTCAGCTTGTGTGGTCAATTGATTATCAGTGAAACCTTGTTCGCTTTGATGTATTCGTTTGGATTGGCCGGTACATGGCCCGGTGCGCCCCAGTTGCTGGCAGCCTTGCTGTTTACGCTGGGCGTTCTTGCTTCCATCAGGGCGCATCGGTGATGTCGTGGACGACGCGCGCCATCTACCGAGGCCCGGTGCGGCGCTGGCTGGGCGCCACTGGCTCGCTGAGCGCGCGGCTGGCCCGCGCCGGGCAGAATTTCAGTGTGCAGGTGCTTGATCAGGGGCGGCAAAAACTCTGCCCGGAGGAAGCTCGTGCCCTGGGTTTGCGCGGTTTGCCGCCCGGCTATGTGCGCGAGGTGGTGCTGCGTGTGGATGGCGTGGCCGTGGTGTTTGCCCGCAGCGTGACAGCGCATGCCCAGTCGCTCGGGCCATGGCGTTCCATCCGGGGTCTGGGCACGCGGCCGTTGGCCGACGTGCTGTTCAAGCGCAGCGGCATTGCGCGCGGGCCGCTGGAATTTTCCCGGCTGAAACCGGCCGGCGCGTTGCGTCGCGATGTGGCGCGGGCGTGGCGGAATGCGACGGGCGAGGCGCTGGCGGCAAGGACGTTGCCGGCGCGCCGGTCGGTATTTTCGCGGCGTGGCGCCCCCCTGCTGGTGATGGAGGTGTTCGCGGCGGACCAGGTGCCCTGGTGCTGGCCCACGGAGCGCAGGTTTTGAGCGCTTGATTCGTTTTATCAAGGAGAAGATGGTGAGGATAGAAATCCCGGAACAGAAAAAGTTCATCTACCAGTCGAGTGTCCCCATTCGCTGGGGCGATATGGATGCTTTCAACCACGTCAACAACACCGTCTATTTCCGGTATCTGGAGATTTGCCGCCTTGACTGGATGCGCTCCATTGGCTATGTGACCAATCTGCAGGGGGAGGGCCTGTTGATCGTCAATGCGTTTTGCAATTTTTACAGGCAGTTGACGTATCCCGGCGACGTGCTGGTGAAAATGTACGCCAGTGATCCGGGGCGCACCACGTTTGAAACCTGGGCCACGATGGAGCTTGCGTCGGACCCCGGTGTGATCTATGCAGCCGGCGGCTCCACCGCGATCTGGGTGGATTTTCCGAGTCAGAAGGCCCGGGCCTTGCCTGACTGGCTGCGGACATACGTGAGTTGATCGTTGCATCAAAGACCATCATTTGGTGGCACAATCGCGAAAGTTACCGGGCCCTTCCCCCGCCACAGTCGCATCCGCCAAACGGTCCAGCCGTGACGCGGAAGGTTAATCAACAAGCAGCTTTAACCAGCTAATGTTTCCTGCAGGGAAACGGAGGTCAGCGGAATATGAGTGAATCCCCATCCCAGGGATCGAAGCAGACGGCGTCTGTCTATCAAGACTATCAGGACAACACCTACCTTTTTGGTGGGAACGCCCCGTACGTTGAGGAGATGTACGAAAACTACCTGGCCAATCCCGGCAGCGTGACTGACAACTGGCGCGAATATTTTGACGCGCTGCAGCACGTCCCGGCGGTCGACGGCTCCGATGCCAGGGACATTCCCCATTTGCCGGTGATCAATGCGTTTGCCGAACGCGCCAAGCGGGGCGGCACCAGGGTGGTCATGGCCACGGGCGCCGATTCCGAGATGGGGCGCAAGCGCACCGCCGTGCAGCAGCTCATTGCCGCTTACCGCAACGTGGGCCAGCGCTGGGCCGATCTGGATCCGCTCAAGCGCGTCGAGCGCCCCTCCATTCCCGAGCTGGAGCCGGCCTTTTACGGTTTCAACGATGCCGATCAGGAAACGGTGTTCAACACCAGCAACACGTTTTTCGGCAAGGATTCCATGTCCCTGCGCGACCTGCTCAACGCGTTGCGTGAAACCTACTGCGGCACCTTGGGGGCCGAGTTCATGTACACCACCAATCAGGCGCAAAAGCGCTGGTGGCAGCAAAAGCTCGAAAGCATCCGCAGCAAGCCCAGCTTCGGTGCCGACAAGAAGAAACATATTCTGGACCGTCTGACCGCGGCCGAGGGTCTGGAGCGCTACCTGCACACCAAGTACGTGGGCCAGAAGCGCTTCTCGCTCGAAGGTGGTGAGAGTTTCATTGCCGCGATGGATGAGTTGATCCAGTCGGCCGGTATCAAGGGTGTGCAGGAAATCGTGATTGGCATGGCCCATCGTGGCCGCTTGAACGTGCTGGTCAACTCACTGGGCAANNATGCCCGCCGACCTGTTTGCCGAATTTGACCATACAGCCCCGGAAGACCTGCCTTCGGGCGACGTGAAGTACCACCAGGGTTTCAGTTCCGACGTGGCCACCCCCGGCGGCCCGGTGCATCTGTCGCTGGCCTTCAATCCCTCGCACCTTGAAATCGTCAATCCGGTGGTTGAGGGCTCGGTCCGCGCGCGCATGGATCGCCGGGCCGACCCCAAGGGCAACCAGGTGTTGCCGGTGCTGGTGCATGGCGACGCCGCCTTCGGCGGGCAGGGCGTCAACCAGGAGACCCTGGCGCTGGCCCAGACCCGTGGCTACACCACGGGCGGCACGGTGCACCTCATCATCAACAACCAGATCGGTTTCACCACCTCCGACCCGCGCGACATGCGCTCCACCGTGTACTGCACCGACATCGTCAAGATGGTCGAGGCGCCGGTATTGCATGTCAACGGTGACGATCCCGAAGCCGTGGTGCTGGCCGCCCAGCTGGCGCTGGAGTTCCGCCTGGAATTCCGCCAGGACGTGGTGGTGGACATTACCTGCTTTCGCAAGCTGGGCCACAACGAGCAGGACACTCCGGCGCTGACCCAGCCGCTGATGTACAAGAAGATTGCGGCCCACCCCGGCACGCGCAAGCTGTACGCCGACAAGCTGGCCGCGCAGGGTCTGGGCGCCGCACTGGGCGACGACATGGTACGGGCCTATCGCGCCGCCATGGATGCCGGCAAGCACACGGTGGACCCGGTGCTGACCAATTTCAAGAGCAAATTTGCGGTCGACTGGTCGCCCTTTCTGGGCAAGAAATGGACCGATGCCGGCGACACGGCCATTCCGCTGACCGAGTGGAAGCGCCTGTCGGAAAAGCTCACCACCATCCCCGCCAGCGTCACGCCGCACCAACTGGTCAAGAAAGTGTACGACGACCGTGCCGCCATGGGGCGGGGCGAGGTCAACGTGGATTGGGGCATGGGCG
>DIVK01000057.1 GCA_002422455.1 Rhodoferax sp. UBA6134
CACGTACGCTTCGCGCTGCCCAAACCGTGGAAGCCGGTACTGGGTTATGCCGATCTTGAGAAAAAGATGGCGGAAACGAGCATTGCCCAACCTTCGGCACTGCAAATTTACCAATGGGTT
The DNA here is from genome assembly GCA_002422455.1 of Rhodoferax sp. UBA6134. Classification (GTDB taxonomy): domain Bacteria; phylum Pseudomonadota; class Gammaproteobacteria; order Burkholderiales; family Burkholderiaceae_C; genus Rhodoferax. The sequence goes on from DIVK01000057.1 coordinate 121, forward strand.
TGTGACATCCGCCGCGCCAAGCTGCCCGACCCTGCGCTGATTGGCAATGCGGGCAGTTTTTTCAAAAACCCCACCGTGACGCCGGAGCAATGCGAGGACATCATTGCACGGGACCCCAAAATTGTGCATTACCACCTGGCCGACGGCTCGGTCAAGCTGGCAGCCGGCTGGCTGATTGACGCCTGCGGCTGGAAGGGAAAATCGGTCGGCAATGCGGGTGTGTATGAGAAACAGGCGCTGGTGCTGGTGAACCGGGGCGGCGCCACGGGCGGCGAAGTGATGACGCTGGCGCGGGCGATCCAGACCAGCGTCTATGAACGCTTCGGCATCCGGCTGGAGCCGGAGCCGGTGGTGGTTTGAATCAGCCGAAGTGGCAGATGTAATGATAGGGCTCGGTCACCCGAATCTCGAACGACGAGTTGCCGGGGACGCTGAATTTGTCACCGGCGGCAGACTTGACCCAGGTCTCGCTGCCCGCCAGTTTGTACTCGCAACTGCCCGCCACGCACTCCATGATTTCCGGCACGCCGGTGTTGAAGGTCAACGTGGCCGGCAGCACGACGCCGACGGATTTTTTGCTGCCGTCGGCAAGGGTAATGCCGTGGCTGACGCACTTGCCGTCAAAGTAGACGCTGGCCTGGGTACTGACGGTAACGTTGGCGATGCTGGAGCTTGTCATGCTGTCCTTTTCAAGGTTGAAAAAACGCCGCCATGTTAGCGGCATTTGCCGGGGCGATCAGCCGCCGGACTTGCCCTCACCCAACTGGGGCAAGGCGACACCCGAGCCCGGCAACAGCAGCCCGGCCTCGGTGTAAATGCCCAGCTTGGCGCGCGTATCCACAATGTCGAGGTTGCGCATGGTCAACTGGCCGATGCGGTCCAGCGGGCTGAACGGGGCGTCTTCCACCTTCTCCATGCTCAAACGCTCGGGGTGATAGGTCAGGTTGGGGCTCTCGGTGTTGAGCAGCGAGTAATCGTTGCCACGGCGCAGTTCCAGCGTCACCTCGCCGGTGACGGCGCGTGCCACCCAGCGCTGGGCACTCTCGCGCAGCATGATGGCCTGCGGATCGAACCAGCGGCCCTGGTAGAGCAGGCGGCCGAGTTTGCGGCCGTTCTCGCGGTACTGCTCGATGGTGTCCTCGTTGTGGATGCCGGTCACCAGGCGCTCGTAGGCGATGTACAGCAGCGCCAGGCCCGGGGCTTCGTAGATGCCGCGGCTCTTGGCTTCGATGATGCGGTTCTCGATCTGGTCGCTCATGCCCAGGCCGTGGCGCCCGCCGATGCGGTTGGCTTCCAGGATCAGTTCCACCGGATCGCTGAACTGCACGCCGTTGAGCGCCACGGGTTGGCCCTCTTCAAAGCGCACGCAGACTTCTTCGCGCTTGACTTCCACGTCGTCACGCCAGAAGGCGACACCCATGATGGGGTTGACGATCTTCATGCCGGAGCTCAGGTGCTCCAGGTCTTTTGCCTCGTGGGTGGCGCCCAGCATGTTGGAGTCGGTGCTGTAGGCCTTCTCGGCGCTCATCTTGTAGCCGAAGCCGTGCTGGGTCATGAAGGCGCTCATCTCGGCGCGGCCGCCCAACTCGTCGATGAAGGCCTGGTCCAGCCAGGGCTTGTAGATTTTCAGCGCCGGGTTGGTCAGCAGGCCGTAGCGGTAGAAGCGCTCGATGTCATTGCCCTTGAAGGTCGAACCGTCGCCCCAGATGTTGACCTCGTCTTCCTTCATCGCGGCCACCAGCATGGTGCCGGTGACGGCACGGCCCAGCGGCGTGGTGTTGAAATAGGTCACGCCGGCGGTGGAGATGTGGAAGGCGCCGGACTGCAGCGCGGCGATGCCTTCGTGCGCCAGCTGGCGGCGGCAGTCGATCAAGCGCGCTTGTCTTGCGCCGTATTCCATGGCCTTGCGCGGGATGGCGTCATAGTCGGGCTCGTCGGGCTGGCCCAGGTTGGCGGTGTAGGCATAGGGCTCGGCGCCTTTCTTCTTCATCCACAGCAAGGCGGCGCTGGTGTCCAGGCCGCCGGAGAAGGCGATGCCGACCTTCTGGCCGATGGGGAGATTTTGCAGGATGGTGGCCATGGTGGTTTCAGTGCAGTTTGGGGTAACCCGCGATTTTAGGCGACCCGCGCCCGCCAGGCGGCCTCGTCAAAGCCCACCGACACGCTGCCATCGGCCCATTCCACCACCGGACGCTTGACCAGACTGGGCTGCGCCAGCAACAAGACGCGGGCGCTGGCCGCGTCCGTCACGCCGGCGCGCGCGGCGGCGTCCAGTTGGCGCCAGGTGGTGCCACGGGTGTTCACGAGCGTGTTCCAGCCCACGACGCTGATCCAGCCGTCCAGGCGCCGTTCGGGTACGCCCTGTTTTTTGAAATCCACGAACTGGTGCGCCAGGCCGTGGGCGCCGATCCAGGCACGGGCCTTTTTGACAGTGTCGCAGTTGGAAATGCCGTAGAGGGTAATGAGTTGTGGGGCCATGCCCGCCATCATGCCGTACTCGGCGACAATGGCAATCCTCATGAAAACCGCCCCACACACCCTTGACGAATGGCTGGCCCACTGCGAGCGGCTGCACCCCAAAAATATTGACATGGGACTGGAGCGCGTCAAAACGGTGGCGCAGCGCATGGGGCTGCGTTTTGCCTGTCCGGTCATCACGGTGGCGGGCACCAACGGCAAGGGTTCGACATGCGCCATGCTGGAATCCATCCTGCTGCAGGCGGGGTACCGCACCGGCGTCTACACCTCGCCGCACCTGGTGCGGTTTGAAGAGCGTCTGCGGCTCCGGGGCGAGCCGGTGGACGCCGCCGGCCTGGCTGCTGCGTTTGCGGCGGTGGAGAAGGCCAGGTGCCAGAACGGCGCAGAAGTGTCGCTTACCTATTTCGAATTTTCCACGCTGGCCATCCTGGACGTGATGGCCCGCAGTGCGCTGGACGTGGCCATTCTGGAAGTGGGGCTGGGCGGACGGCTCGACGCCGTCAACCTCATTGACCCCGACTGCGCCGTGATCACCAGCGTCGACCTGGATCACATGGAATTCCTGGGGGCAGACCGGGAGTCGATCGGCCGTGAAAAGGCGGGCATCATGCGCACCGGTCGGCCCGTGGTGGTGAGTGACCCGATGCCACCCGCCAGCGTGCTCGACCACGCCACCGGGATTGATGCCGACCTTTGGCGTTCTGGTGTTGACTTCCATGTGACGGGTGACAAGCAGCAATGGAGCTGGGCCGCGAGCTCGGCCAAAGGGGGGCGCCGCTACAGCGGCCTGGCCTATCCGGCCCTGCGCGGCGCCAACCAGCTGCTCAATGCGGCCGGCGTACTGGCGGCCCTGACGGCCCTGCGGGAGCGCCTGCCGGTGACGGCGCAGGCCGTGCGCAACGGCCTTGCCTTTGTGGACTTGCCTGGGCGCTTTCAGATCATTCCGGGCCAGCCCACGCTGGTGCTGGACGTGGCGCACAACCCGCATTCGGTGGCCGCACTCACCGCCAACCTCGATGCCATGGGTTACTACCCGATCACCCATGCAGTGTTCGGCGCCATGGCCGACAAGGACCTGATACCGATGCTGGACAAGATCAAGCCCCTGATTGACAAGTGGTATTTCACTGACTTGCTCACGCCGCGAGCGACGTCGGGCGCCGGCTTGCTCGACCAGTGGCAGGCTCACGCCCCCCGGCGCGGCACCAGCGCATCGGCCTGGCCGAACCCCGGACAGGCGCTGCAGGCAGCCATCGATGCGGCCGGCCCCACTGATAGAATCGTCGTCTTTGGCTCGTTCTACACCGTGGGGGGCATTTTGAAGGATGGTGTGCCCCGCCTTCATGCCAGACACATGCCAAATATTTGAACTCCCGAGTCCCGCAGCATGGCCTTTTTCAAGTTCCGAAAGAGTGGCGACGAGCAGTCGGCCACGCCGCCCCAGCCCGAGAGCGTCGAGGTGATACGCAGGCGGGCCCGCTATCGTCTGACCGGCGCAGCCATGCTGGTGTTGCTGGGTGTCATCGGTTTTCCGCTGCTGTTTGACAAGCAGCCGCGTCCCATTTCGGTCGACATGCCGATCGAGATTCCCGATAAAAACAAGGCCAGACCGCTGCTCATTCCAGTGCCGCCGACAGCGCCAGCGGCTTCACCGGACACCGCCGCCGCACCGATCCCGACCGCCGCCGAACTGCCAAAGACGGAAGAAAAAGCAAGCCCCACCCCCACGACGGCGGCGTCCAAAACCCCTGACACAGGCACCAAGGCAGAGCCCAAAGTAGCCGTCAAGCCGATTGAGGCGCCACAGCACAAGGCAGATGAAGGCGGCAAGGCACAGGCGCTGCTGGACGGCAAGGAGCCCGAGAAGAAGCCGCAAGCCAGCGAAGGCCGCTATGTAGTGCAGGTCGGCGCATTTTCGGATGCAGCACGGGTACGGGAAGTTCGCCAGAAAGTGGAGCACGCCGGCCTGAAAACCTATACCCAGGAAATCCCGGCCAAGGATGGATACCGGATTCGCGTGCGGGTCGGTCCCTTTGCGGACAAGGCCGAGGCGGACAAGGCCGTGCAAAAGATCAAGAAACTTGGTCTGCCGGCTGCCTTGCTGACCTTGTAGAGCGGCCCGGGAGCTTGCGACGATGCCCATGCTGGACTGGATTTTTGCGACGGTGTTGCTGGCCTCGCTGGCACTGGGTGCCTGGCGCGGACTGATTTATGAAGTGTTGTCGGTGCTGAGCTGGATTGCTGCATTCATTTTGGCGCAGTGGCTGGCTCCGGATGTTGCGCACCAGTTGCCCATGACCGGGGCAAGCGAAGCGGTGCGTTACGCCGCAGGTTTTGTACTGGTATTTGTGCTGGCCGTGCTGACGGGCGGTCTGTTGGCAAAGCTGGCCCAGAAACTTTTTGCAGCCATCGGCTTGCAGCCGGCCGACCGGGCTTTGGGCGCGGCATTTGGCCTGCTGCGCGGCGTGGTGTTGTTATTGACGGCCACGGCAGTGATCGGCATGACACCGTTGCGAACCAGCCCATGGTGGCAGGAGTCGATGGGTGTCGGCTTCAGCACCGCTGCGCTCAAGGGATTGCAGCCGGTGCTGCCGCAAGAGTTTGAAAAGTATTTGCCTGCATGAGGCGTGTGCAGACAGGGCGGCGCACCGGGGTGCGATGCGCTGTTCTCAACTGATCGGAAAAGCATATGTGTGGAATCGTCGGCGTTGTCAGCANNGAGCGCAAGTTCTTCATGCACAAGGCCAAGGGCATGGTGAAGGACGTGTTTCGCACCCGCAATATGCGTGCGCTGCCGGGCAACTGCGGGCTGGGCCAGGTGCGCTACCCCACCGCCGGCAATGCCTTCAGTGAAGAGGAGGCCCAGCCGTTCTATGTGAATGCGCCGTTCGGCATTGTGCTGGTTCACAACGGCAACCTGACCAATGCCCATGCCCTGAAGGCCGCGCTGTTCAATATTGACCACCGCCACATCAACACCGAGAGCGACTCCGAGGTGCTGCTCAACGTACTGGCCCATGAAATTGAGGAAACGACGCGCGGTCTATCGCTGCAGCCGCGCGACGTGTTTGAAGCGGTGCGCAAGGTACACCATCGCCTCCAGGGGTCCTACGCGGTAATTGCCTTGATTGCCGGTCACGGCGTGCTGGCGTTTCGCGACCCGTTTGGCATCCGCCCGCTGTGCATCGGGCGCGGCGATGAGGGCACGGTGATGCTGGCCAGCGAGTCGGTGGCGCTGGAGGGCACCTTGCACAAATTCGAGCGCAACATCGCCCCCGGCGAAGCCGTTTTCATTGATCTGCAGGGCACGGTGCATGCGCAGCAGTGCGCCGACCATCCCGTGCTCAATCCCTGCATTTTTGAGTACGTGTATCTGGCGCGGCCGGATTCGGTGATGGACGGCATTTCGGTCTACCAGGCGCGGCTGAATCTGGGCGAAACACTGGCCAAGCGCGTCATATCCACCGTGCCGCCGAACGAGATTGACGTGGTCATCCCGATCCCCGAGTCCAGCCGTCCAAGCGCCGCGCAGCTGGCGCAGCTGCTGGGTCTGCCGTACCGTGAGGGTTTTGTGAAAAACCGCTATGTGGGGCGCACCTTCATCATGCCGGGACAATCGGTGCGCAAAAAATCGGTGCGCCAAAAGCTCAACGTGATCGCCAGCGAATTCAAGGGTCGCAATGTGCTGCTGGTGGATGACTCGATCGTGCGCGGCACCACCAGCCGCGAGATCGTGCAGATGGCGCGTGACGCCGGTGCGCGCAAAGTCTACA
>DIVK01000014.1:0-1152 GCA_002422455.1 Rhodoferax sp. UBA6134
GAGTTCCCCGCCGGGCCGCTCAGGGAAAAATTCGCCGCCGGAGCCGTCCAGGCACACGAAGTGGCAAGCGTGGAACGTGGAGGCTAGCGCCCCTCCTTGACCTGGTTGATGGAGTATTTTGGAATTTCCACCACCACGTCCTGCTGCGCCAGGATGGCCTGACAGCTCAAACGCGACTGGGACTCCAGGCCCCAGGCCCGGTCGAGCATGTCTTCCTCGTTTTCATCCGGTGCATTGAGCGAGGCATAGCCTTCGCGCACGATGACGTGGCAGGTGGTGCAGGCGCACACCATGTCACACGCGTGCTCGATGTTGATATGGTTGTCCAGCAAGGCCTCGCAAATCGACGTGCCGGCGGGGGCCGAAATCCGGGCGCCCTGCGGACAGTACTCGGGGTGCGGCAATATTTTGATGATGGGCATGGGTTTAGACCGTTTCAATGTGCTTGCCGGCCAGGGCTTTCTGGATGCCCCGGTTCATGCGCAGGGCGGCGAACGCTTCGGTACCCTTGGCCAGCGCCTGCGTGGCGGCTTCTATCCGGACGGCATCCTGCAGCGGCTGTGCCGCCACCACGGCGGCCAGCAGCGCGTCGATGTCGGCACGCTGCGCCGCTGACAGCAAGTCACCATCGGCCGCCAATGCGCTCTGCGTCGCCAGCAGCATGCGGTCGCCGTCGACGCGGGCCTCGACCAGCGCGCGGGCCTTCATGTCGGCCTCGGCGGTGGTGAAGCTGTCCTGCAGCATCCGGGCGATCTGATCGTCAGCCAGACCATACGAGGGCTTGACGTCGATTCTGGCTTCGACACCGCTGATCTGCTCCCTGGCATCGACGCTCAGGAGTCCATCCGCGTCCACCGTGAAGGTCACGCGGATGCGCGCGGCGCCAGCGGCCATCGGTGGAATGCCGCGCAACTCGAAGCGCGCCAGACTTCGGCAATCGGTCACCAGGTCGCGCTCGCCCTGCACCACGTGCAGCGCCAGCGCGGTCTGGCCGTCCTTGTAGGTGGTGAAATCCTGCGCCTTGGCCGTCGGAATGGTTTCATTGCGCGACACGATGCGCTCCACCAGACCGCCCATGGTCTCGATCCCGAGCGACAGGGGAATGACATCGAGCAGCAGCAGCTCGCCCGCCGTATTGTTGCCAGCCAGCTG
>DIVK01000014.1:1212-98269 GCA_002422455.1 Rhodoferax sp. UBA6134
TCAGTTTGGCATCGCGCAGCGTCTTGCGCACGACCGTCATGGTGCGCGCGGTGAGGGCGGAGGTGACGCCTTCAAAATCGGCGCGCGACACATTGATTGCCAAGGAGGTCGCGCCAGTGGGTGTGCCGGGCAACGATTTCGGCTTGCCATATGAGGCGCCCGGCGTGCCCGCTGGCGCGACCGGAGCCATCTCAATGCGAACATCAAACCGCGCTGTCTCGCTGGCCGACAAGGCTTCCTTGCAGGCGCGGGCCGCCACCTTGACGGCGGCCTTGTCGGCGGGCGTCACGGCGTCGATGCCGGCCTGTTGCAGCACCCAGGCGGCCAGGGCAGCGTCATAGTCATCGCCGCCCAGCGCCGAGTCACCGCCGGTGGCGATGACCTCGAACACACCTTGGGTGAGGCGCAGGATGGAGATATCAAACGTGCCGCCACCGAGGTCGTAGATGGCGTAAATGCCCTCGCTCGCGTTGTCCAACCCGTAGGCGATGGCGGCAGCGGTGGGTTCGTTGATCAGGCGCAGCACGTTCAGGCCGGCCAGTTGCGCGGCGTCCTTGGTCGCTTGGCGCTGGGCATCGTCGAAATAGGCCGGCACCGTGATGACGACGCCGTACAAGTCGTCGTTGAACGTGTCTTCAGCGCGGTAGCGCAGCGTGGCCAGGATTTCGGCGCTCACCTCCACCGGGGACTTCTCACCCTGGACGGTTTGCAAACCCAACATGCCCGGATGGTCCACAAAGCGGTATGGCAACTTGGCAGCCCCATGCACGTCCTTCAGACCGCGCCCCATGAAACGTTTGACCGAGGCGATGGTGTTTTCCGGGTCCAGCGCCAGCGCCTGCTGCGCCTCAAGCCCGATTTGACGACCGTCACCTGCGAGGTAGCGAACCACCGACGGCAGCATGACCCGCCCCTGCGCGTCAGGCAGACATTCGGCCACGCCATGACGCACGGCGGCCACCAGGGAATGGGTGGTGCCCAGATCGATGCCCACCGCCACGCGCCGCTGGTGCGGGTTGGGAGATTGACCGGGTTCGGAGATTTGCAGAAGCGCCATGTTTTATTGAATCGGAATCAGGGCGCTATTGTCCCTGCTGCGAACTGTCCATCTGGTCGAGGCGGGCTTCCACATCACCGGCAAATCGCTCGATGAACATCAGCGCCCTCACCCGTTGAACCGCCTGGGGGTAGTCTTGTTGCTGGTCCAGCAGTTGCCCGCAGGTCCGCAAGCTTTCCTGCCGCGCCGCCGCAACTTGCGCGGCCAGCACCTCCAGCTCAGCGGCGCTGCGGGCTTCGTCCAGCGCCTCGCGCCATTCCATTTGCTGCATCAGGAACGCCGGCGGCATGGCCGTGTTGTTTTCGGCGTTGACCGGGGCCCCATTGAGCTCGCACAGGTAAGCCGCGCGTTTGAGCGGGTCTTTCAGACGCTGGTAAGCCTCATTGATGCGCACCGACCACTGCATCGCCAGGCGCTGCGCGGCAGCGCCCTGCGCTGCGAACTTGTCAGGGTGCGCTTCGCGCTGCAGGTCTTTCCAGCGCGCGTCAATGGCCGCACGGTCCTGCGCAAATTGCGGCGCAAGACCAAAAAGTTCAAAATCGCCGGACTGGAGATTCATACGCGAAACGACTCGCCGCAGCCGCACCGATCCCGCTCTTTGGGATTGTTGAACTTGAAACCCTCGTTCAGCCCTTCCCGGACAAAATCCAGCTCCGTGCCGTCCAGATAGGCAAAGCTCCTGGGGTCAACCAGCACCTTGACGCCGTGGCCCTCAAACACCAGGTCTTCCGGGCCGACCTCGTCCACGTACTCAAGTTTATAAGCCAGACCCGAGCACCCGGTGGTCTTGACGCCCAGGCGCACACCCACCCCCTGGCCGCGTTTGGCGAGGTACCGGGTCACGTGCCGGGCGGCAGCTTCTGTCAGCGTAACGGCCATGTCAGTGAGTCAGTTCTTGGTCAGTTGAGGACGGCGCTTGCCCGCTTGGCGCAGCTGCGGCCTGTCCCGCAATATTCACACTGTGTTTTTGCCGGTAGTCGTCCACGGCCGCCTTGATGGCGTCCTCGGCCAGGATGGAGCAGTGAATCTTGACCGGCGGCAGGGCCAGCTCCTCGGCAATCTCGCTGTTCTTGAGCGCCGCAGCCTGCTCCAGCGTCTTGCCTTTGACCCATTCCGTCACCAGGGACGACGAGGCAATGGCAGAGCCACAGCCATAGGTCTTGAAACGCGCGTCTTCGATCACGCCAGTCTGCGGGTTGACCTTGATCTGCAGTTTCATGACGTCACCGCAGGCCGGGGCGCCCACCATGCCGGTGCCCACCGACTCATCGCCCTTGTCGAACGAGCCGACATTGCGGGGGTTTTCATAGTGGTCAACGACTTTTTCGGAATATGCCATTTTATTTCTCCTGTTTGTCTTGCCGGCGCCGATCCGGCATTCACGATACCGTCAGTGCGCCGCCCACTGAATGGTGCTGATGTCAATGCCGTCCTTGTACATCTCCCACAAGGGACTCAGCTCGCGCAGTTTGGCGACGTTGCGTTTGATGGTGTCCACGGCGTAGTCAATTTCGGCTTCAGTGGTGTAGCGGCCGATCGTCAGGCGCAGGCTGCTGTGCGCCAGCTCGTCGCTGCGCCCCAGGGCGCGCAACACGTAGCTGGGCTCAAGCGAAGCCGAGGTGCAGGCCGAGCCGCTGGAGACGGCCAACCCCTTGATGCCCATGATCAGGGACTCGCCTTCCACATAGTTGAAGCTGATGTTCAGGTTATGCGGCACGCGCTGGTCCAGGTGGCCGTTGACGAACACCTGCTCAAGGTCTTGCAGACCCGCCAGCATGCGGTCATGCAGGGCACGAATACGCACGTTCTCGCCCGCCATCTCTTCCCTGGCAATGCGGTAGGCCTCGCCCATGCCCACGATCTGGTGCGTGGGCAGGGTGCCCGAGCGCATGCCACGCTCATGCCCTCCGCCGTGCATCTGCGCCTCGATCCGCACCCGTGGCTTGCGCCGCACAAACAGGGCGCCGATGCCTTTGGGGCCGTAGGTTTTATGGGCGGTCAGGCTCATCAGGTCGACCGGCAACCGGCTCAGATCCATGACCACCCGCCCCGTGGCCTGCGCGGCATCGACATGGAAAACAATGCCTTTTTCGCGGCAGATCGCCCCGATCGCGGCAATGTCCTGGATCACACCAATTTCATTGTTGACGAACATGACGCTGGCCACAATGGTGTCCGGTCGAATCGCCGCCTTGAAGACTTCCATATCCAGCAACCCATCCGGCTGCACCTCCAGATAACTCACATCGAAACCCTGGCGCTCCAGCTCACGGCAGGTGTCCAGCACCGCCTTGTGCTCGGTCTTGACGGTGATGATGTGTTTGCCCTTGGTCTTGTAAAAGCCGGCCGCACCCTTGAGTGCCAGGTTGTTGGACTCGGTCGCCCCCGAGGTCCAGACAATTTCACGCGGGTCGGCACCAATCAGCGCCGCCACCTGCTCGCGCGCCTTCTCAACAGCGGCTTCGGCCTCCCAGCCCCAGGCGTGGCTGCGCGACGCGGCATTGCCAAAATGCTGGCGCAACCAGGGGATCATGGCCTCCACCACCCGCTCGTCGCAAGGCGTGGTGGCGCTGTAATCCATGTAAATCGGAAAGTGAGGTGTGGTATCCATGACGGGTTCGCTGCGGGCTAAATAAAAAATCAAATCTTGGAGAATGCATTGCCCAGGGCAAACACCGAGTTGGGCGCGTTGATACGGACGAGTTTGGGCGTCGGCATCGCGGCAATGGCACGCTTTATGCCGGGCTTGTCCTCCACCTTCAGACCTTTGGCCAACTGGTCGTCCACCAGCTTTTGCAGGGTCACCGAACTCAGAAACTCCACCATGCGCGCGTTCAGCGCAGACCACAGATCGTGCGTCATGCAGCGCTCGCCCTCACCCAGGCAATTTTCCTTGCCGCCGCACTGCGTGGCATCCATCGGCTCATCCACCGAGGTGATGATGTCGGCCACCGTGATCTGCGCCGGATGGCGCGCCAGGGCGTAGCCGCCGCCCGGTCCCCGGGTGGATTCAACCAGCTCGTGGCGGCGCAGCTTGCCGAACAACTGCTCCAGGTAGGACAGGGAAATCTGCTGGCGCTGGCTGATGGCCGCCAGTGTCACCGGGCCGTTGCTCTGACGCAAACCCAGGTCAATCATCGCCGTCACCGCGAAGCGGCCTTTTGTAGTGAGACGCATGGCATACTCCTTCCGTCGTATTTGGTTGACTGCGTTTGTCAAGTATACCAATAAACCCAGTAATTTACTCGGATAAGTCAATCCCCCGCCCGGATTCACGGACTGCTCCCGTCGCCAGCCGCGATGGCAAGCCCGGTGTCGCGGCCCGGCGCACCGAAGGCCTGTTCCTTCAAAATGCCAAGCTGATCGCGCACCCGGGCCGCTTTTTCGAATTCCAGGTTGCGCGCGTGCTCCAGCATCAGCTTTTCCAGGCGCTTGATTTCCCTCGCAATATCTTTCTCGCTCATCTCCTCCACCCGGGCCCGCTGCAGGGCATTGCGCTCCAGCCTGTCAGCCTCCTTGCCCGCCTTTTCACTGTACACCCCATCAATCAGGTCCCTGACCTGTTTGACGATGCTGCGCGGCGTGATGCCATGCGCCAGGTTGTGGGCCACCTGCCTTTCGCGCCGCCGCCCGGTCTCACCCATCGCCCGCCCCATTGATTCGGTCACCCGGTCGGCGTACAGAATCGCCCGCCCGTTCAGGTTGCGCGCGGCCCGGCCAATGGTTTGAATCAGCGAGCGTTCGGAGCGTAAAAAGCCCTCCTTGTCGGCGTCCAGAATCGCCACCAGCGACACCTCGGGAATATCCAGCCCTTCGCGCAGCAGATTGATACCCACCAGCACGTCAAACGTCCCCAGGCGCAAGTCGCGCAGAATTTCGACCCGCTCCACCGTGTCCACATCGCTGTGCAGGTAGCGCACCTTGACGCCGTTGTCGCTCAGGTAGTCGGTCAGTTGCTCGGCCATGCGCTTGGTCAGGGTGGTGATGAGCACGCGCTCGTGTTTCTCCACCCGGATGCGAATTTCCTGCAGCACGTCGTCCACTTGGGTACTGGCCGGGCGCACCTCCACCTCGGGGTCCACCAGGCCGGTGGGGCGCACCAGCTGCTCCACCACCTGGCCGGCATGCGCCTTCTCCCAGTCGCCCGGCGTGGCCGAGACAAACACCGCCTGGCGCATCCTGGCCTCGAATTCCTCGAACCTGAGCGGCCGGTTGTCCAGCGCGCTGGGCAGGCGAAAGCCGTACTCCACCAGCGTGGTCTTGCGCGCGCGGTCGCCGTTGTACATGCCGCTGAACTGACCGATCAGCACGTGGCTCTCGTCGAGGAACATCAGCGCGTCTTTCGGCAGGTAGTCCGTCAGCGTGGCCGGCGGCTCGCCGGGCGCGGCGCCCGACAAGTGGCGCGTGTAGTTCTCGATGCCCTTGCAGTGGCCCACCTCACTGAGCATTTCCAGGTCAAAACGGGTGCGCTGCTCCAGGCGCTGGGTCTCCACCAGTTTGCCCATGCCCACCAGTTCCTTGAGCCGCTCCGCCAGCTCGGTCTTGATGGTCTCCACCGCCGCCAGCACCTTGTCACGCGGCGTGACGTAATGGCTGCTGGGGTACACGGTAAAGCGTGGAATCTTCTGCCGGATGCGCCCGGTCAGCGGGTCAAACAACTGCAACGACTCGATCTCGTCGTCAAACAACTCGATGCGAATCGCCATCTCGGAATGTTCGGCCGGAAACACGTCGATGGTGTCGCCGCGCACGCGGAACTTGCCGCGCGAGAAATCGGCATCGTTGCGCTGGTACTGCATGCGCACCAACTGGGCAATCATGTCGCGCTGGCCCATTTTGTCGCCGGCGCGCAGGGTCATCACCATCTGGTGGTAGGCCTCGGGCTGGCCGATGCCGTAGATGGCCGAGACGGTGGCCACGATCACCACGTCGCGCCGCTCCAGCACGCTCTTGGTACAGGACAGACGCATCTGCTCGATGTGCTCGTTGATCGCCGAATCCTTCTCGATGAACAGGTCGCGCTGCGGCACGTAGGCCTCGGGCTGGTAGTAATCGTAGTAGCTGACGAAGTACTCCACCGCGTTCTTCGGGAAGAACTCGCGGAACTCGCTGTACAACTGCGCCGCCAGCGTCTTGTTGGGCGCAAACACGATGGCCGGCCGCCCCAGCCGGGCAATCACGTTGGCCATGGTGAAGGTCTTGCCGGAACCGGTGACGCCCAGCAGGGTCTGGAACACCTCGCCGTTTTCGATCCCCTCCACCAGCTGCTCGATCGCTTCCGGCTGGTCGCCCGCCGGTGGATAGGGCTGGTAGAGCTCGAACGGCGAGCCGGGAAAGCTGACGAACTTTCCCCCGGCGACCGGCAATTCGCCCTTGTCAAAGTCAGGAACAACTTCAGAAACTTCTTGCATGGCAACCCGGTATCCGCCCGGTAAAATTCAGGGCAACCCGAAAGAATACGCCATTTCGGCCCCTGCCTGCCAGCGTGACCCGCAAGCGCCCTCACCCGGGGCGGCCAGCAGAGGGAGCCCGCAATGACCTTGCCCGTCAATTACCGTTAAAGGACTCTTACATGTCACTCTTCACCGCCGTCGAAATGGCCCCGCGCGACCCCATTCTGGGTCTGAACGAACAGTTCAATGCCGACCCCAACCCGGCCAAGGTCAACCTCGGCGTGGGCGTGTATTTCGACGACAACGGCAAGCTGCCCCTGCTGGCCTGCGTGCAAGCCGCCGAAAAGGCCATGATGGACAAACCCAGCGCGCGCGGCTATCTGCCCATCGACGGCATCGCCGCCTACGACGCCGCCGTCAAAAGCCTGGTGTTCGGTGCTGATTCCGAAGCAGTGAAAAGCGGCCGTGTCGCTACCGTGCAGGGCATCGGCGGCACCGGCGGCCTGAAGATCGGCGCCGACTTCCTGAAAAAGCTCAACCCGAACGCCAAGGTACTGATCTCCGACCCGAGCTGGGAAAACCACCGCGCCCTGTTCAGCAGCGCCGGCTTCACCGTCGAAACCTACCGTTACTACGACGCGGCCACGCGCGGCGTCGACTTTAAAGGCATGCTGGCCGACCTGCACGCGGCTGCGCCCGGCACCATCATCCTGCTGCACGCCTGCTGCCACAACCCGACCGGCTACGACATCAGCCCCGCCCAATGGGACCAGGTCGTCGCCACCATCCAGGCCAAAAATCTGGTGGCCTTCCTCGACATGGCCTACCAGGGCTTTGGCCACGGCATCACGGAAGACGGCGCAGTGATCGGCAAGTTTGTGGCCGCCGGGCTGGACTTCTTCGTCTCCACCTCGTTCAGCAAGAGCTTCAGCCTGTACGGCGAGCGCGTCGGTGCCCTGTCGGTGCTGTGCGCGAGCAAGGAAGAGGCCGATCGGGTCCTGAGCCAGCTCAAGATCGTGATCCGCACCAACTACAGCAACCCGCCCACCCACGGCGGCGCGATCGTGGCCGCCGTGCTGGGCAACCCCGAGCTGCGCGCCCTGTGGGAGAAGGAACTGGGCGAGATGCGCGTACGCATCAAGGCCATGCGCCAGAAACTGGTGGACGGTCTGAAGGCCGCCGGCGTGAAGCAGGACATGAGCTTCATCACGACGCAGATCGGCATGTTCAGCTACTCCGGCCTCTCCAGGGACCAGATGGTGCGCCTGCGCAATGAATTTGGCGTCTACGGCACCGACACCGGCCGCATGTGCGTGGCCGCCCTGAACAGCAAGAACATCGACTACGTCTGCGCATCGATCGCCAGGGTGCTCTGACGCAGTAAAGGTTTGCGGCAAAACAGCCACCGGACCCGCATGCGCATGAAGTCCCTCAACCTCATCGGCGGCGGGCGCGTGGGCCGCACCCTGGGGCGGCTGTGGCATGCCAGCGGCAGCTACCGCGTGCAGGACGTGCTGACCGGCTCGGCGCGCACCGCCGAAGAAGCCGTTACCTTCATCGGTGCCGGTCAGGCCGTGACGGCGCTGGCGGACATGCGCGCGGCCGACGTGTGGATGCTGGCCGTGCCCGACCGCCAGATCGCCGCCGTGGCCGCGACCCTGGCCCACGGCAGCGGGGCAATTCGGCCAACTCTGGCATTTCACTGCAGCGGCGCGCTGGCCAGCGGCGAGCTCGATCCCCTGCGCGCCGGCGGCTGGCAAGTGGCCAGCGCCCACTGCGTCCTGAGCTTTGCCGACCCGGCGCGGGCACTGCAGCAGTTTGCCGGCACGCCCTGCGCGCTGGAGGGCGACCCCATGGCCGTGGCAGAGCTTGAAACCTCATTCACCCGCATTGGCGCGCACTGCTTCGCCCTGGCCGCCGAGCACAAACTGCTGTACCACGCGGGCGCTGTGTTTGCGACCAATTTCCTGCCCGTGCTGCAGGCGCTGGCCCAGCAGTTGTGGCACGACAGCGGCGTGCCCGCCGGCGTGGCGGCCCAGCTCGGCACCACGCTACTGCGCAACGCGACCGACAACATCCTGGCCCTGGGGCCCGCCGGCGCCCTGACCGGTCCCGCAGCGCGCGGCGACCACGCGCTGGTCGAGCGCCAGGGCCAGGCCGTGGCGCAGTGGGACGCGACGGCGGGCCAGGCCTATGCGGCCCTGAGCCAGTTGGCCACCCGGCTCGCGGCGACGTGAGCTGAACCCTTTGCGGAGTTTTCAAATGACCCGATTCGTCCTGACCTGGCTTGGCCTGCTTGGGCTGGCTGCCGGTAACGCCCTGGCCTGGAGCAACCATAGCCTGGCCGCCTACCGCACGTTTGAAAACATGCCCGAGGTGATGAACGCCGCCCCGGTGCCGGTGGAGCCGCTGGAGGGCTTCCTGAAAGCGCAGGAGAAATCGATTGAAGCCCTGCTGAACCGCCAGGAGGCCTGGGCCCAAACCCATCTTGACGTCTACCCACCCCGTCCGGCGGCGCTGGCCTTCAAGGCCAACCCGACGCAAAGCGACGCGGCCCGGCGGCGCGCCTTTTTGATGGCGCTGCGGGTGGCACCCAACAGCAAGTTCGCGCTGTACGTTCAGCCCGATCCCCGGCATCCGCCCCCTGCGTCCGCCCCGCTGCTGGCGTATGCCGCCGTCAATACGCTGCCCGAACAGGCCCACTCCAACAACCGTTTTGTCAGCCTCAGGGCCGGGGATCGCGTCGCTCCGCTCAGTGTGCTGGCGTCCGCCACCGATGAGCCGGACTACGGGCTGGACATCAATCTGTGGGCCGACAGCCCGTCGGACTGGGGCAAGGTCTATGGCTTTGGCCCCCTGCCGTTCGGCAACCCGGCGCTGTACTACTCGACCCAGGCGCCGTTTCACATGGGCTTTTACCATGAAGACCGCGTGCTTTACCTGGCGGCACCGTTCATCAAAAAAACCTTCCCGCTGCTGCGCATCCAGCAGTACAGCAGCCTGGCCGCCCTGGCCTTCCGGACCGGCCACCCCTACTGGGGCTGGCGTTTCACCGGCCTGGCGCTGCACTATGTGCAGGACTTGACCCAGCCCTACCACGCCAGCCTGGCGCCCGGCAGCTCATCGGCCCAGCTGATCGGCATCAACCTGCTGGCGATGATCGGCCTGCCCCGCATGAAGAACGAGGCGATTGTGCTGCTGTCCAACCGCCATCTCGCGCTGGAAAAATACCAGCAGCAACAGGTCTACAACGCCGCTCGGGCCGGGCAGAAAAGCACTCTTGAAGAGGCGCTGCGCAGCAGCGCCAGGGATGCCAGCTACCCGGCCTGGTCCGACACCTATGCGCGCGACGTCGTGAGCCGCCAGGCACATTCCCTTGGCGCCCGGCTGAGCGGCATTCTGCTCGACACCCTGCCGGCCGGCCATGTCAGCGACCCCGCCTTCGATTTCGGGGTACACGAGTCGGAGATCGACCTGCTGGCGGAGCTCAGCCAGCAAGACCCGGCCCGGCGCGCCAGCCTGGACCAGGCCGTGATCGAATTGATGGCCAATTTTGCGGCCCATAGCCGCAACCTGGTGCGCGGCGTCCTGGCCACCGGTGCGCTCCCCCTGGACACTCGCCGACAGGGGAAATAGGTGAGCGATCCAAAAAAATTCCGCTGAAGCTGTTATATTGCACTGCAACATTTCCGGAAAGCGAGTGCATCGTGCTCTACCAACTCTATGAAACCCAACGCTCCCTGATGGAGCCCTTTGCCGACTTTGCGCTGGCAGCCTCCAAACTGTTCAGCAACCCGCAGTCGCCCCTCAGTCAGAGCCCCTTGGCGCAGCGCATGTCCGCCGGCTATGACGTGCTGTACCGCCTTGGCAAAGATTATGAAAAACCGGCGTTTGACATCCCCACGGTGGACGTTGACGGCGTCACCGTGGCCATCTCCGAGCGCGTCGAGCTGAACAAGCCGTTTTGCGAACTGCGCCGTTTCAAGCGCTTTTCGGACGATCAGGCCACGCTGGCCACGCTCAAGGGCCAGCCTGCAGTGCTGATCGTGGCACCATTGTCGGGCCACTATGCCACGTTGCTGCGCGACACCGTGCGCACCATGCTCAAGGACCACAAGGTCTACATCACCGACTGGAAGAATGCGCGCCTGGTGCCCCTGTCCGAAGGCGAATTCCACCTGGACGACTACGTGAACTATGTGCAGGAGTTCATCCGCCACCTGCAGGGCATCTATGGCAACTGCCACGTCATGAGCGTGTGCCAGCCCACCGTGCCCGCGCTGGCCGCAGTGTCGCTGATGGCCAGCCGCGGCGAGTTGACGCCGTTGAGCATGACCATGATGGGCGGCCCGATCGATGCCCGCAAATCGCCCACGGCGGTGAACAGCCTGGCCATGAACAAGAGCTATGAATGGTTTGAAAACAATGTCGTTTACCGTGTGCCCCCCAGCTTTGCGGGTGCCGGGCGCCGCGTTTATCCCGGCTTTCTGCAATACACCGGTTTTGTGGCCATGAACCCCAGTACCCATGCCAAGAGTCATTACGATTACTTTCAGGACCTGATCAAGGGCGACGACGCCGGCACCGAAGCGCACCGCAAGTTCTACGATGAATACAACGCCGTGCTGGACATGGACGCCAACTACTATCTGGAAACGATCAAGGTCGTGTTTCAGGAATTCAGCCTGGTCAACGGCACCTGGGACGTGAAAGGCGTGGATGGAAAACTGGAGCGCGTGCGCCCGCAGGACATCACAAGCACCGCCCTCTTCTCGGTGGAAGGCGAGCTGGACGACATCTCCGGCTCCGGCCAGACCGAGGCCGTACACAGCATCTGCAGCGGCGTGGTCGATACGGAGCAAAAACACTTTCTCGTCAAAGGCGCGGGACACTATGGCATCTTCAGCGGTCGCCGCTGGCGCGACATGGTCTACCCCGAGGTGAAGGCCTTCATCCGGAGCCATCAGCCGGTAGCCCAAGCTGCCGGCGCCTCACAGCCGGACGCACCCGCCGAAGAACAGGCGGCGACGGCTAATGAACCTGCAGCCAGAAAAGTCGCCCGCAAGAAGCAATGACAGCGTTGGCGGACGACATCCTCGCCTTGCTGCCGCAAACGCAGTGCACCCGTTGCGGCTACCCTGACTGCGCGGCTTACGCGCAGGCGATTGCGCAGGGCGCGGCGGGCATCAACCAGTGCCCGCCCGGCGGCGCGCAGGGCATTGAAGCGCTGGCCGTCCTCACGGGCCAGCCCGTCATCCCGCTGAACCCGATCCACGGCACCGAAGGCCCGCGCAGCGTCGCATTCATCGACGAAGACTGGTGCATCGGCTGCACCCTGTGCATCAAGGTCTGCCCGACCGACGCGATCATGGGCAGCAACAAGCTGATGCACACCGTGATCGAGGCCTACTGCACCGGCTGCGGGTTGTGTCTGCCAGTGTGCCCGGTGGATTGCATTGCGCTGGAAAACGTGACGCCAGGGGCCACCGGCTGGGCCGCCTGGTCGCGCCCGCAGGCCGAATTGGCCCGCACGCGCTACGAATTTCATGACTTCCGGCGCCAGCGGGACGAAGACGAAAATGCCAAACGACTGGAAGAAAAGGCGCTGCTCAAACTGGCCGACCTGCCCCGGCACTCACAACACACCGACCCCGCCATACTGGCGCAAAAACGCACCGTGATCGAAGCGGCCCTGGCACGGGCCCGCGCCAAACGAGACGCCGGCACCCGGTAACCGCTTCCCGGCCGCCTGTCAGCCGCCGCGGCCCGACTCACCCGCAGGAATACTGCGCAGCCAGCTTGCCAAAGGCCGCCACAACTTCCACCGGCGCCTGCACCAGCTCGATCAGCACACCCTCGCCGCTGACCGGGAACTCATCATTGGACTTCGGGTGCAGAAAGCAGATGTCAAAGCCGGCGGCACCCTTGCGGATGCCGCCCGGCGCAAAGCGTACGCCCTGCGCCGTGAGCCATTCGACGGCCAGCGGCAGATCATCGATCCACAGACCCACGTGGTTCAGCGGCGTGGTATGCACGGCCGGTTTTTTATCCAGGTCCAGCGGCTGCATCAGGTCAACTTCCACCTTGAACGGGCCCTGCCCCAGGGCGCAGATATCTTCATCCACGTTTTCGCGTTCGCTGCGGAAGGTGCCGGCAACTTCCAGCCCCAGCATGTCGACCCAGAGCTTTTGCAGCCGCAGCTTGTCGGGCCCGCCAATGGCGATCTGCTGGATGCCCAGCACCTTGAAGGGCCGCTGCTTGAGGGTGCCATTCATTGCTCGAACTCCACAATGGGCTGGTCCACGCTGAGCGACTCGCCCTTGGCGGCCAACACCTTGGCAACCACGCCATCGGCGGCGGCGAACAACACGTTTTCCATCTTCATGGCCTCGATCACGGCCACACGTTCACCGGCCTGCACTTTCTGCCCCACTTGCACCGCCACCTCCGCCAACAGGCCCGGCATGGGCGAAAGCACGTATTTGCTCATATCAGGCGGCGCCTTGAACGGCATCAGCGCGTGCAACTCGGCCATGCGCGGCGACACCACCATGGTCTCAACGCGGGTGCCGTTGTGCTGCACCACCAGCGCCAGCGGATTGCGCAGCGTGCCACGCTCGACCTGGGCGGTGAAGGGCGCGCCATTGCATTCGCCGACCACGCAGATATCGTTCAGGCGCGACGGGCTGCTGATGGCAAATCGTTTGCTCCCCACCGTGACCACCGCGGTGCCGATCTGGCCCACCACCTCATCGACATGCACCGCCGTGTAGCGGTTTTCACCGCCGGTGCCGAGCGTGATGACGCTGAAGTCGTGGCCCACCTTGACGCCGTAGCCCGGCAGTTGCCCGCTCAATCCAGCCGCGCGCTCCCGGGATTTCCGGCGCACAAAGGCGGCCAGCGCCACCAGGAAGTCGGCTTCATCGTGCGGCACGTCTTCGGCGCGAAAACCCTGACCGTAGTGTTCGGCAATGAAACCGGTGTTGAAATCCCCCGCCACAAACTTCGGATGCGCCAGCAAGGCGGCCTGGAACGGAATATTGCTGTTGATGCCGCGAATGACAAAACCGTTGAGCGCCTCGCGCATCTTGGCAATGGCGTCCGGGCGGTCCTTGCCATGCACGATGAGCTTGGCGATCATCGAGTCGTAGTACATCGGGATCTCGCCGCCGTCCTGCACGCCGGTGTCCACGCGCACGCCCAGCAGCTCCTGGGTATTGGCCTGCCACATGCTCTGCGCCGGCGGCGTGAAACGCACCAGGCGGCCGGTGGAGGGCAGGAAGTTGCGAAACGGGTCTTCGGCGTTGATGCGGCACTCGATGGCCCAGCCGTCGCGCTTCACGTCGGCCTGGGTCAGAGGCAGCTTCTCTCCGGCGGCGACGCGGATCATCAGTTCCACCAGGTCCAGGCCGGTGATGCACTCGGTCACCGGGTGCTCCACCTGCAGCCGGGTGTTCATCTCCAGAAAGTAAAAATCCTGGTCCTTGCCGACCACGAACTCCACCGTGCCCGCACTCTGGTACTGCACCGCCCTGGCCAGCGCCACGGCCTGCTCGCCCATGGCGCGGCGGGTGGCGTCACTGATGAAGGGCGACGGCGCCTCCTCGATCACTTTCTGGTGGCGGCGCTGGATCGAACATTCGCGCTCATTGAGGTAAATCACATGGCCGTGGCTGTCGCCCAGCACCTGGATCTCGATGTGGCGCGGCTCCTGCACGAACTTCTCGATGAAGATGCGGTCGTCGCCAAAACTGTTGCGCGCCTCGTTCTGGCAAGCGGTGAAACCTTCCAGCGCCTCCTTGTCGTTGAAGGCCACGCGCAGGCCCTTGCCGCCGCCGCCGGCCGAGGCCTTGATCATCACCGGGTAGCCGATGTCGCGGGCAATCTCCACCGCGCGCCCGGCCGACTCGATGGCCTCGTTCCAGCCGGGAATGGTGTTGACCTTGGCCTCGTTGGCCAGCTTCTTGGAGGCGATCTTGTCGCCCATGGCGGCAATGCTGTGCGCCTTGGGGCCGATGAAGACGATGCCCTCATCCTCGCAACGTTTGGCAAAGGCCTCGTTCTCCGACAGGAAGCCGTAGCCGGGGTGGATGGCCTGCGCGCCGGTCTGCCTGGCCGCAGCGATGATCTTGTCGGCCACCAGGTAGGACTCGCGCGAGGCGGCCGGGCCGATCGGCACGGCCTCGTCAGCCAGTTGCACGTGGCGCGCGTCGCGGTCGGCCTCGGAGTACACCGCCACGGTTTTGATGCCCATCTTCTGGGCCGTCTTGACAACCCGGCAAGCGATTTCGCCACGGTTGGCGATCAGTATTTTGGTAAACATGTTTTTTTCCTTCTCTTTCCCGTTCGGGCTGAGCCTGTCGAAGCCCTGCCACCCCAGGAGAAGCCCTTCGACAAGCTCAGGGCGAACGGTTATGGGTTACAGCGGAATGTTGCCGTGCTTGCGCCACGGGTTTTCCAGCTTCTTGTCCTTGAGCATGACCAGACTGCGGCCGATGCGCTTGCGGGTTTCGTGCGGCAGGATCACGTCGTCGATGTAGCCGCGCGAGCTGGCCACAAAGGGGTTGGCGAAGCGCGCCTTGTACTCGGCCTCACGCCCGGCCAGCTTGACCGGATCCTTCTTCTCTTCGCGGAAGATGATTTCCACCGCGCCCTTGGCACCCATCACCGCGATCTCGGCGTTGGGCCAGGCAAAGTTGACGTCGCCACGCAGGTGCTTGGAGGCCATCACGTCGTAGGCACCGCCATAGGCCTTGCGCGTGATCACCGTGATCTTGGGCACTGTGCATTCAGCATAAGCATAGAGCAGCTTGGCGCCGTGCTTGATGATGCCGCCGTACTCCTGCGCGGTGCCGGGCATGAAGCCAGGCACGTCGACAAAGGTGATGACCGGGATGTTGAAGGCGTCACAGAAGCGCACGAAACGCGCTGCCTTGATCGAGCTCTTGATGTCCAGACAACCCGCCAGCACCAGCGGCTGATTCGCCACGACACCCACGGTCTGCCCGTCCATGCGGGCAAAGCCGATCAGGATGTTCTTGGCGTACTCGGGCTGCAGCTCGAAGAAATCGCCATCGTCCACCGTCTTGACAATCAGCTCCTTCATGTCGTAGGGCTTGTTCGGGTTGTCGGGCACCAGCGTGTCCAGGCTCAGTTCCATGCGCTCGATCGGGTCGCCGCTGGGGCGCACCGGCGCCTTCTCGCGGTTGGACAGCGGCAGGTAGTTGTAGAGGCGGCGCAGCATCAGCAACGCCTCGACGTCGTTCTCGAACGCCAGATCGGCCACTCCACTGCGGGTGGTGTGGGTGATGGCGCCGCCCAACTCTTCAGCGGTCACTTCCTCATGCGTCACGGTCTTGACCACCTCGGGGCCGGTGACGAACATGTTGCTGGAGTCTTTCACCATGAAGATGAAATCGGTCATGGCGGGCGAGTACACCGCGCCGCCGGCCGAGGGGCCCATGATCATGCTGATCTGCGGCACCACGCCCGAGGCCATCACGTTGCGCTGGAACACGTCGGCATAGCCGCCGAGCGAAGCCACCCCCTCCTGGATGCGGGCGCCGCCCGAGTCGTTCAGGCCGATCACCGGCGCGCCGACCTTCATGGCCTGGTCCATGATCTTGCAGATCTTCTCGGCATGCGCCTCGGAGAGTGCGCCGCCGAAGACGGTGAAATCCTGGCTGAAGACGAACACCAGGCGGCCGTTGATCATGCCGTAGCCGGTGACCACGCCGTCGCCGGGGATCTTGTTGTCCTGCATGGCGAAGTCAGTGCAACGGTGCTCGACGAACATGTCCCACTCTTCGAACGTGCCCTCGTCGAGCAGCACTTCCAGCCGCTCACGCGCCGTGAGCTTGCCCTTGGCGTGTTGTGCGTCGATGCGCTTTTGTCCCCCGCCCAGGCGGGCGGCGGCGCGTTTGTTTTCCAGTTGGTCCAGGATGTCTTGCATGGTGGTGCGATCAAATTTCCGTTCGCCCTGAGCCTGTCGAAGGGCTTGCGTGGTGTTTCGTGAGGGCTTCGACAGGCTCAGCCCGAACGGTGTTGGATTCGTAAACAGATAGCAGTTGCCGTGCGGCAGTGGAAGCGGCCAGTTGGCCCGCCTGCACCTGCCGCGTGAAAAGGTCCAGCGTCTTGCGCACCTGCGGGTGTTCGCGAAAGCGTTGTTTCAGGCCGGCGTCGATGCGTTCCCACATCCAGGCGCCAGCCTGCTGCTGGCGGCGCGTGGCCAGACGGCCATTGGCCGTCTGCAACGCGCGGTACTGCGTCACCGCGGCCCAGAACGCATCCACGCCCTGGTCGTGCAGGGCACTGATCTGGATCACCCGCGGGTGCCATATTTTTTCATCATGGTGCGCGTGCTCGGGCTGCCCATGCAGACCCAGCAGACGCAGCGACGAGGTGATCTGGGCGCGCGCCCGGGTGGCGGCGTCGGGGTCGATGTCGGCCTTGTTGATGACCACCAGGTCGGCCAGCTCCATCACGCCCTTCTTGATCGCCTGCAGGTCGTCTCCGGCGTTGGGCAACTGCAGCAGCACGAACATGTCGGTCATGCCCTGCACCGCCGTCTCGCTCTGGCCCACGCCCACGGTCTCCACAATCACGATGTCGTAACCCGCGGCCTCGCACACCAGCATGGCCTCGCGTGTCTTCTCGGCCACGCCGCCCAGGGTGCCGCTGGACGGGCTGGGGCGAATGTAGGCCTTGTCATGCACAGAGAGCTTCTCCATGCGCGTCTTGTCGCCCAGGATGGAGCCACCAGACACCGACGAAGATGGATCAATGGTCAGCACCGCCACCCGGTGGCCCTGGCCAATCAGGTACAGACCCAGCGCCTCGATGAAGGTGCTTTTGCCCACGCCCGGCACGCCGCTGATGCCTAGCCGGAACGACTTGCCGGTGTGCGGCAGCAGCGCCGTCAGCAGCGCATCGGCCTGCGCGCGGTGATCGGCGCGAGTCGATTCCAACAATGTGATGGCCTTGGCGATGGCGCGGCGTTGTGCCAGCGCCTGCCCCTCAACAACGCCACCCCACAAGTCCAAAGAAGTCACCCCAGCGCCTTCTTGATCTGCTCCAGCACGTCTTTCGCACTGGCCGGAATCGGCGTGCCCGGGCCATAAATGCCCTTGACACCGGCTTCATACAGCATCTCGTAATCCTGGCGCGGAATCACACCGCCGACGAAGACGATGATGTCGTCAGCGCCCTGTTTTTTCAACTCGGCGATGATGGCCGGCACCAGCGTCTTGTGACCGGCCGCCAGGGTGGAGACGCCGACCGCATGCACGTCGTTCTCGATCGCCTGGCGCGCGCACTCCTCCGGTGTCTGGAACAGCGGCCCCATGTCGACGTCGAAGCCGAGATCGGCAAAGGCGGTGGCCACCACCTTGGCGCCGCGGTCGTGGCCATCCTGGCCCAGTTTGGAAATCATCACGCGCGGGCGACGCCCCTCTTTTTCGGCAAAGGCGTTGATTTCGGTTTTGAGGTTTTCCCAGCCTTCGGCCGAGTCATAAGCTGCTGCGTACACGCCGGTCACCTTTTGCGTATCGGCGCGGTGGCGGCCGAATGATTTTTCCATGGCATCGCTCACCTCGCCCACCGTGGCGCGCAGGCGCATGGCCTTGATCGTCAAGTCCAGCAGATTGCCGGAATTCGATTCGGCCGCCGCCATGATGGCAGACAATGCAGCCGCCACGCGGGCCGGATCGCGCTTTTGCTTGATCGCGTTGAGGCGGGCAATCTGGGAGTCACGCACCGCCACGTTGTCAATGTCGCGGGCGTCAATCGCGTCCTCGGTCTTGAGCTTGTATTTATTGACGCCAACGATCACGTCCTTGCCGCTGTCGATGCGGGCCTGCTTCTCGGCCGCCGCCGCTTCAATTTTGAGCTTGGCCCAGCCTGAATCGACGGCTTTGGTCATGCCGCCCATGGCTTCGACTTCTTCAATGATCTTCCAGGCTGCGTCCGCCATGTCCTGTGTCAGCTTTTCCATCATGTAGCTGCCAGCCCAGGGGTCGATCACATTGGTGATGTGGGTTTCTTCCTGGATGATGAGCTGCGTGTTGCGGGCGATGCGGGCACTGAACTCGGTAGGCAGCGCGATGGCCTCGTCAAAGCTGTTGGTGTGCAGGCTCTGCGTGCCGCCGAACACCGCCGCCATGGCCTCGATGGTGGTGCGCACCACGTTGTTGTAGGGATCCTGCTCGGTCAGACTCCAGCCGGAGGTCTGGCAGTGGGTGCGCAGCATCAGGCTCTTGGGGTTTTTGGCGTCAAAACCCTTCATGATGCGACACCACAGCAGGCGCGCGGCGCGCATCTTGGCCACTTCCAGGTAGAAGTTCATGCCGATGGCCCAGAAGAACGAGAGCCGCCCGGCAAAGTCGTCCACGTCCATGCCTTTGGCAATCGCCGTCTTCACATACTCCTTGCCGTCGGCCAGGGTGAAGGCCAGCTCCAGCGCCTGGTTGGCGCCGGCTTCCTGCATGTGGTAGCCGCTGATGGAGATCGAGTTGAACTTCGGCATGTTCCTGGCCGTGTACTCGATGATGTCGCCGATGATGCGCATGGAAGGCGCGGGCGGGTAGATATAGGTGTTGCGCACCATGAACTCTTTCAGAATGTCGTTCTGAATCGTTCCCGAAAGCTTGTCCTGGCTGACGCCCTGCTCCTCGGCCGCCACCACGTAGCCCGCCAGCACCGGCAGCACGGCGCCGTTCATGGTCATGGAGACGCTCACCCGGTCGAGCGGAATCTGGTCGAACAGGATCTTCATGTCCTCCACGCTGTCGATGGCGACGCCGGCCTTGCCGACGTCGCCGGTCACGCGCGGATGGTCGGAGTCGTAGCCCCGGTGCGTGGCCAGGTCGAAAGCGACGGACACGCCCTGCCCGCCCGCAGCCAGCGCCTTGCGGTAAAACGCGTTCGACTCTTCCGCCGTGGAAAACCCCGCATACTGGCGAATGGTCCACGGGCGCACCGCGTACATGGTGGCCTGCGGGCCGCGCAAGTAGGGCTCAAACCCCGGCAGCGTGTGGGTGTAGGGCAGATCCCGGGTATCGGCGGCGGTGTAGAGCGGCTTGACCGCAATACCGTCGGGCGTGACCCAGTTCAGGGCATCCACGTTGCCGCCCGGTGCGGACTTGGCGGCAGCCTTGGCCCAAGCGTCCAGGCTGGCGGTCTTGAATTCAGGATTTTGTTGGGTCATGACGGATGCCGTTTGCGATAAATTGGTCGAAATGATCTGGCGCCGAACAGGCGCAGACCATTGCGGCCCCGCGCGTGCTTCAGCGAATGGGCCGTAGTTTACGTTATTTATAATTATTGATTCAAAATTTTGATTCAAGCCTACAATCCCCTCCATGGCCGCACTCTCCCTCGCTCCCCATGCACTCTATGAAGAGGTGGCCGAACTCCTGCGTCAACGCATTTTCACGCGTGAACTGGAGCCCGGAAGCTGGATTGACGAGCTGAAAATTGCCGAGGCCTACGGCATCAGCCGCACGCCGCTGCGCGAAGCACTCAAAGTGCTGGCAGCCGAGGGCCTGGTTACCATGAAGGTGCGGCGTGGCGCCTACGTGACCGAGGTGTCCGAGCGCGACTTGTCCGACGTATACCACCTGCTCAGCCTGCTGGAATCGGATGCGACAGGCGTGGTGGCCGAAAACGCCACCGAATCCCAAATGGAAGAGCTGCAAACCCTGCACCATGAACTGGAAACGGCAGCCAGGCCGGGACAGGAAGACCGGGAACGCTTCTTCGGGATCAACGAGCGCTTTCACCTGCGGCTTCTGGAGATTGCCGACAACCGCTGGCGCAACCAGATGGTGGCCGACCTGCGCAAGGTCATGAAGCTCAACCGGCACAACTCGCTGCTCAAGTCCGGTCGCATCGAGGAGTCGCTGCAGGAACACCGTGCCATCATGGCCGCCCTGACCGCCCGCAACCCGGCTGGCGCCACGCAGCGGATGAAAGAGCACTTCAGGAACGGGCTCGAAGCGGCTATTTAGGCCAGTCGGCTGCTATTATCGATCCGTCCCTTTTTCGGACAGGACTCCCCTCCGATTGTTGCTTCCGGGCCGGACCTGCGGCCCCCCATCAGCCGAGTTATGTCACACGCATGAGCATCCCGCCCACCCTGCCAGCCAGTGACGCACCGGCGACGTCAATATCGCAAACGCTGCTGGAGTACCAGGCCATTCTGGAAAATGCCTCGGTCGGCATCGTGTTTACCCGCCACGGGAAAATATTGCACTGCAATCCCACGTTTGCGCAGATATTCGGCTGGCCGCATGACGAACTGGTTGGCCAGCCGGGCTCCGGGTTCTACCTCTCCCCCGCAGACCATGCCAGGATGCACAGCCTGGCAACACCCGTCCTCAAACAAGGAGGCCGGCTGGACCATGAAATGTCCATGCGCCGCAAAGATGGCAGCAAGGTGCATTGCCATTTTCGAATCAAGGCCATCAACCCCAAAAACCCCGCTGACGGCATCATCTGGATTGTTGAGGACATCGGCGACCGCAAGGCAGCGGAGGCGGCCCTGCAGGAACTGCTGCTCAGGCAGGACGC
Organism: Rhodoferax sp. UBA6134; assembly: GCA_002422455.1. GTDB lineage: Bacteria > Pseudomonadota > Gammaproteobacteria > Burkholderiales > Burkholderiaceae_C > Rhodoferax. The sequence goes on from DIVK01000014.1 coordinate 22,231, forward strand.
CATTCTCGAAAATGCGTCCGTTGGCATCATCTTCACCCACAACAGAAAAATCATTCACGCCAATCCACGCGCCGATGCCATTTATGGCTGGGCACCCGGAACCCTGCTGGGTCAGCAGACAGACATTCTGCTCAAGGATCAGCATGACTACGCCAGCTTCAGTCGCGCAGTCGGGCCAGTATTGGGTAGCGGTGGGCTGCTGGATATCGAATGGCCCATCACGCGCAAAGATGGTTCATCCATCTGCTTGCGCCATATGGCCAGGGCGTTGCCCTCAACCGATGGCGGCCACAACACCATCTGGATACTGGAAGACGTCACCGAGAAAAAATCGGCGCAGGCTGCGTTGACCCAGGCGCATGACGAACTTGAAAACCGTGTGCATGAACGCACCGAAGAACTGGCTCAAACCAATGCGCGGCTGTTACTTGAAATAGCCGAGCGCAGACATGCCGAACAACAGATCGAATTCCTGGCCTACCATGACCCTCTGACCGGGCTGCCCAACCGTCTGCTGCTGCAGGACCGCATGCAGCAGGCCATGGCGCATGCGCAGCGCACCACAACCCGGCTGGCACTGCTGTTTCTCGACCTGGACAATTTCAAGAAAATCAATGACTCGCTGGGGCACGCCACGGGCGATGCGCTGCTCAAGGAAGTCGCCTCACGCCTGCGTGAATGCGTGCGTGACGCCGACACCATCAGCCGCCAGGGCGGCGACGAATTCGTGATCTTGCTGAGTGACCTGCTCGATCCCGATGCCGCCGTACCCGTGCTGACCAACATCATGGAGCGGCTGCAGGAACCGTTCCATGCCGACGGTACCGAACTCTCGACCTCGGTCTCCATCGGGGCCGCTCTCTTCCCGCAGGACGGACCTGATTTCGAAACCCTGCGCAAGAAAGCCGACATGGCCATGTACCGAGCCAAGGAAGCCGGACGCAACACCTACCGCTTCTTCAACGAAGAAATGAATACCGAGGCCGTTGAGCACCTGGTGATACGCAACGGGCTGCGGCGTGCCCTGGAGCGCGGCGAATTCACCCTCCATTACCAGCCCCAGATCGATCTGGCCAGCGCGGCGGTGATCGGCGCGGAAGCACTGATTCGCTGGAATCACCCCGAATTCGGCCTGGTGCCGCCGGGGCGGTTCATCCCCATTGCGGAAGACAGCGGCCTGATCGTACCCATCGGGGAGTGGGTGATTCACGAGGCCTGCCGCCAGGCCATGGCCTGGAAGACAAGCGGCTTGCCAGACCTCACGATAGCGGTCAACCTGTCGGCGGTGCAGTTCAGGCGCAGCCAAGTGGAACAAACCGTCATCAGCGCCTTGCAGCAGTCCGGCCTCGATCCATCACTGCTGGAACTGGAGTTGACCGAATCCATCCTGATCCAGAATGTCGAACAGGTGCTGGCCACCGTCAAACGACTCAAGCTGCTGGGGGTGAAGCTGTCCATCGACGATTTCGGCACCGGCTATTCCAGCCTCTCGTACCTCAAACGCTTTGACATCGACAAACTCAAGATCGACCAGTCATTCATCCGCGATCTGGCGACCGATCCGGATGACGCCGCCATCGTGCGGGCCATCATCCAGATGGCCCACAGCCTGAACCTCAAAACCATTGCCGAAGGCGTGGAAAATCCGGGGATGCTGCAGCGGCTTCGCATCTTCCGTTGCGATGAGGCCCAGGGCTACCACTTCGCCCGCCCCATGCCGGCCGACGAATTTGCGCGCTACCTGTCAACCACGCTACTTGCCCAGGCTTCATCGAACCGCCCCTGATGCGCTGCTCGGGCACACCGTCCCTCCTCGCTCAAATCAGCGCGGCACACACTGCGGCAAACGCGACCACGTACCATGGCTCACCCTGACAGCCTGCGCCAACAGCGACGCAACTGACGCCACACGCAGCTTGTTGCGCACGGCCGCCGGCGCCGGCAGGCGAAATGACGGCACGCTATCCGTCACGATGACTTGCGCCATGCTGTCATCCGCCAGCGCATCGGCGGCGCAACCGGTGAACAGGCCATGTGCCGCGCACGCCACCACCTGCCGCGCACCGGCCTGGCGCAACGCCAGGGCCGCCCGCTTCATGGTGTCGCCGCTGGCGATCAGGTCATCGAGCAGCAGCACCGTCATGCCGGCCACATCGCCCGCCACCAGCTTGTCACTGCTGACGACGCCAGCGCTGCGACGCTTGTCCACCATCGCAAAACCGACCGGCCGCCCCAGCATCGTTTCCAGCGCCTCGCGCCACAACTGCGCCCGCTTGACGCCGCCGGGGTCGGGCGACGCCACGGCCAGAGCTTCCCCACCGGCCAACTCGGCCACCATGCCGTCGAAAGCGTGGTACGCGTCAAGGTGCAGGGTCGGGCAACGAAATGCGTTCTGGAACGCCGCCACGTTGTGCGCCTCCAGCACGATCAGTTGCGCCGTGCCGACGGCGTCAAAAAGCTGCGCCACATAACGCAACGTGACCGGATCAAAGGGCTTGGTCTGCCGGTCCTTGCGCGCGTAAGCCAGGTACGGCACCACCGCCGTCACGCGCGCCGCGCCATGCTCGCGCAAGGTGGCAATGAAGATCAGCAGCTGGCACAGCTTGTCATGCGGACTGTCGACGGGCCCGCCATGCAAGCTGTGCAGCACGTACACGTCACGGCCACGCGGGTCCAGCAGAGGCCGCCACTTGCACTCCCCGTCCTCAAAGCGGCGCTCCTCATGCGGCGCCAGCGGCACACTCAGACGCGCCGCCACCGCCTGCGCCAACGTGGCATCGGCATCCAGTGAATAAAGCAGCATCAGTCGACTCCCCTTATGGACTACCCCGCCGCCGTGCGGGCGTCGCCCCAGCGAACGACAGAAAACGCACGGATGAAACGCGCCAGATCCGGCGCCGGCAAGTGGTCAATGCCCGCCGCGCCGGCCCGCCCGCCACCACCAAACAGACGGCACAGGGCGGCAGCCCCGCCCGGCGCCGCCAGCGGCGCACGCACGCTGACCACAAAGTCACCCGCGCCCGTGGCCTTGAGCACGGCATGCGCCCGCCGCGGCCGGGCGCGCGCGAGTTCATTGCCCAGAGTACCGATCACGCGCCGGCTCCAAGGAGCATCGGGCAGCAGATAGACATCGGCCTGCGCTCCTGTCCAGTACGGTGTCAGGGCGACAGCCTGTCGCAGATCGTCCTGCCGCCGGGCTGCAAGTTCCTGTGCCAGCGGCTCGTGTTCCAGCAAGGCCTGCGGCTCGCGATAGCGCAACAAAATCCGGTACAACTGCGCAGGTGCAATGTAGACATCCTGCTCGCTGTCGCCGTAGGCGTTGTAGTTGATCGCCTCGCCCAGGGTTCGCAGACGGCGCCGATCCTCGGCACCCAGGCCCAGCCCGGTCGCCAGCTCATCGGCCGCATTCGTCAGGTTGTCACCGAAGGCGCCGACCAACGCCCAGGCACGAAATTTTCCACCCAGATAACGATCCACCAGCAGGCTTGTACAGACGTCACTGGCAACGTCAATATGCGCCTCCAGCAACGGATGCAGCGGTATGTCACCCGCCTCGTGGTGGTCGAAATAACGCACCCGCACACCGGCATCCAGCAGGCGCATCAGGGCCCGACGGTTGCGCCGCATGGACAGGTCGCACACCAGCACGCTGTCGCCCCGTGCCGCCTGTACGCGATCGAGCAGTTCAATATCGCGCTTCAACCCGGTCACCAGGCTGGCGGCAACCTGCGGCTCGTGCAGACGCCACTGCACCAGCGCACACAGGCCGTCGGCATCGCCGTTGCAGACGTCAACCTGTCTTGCCATTCACACCCCCGTCCGCTTGAATTATCAGAACGCGTCCGGTTTGCGAACGGCCCACCTTGGCAAGGCTACGCGCAACAAAATTTATTTATTTGACAAGAGTCAAACACAGGTCTTGCACAAGCGGGAAAGCAACCTGGCGCAGACAAATAGGGACTGTACCCCCACAGCCCCCACCCATTCAATGAATGTCAGCCTGCTTATTTGGCAGCAGAGGCGGCTGGTGCAGCAGCATCAGCTTTCTTGGCGGCGCTGGCCTTTTTGGTCTTTTTTGCAGTGTGTTTCTTTGCTGCGTGCTTTTCCATGTGGTGCTTGGGCTTCGAAGCTGCATCAGCAGGGGCAGGGGCAGCCGCAGCCGCAGGGGCCGACGCGCCAGCCGCTTTTGCCGCTTCAGCCGGAGCCTGGGCAAATGACAGTGCAGCTGCACCAGAAATCAAGGCGCCGATAACGAGAGTTTTGATAGTGGTCATGGTAAATAGTTTGAGATTCAAGCGATGGTCGCGTCCGCTCCGACCACCTTAAGCAGGCCCAAATATCGTTCAGGCTTGTGTCAGTAACGCCGGGGGTTTCCTTTGGGTTGACCGATAAAACATTTTTTTGCAATCGGGCGCTGGCCGTCGGCGGGCAGGTTGTCACCCGGACGTGCTGCACATCCAGTCTGCCATCTTGAAAAACGAATCACGCAACTGACTGCGCAACGCCTCCGGCAGGCCGGTTACTGCGCCGCCCGGCGCAGCGTCTCCACCACCGGGCGGCGCAACACTCCACGCAGACCCCACCAGCCGGCGCCCAGCGCCAGCAGCGCGCCGCTCAAGGCACCGAACACCGGCACCCACAGCGAGACGCTCCACTCAAAGTCAAACACATACTTCGCCAGCGCCCAGCCCACCAGCGTGGCGGCAATGGAAGCCAGCAAACCGGCGAGCAGGCCCACGCCCGCCAGCTCGGCGCGCTGCACCTGGCGCAACAGGCTGCTCCGGGCACCGACGGCGCGCATGATGGCAAACTCCCGCGCCCGCTCCTCGCGGGTGGCCGTCACCGCGGCAAACAGCACCATCAGGCCCGCCGCCAGCGTGAAGCCAAACAAAAACTCCACCGCCCCGATCACCTGGTCCAACACGCGCTGAATCTGCGTGATGGTGGTGCTCATGTCCACGCTGGTGACGTTGGGAAATTTTCGCACCAGCGCATTGTCAAAGCCGCGGGTGGCGGGCGCCTTGAACGCGCTCATGTAGGTCGTCGGCACGTCGGGCAAGCGGCTCACCGGGAACATGACGAAGAAATTGGCCCGCATCGAACCCCAGTCCACCTTGCGCAGGGAGGTGATTTTCGAGTCGCTCTGCACACCACCCACGTCAAAGCGCAACGTGTCGCCGAGCTTGAGCTTGAGCGTTTTGGCAATACCCTCCTCCACGCTGACGGCGCCCGGTTCTTCCTCGGTCCAGCGGCCAGCCACCACTTCATTGTTCGCGGGCCGGGTGGCGCTGTTTGACAAATTGAACTCGCGGTCCACCAGACGCTTCGCCTGCTCGTCCGCGTAATCGTCGGGCGTGACCGTTTGGCCGTTCACCGCCACCAACCGTCCGCGGATCATGGGGTACCAGTCAAACTTCGTCACGCCAGCGTCACGCAATGCCTTGACGAAAGCCTCGCCCTGCTCCGGCATGACATTGATCACAAAACGGTTCGGGGCATCCGGTGGCGTGGCCTTGCGCCAGCTGCTGATCAGGTCCGTGCGCAAGAGCACCAGCAACACCAGCGCCAGCAAACCCACCGCCAGCGCGCTGACCTGCACCACCGTGTAGGCCGGACGGGCCGAAATCTGCCGTGTAGCCAGCACCAGCCAGCGCGGCGCGGTACTCTCGTTCACACTCCAGCGCAGCAGCCTGACGGCCAGCCAGCTCAAGGCGGCAAACACCAGCACCGCTGCGGCAAAGCCGCCGACCGCAATCAGACCCAGCCTGACATCGCTGCTGGCGGCCAGCAGCAAGGCGGCAAAACCGGCCACGCCCAGACCCAGCACACCGAGCGAGGCAGGCTTGAGGTTGCCGACATCGCGCCGCATCACGCGCAACGGTGGCACCTGGGCCAATTGCAACACGGGCGGCAGGCCAAAAGCCAACAACAGCGTCAGCCCCATGCCCAGGCCAAAGATGACCGGCCAGCTGCCCGCGGCGGGCAGTTCTGCATCCACCAGACCGGCCAGCAGCCGCAGAAATACATGGTGCATGGCATAGCCAGCCAGCACACCCAGGCCACTGGCCAGCAAACCAATGGTGGTGAACTCAAAGGCGTAGCTGGACGCAATGGTGCGCTGGCTCAGGCCCAGCACGCGCAGCATGGCGCAGTCATCCAGGTGGCTGGCGGCAAAGCCGCGCGCGGCCAGGGCCACCGCCACCGCGCTCAGAAGTGCCGCGAGCAGGGCAATGAGGTTGAGAAACTTTTCGGCCCGCTCCAGCGTTTGCCCCAGTTCCGGCCGCCCCCCCTGCAGCGACTCGACCCGCACACCACGCACGGCGGGCTTCTTCACTTCCTCCTGCGCCCAGTCCACAAAAACCTTGACCTGCCGCTCATCACCGGCAACCGCCATCCGGTAGCTCAGGCGGCTGGCCGGCTGGATCAGCCCGGTGGCATCCACATCGGCACGGTTGATCATGACGCGCGGCGCAAAGTTCATGAAGCCGGCCCCACGGTCCGGCTCAGTCACGATGATTTTTGCAAGCCGCAGACTGGCGTCGCCCAGCAGCAGGGCGTCACCCATCCGGAGCCCGAGCGCGTCCAGCAAGGGCGCGTCCACCCAAGCCTCGCCCGACGCGGGAATCGTTCGCGTCACAGCCTCGGGCGCGCCGGGCTGGCTCGCCACCCGCAAGCTGCCGCGCAGCGGGTAGCCCGGCTCGACCACCTTCAAAGCCACCAGCTTGCTGGCACCGCCTCTCACCTCCGCCGCCCGCCCCATGGTGGGGAAACCCAGCGTTTGCACCACCTCCAGGCCCAGGGCGCGCGCCTTCCGGGCAAACACGGCCGGCGCCGGGTTGTCGCTGGCAATGACGGCGTCGCCCCCGAGCAGTTGGCGCACGTCGCGCTGTAAACCGCCTTTGAGCCGGTCGGCAAAGAAGCCAACCGCCGTCAAGGCCGCCACCGCCAACGTCACTGCCACAATGAGCAAACGCAATTCACCCGCGCGCAAATCGCGCCACAAAGAGCGCCAGCCAAGGTGCCAGAAAGAAATTGTCATGGTATTCATGGAATGAGCCTTTGCCAACGCTGACCGGAGCGACCGCTGTTCCATTTCAAAACTGAGCCGCAATCCATGCGTTGCGACTCAAACTGACACGTCGGCCAGCGGCCAGCGCGGTTTGACGTCAAAAGCGTAGACCTTGCTGGCGCTTTGCTGGCCCGACCACAACCGCATGGCAGCGGCCATGGCGATCATGGCGCCGTTGTCGGTACACAGGTGCAGCTCGGGGTAATGCACGCGCACGCGCTGCCGGGCGCAGGCGGCATCGAGTTGTTCGCGCAGCGTCCGGTTGGCCCCCACGCCACCGGCCACCACCAGCCGCCGCAGGCCGGTCTGCTTCAGCGCCGCCAGCGACTTCTTCAGCAGCACGTCCACAATCGCCGCCTGCGTCGAGGCGGCCAGATCCGCCAGCACCCTCGCCGGCAAGGCCACCACCTCGCACTCCTGCGCGGCCGCCAGTTTTTTGGCCTGCACCATCACCGCGGTTTTCAGGCCGGCAAATGAAAAATCAAGATTGCCGCTGTGCAGCAAGGGGCGCGGCAGCTTGAAAGCGGCAGGATCGCCACGCTCGGCCAGCCGCGCCAGGGCCGGCCCCCCCGGATACCCCAAACCCAGCAGCTTGGCCGACTTGTCAAACGCCTCCCCGGCCGCGTCATCGATCGTTTCGCCCAGCAAGGCATAATGCCCGACCCCGTCCACACGCATCAACTGCGTGTGTCCGCCCGACACCAGCAGGGCCACGAAGGGAAATTCGGGAGCGTCGGCACTGAGAAAGGGCGACAGCAAATGGCCTTCGAGGTGATGCACGCCCAGCACCGGTTTATTCAGCGCGGCACCCAGCGCGCAGGCTACGCCCGCCCCCACCAGCAGGGCGCCGGCCAGGCCCGGACCGCGGGTGAAGGCCACCACGTCAACATCGGCCATGGTACGCCCGGAATCTGCCAGCACCTGCTGCGTCAGGGGCAGCACACGGCGGATGTGATCGCGGCTGGCCAGCTCCGGCACCACACCGCCGTAAGCCTGGTGCATGGCGACCTGGCTGTGCAGGGCCTGCGCCAGCAGCACCGGCAAGTCACTGCCCCGCAGCTCGACCAGTGCAACACCCGTTTCATCACACGAGGACTCGATCCCCAACACCTGCAAGTTTTTTGCCATAGGAACCGAGTTTAGGGGATGCCACGCCGACGGGCCGCCATTCATCGCCTGGCTTGGCTCGATTATTGCTAAATTTTATGCATGAATGAAGCTCTTAGAATCGTTGTCGTTGTTCCCGATCTGGCCGTCGAGGACCAAAACGATGACCACGCCATCAGCCAGGCCGAGCGCTCGCGCAGTCTGCGCATTGGCCTGCTGGAAAGCGGCTTCAACCTGGTGGCCAGCCTGCCCGCCGACGTGTTCCTGACGGAACGGCTCGCCCAGCTGCAACCCGACATGATCATCGTGGATGCGGAAAGCGAGGCCCGTGACGCTCTGGAGCACGTGGTGGTGGCCACCCGCGACGCACGCCGCCCCATCGTCATGTTCACCAATGACAACGACACCTCGCATGTCCGGGACGCCGTGGCGGCCGGCGTGTCGGCCTACATCGTGGCGGGGCTGTCGGTTGAACGCATCCGCCCCATTCTGGACGTGGCCCTGGCCCGCTTTCAGCATGAGCAGGCGCTGCGGCAGGAACTGGCCGCCACCAAAACCGAGTTGCAAGACCGCAAAATCATTGACCGGGCCAAGGGTCTGCTGATGCAGCGCCAGGGTCTGAGCGAAGCAGCGGCCTATGAAAAACTGCGAAAAACCGCCATGAACAAGAGCTTGAAACTGGCCGAGGTGGCGCAGCGTGTGCTGGACGTGGCAGACTTGCTGGGCTGATGCTGCCCGCCCTCCATTCAGGCTCGGTCGGCCATCCGCTCACCCACGGGCTGCGGCGCCAGACCCAGGCCGGCCAGGTAGGCATCCATGGCCATTTCAGCCACGTCGACCAGCTCAAAGGCCTCCGGCGCCAGCAACCAGGTATGAATCAGCCCCGCCGCCAGCGCATGCAAACCTTGCGCCGCCATGGGCGGCGGCACCCGCAACGGCACCCCTCGGCGCGCGGCGCCCTCCAGCAGGCTGCGCTGCATCTGGCGCACCCAGTTGGTCTGGGTTTGCAACTGGCGCGCCTTGACCGCCAGCAATTCGTCGACATATTCCACCTTGAGCGTGGCCACCTCGAACACGCGACGCGTCCGCCCGTCCACGGCAATGTTGCGCATGGCATCAAGCACGACGCAGCGCAACTCATCCAGTGGATCCTGCCCGCCGTCCCGCCCAATCTGGTGCAAGGCATCCTCCATGGGCAACCTGATGCGCTCCATCATCGCGTTGAACAGGTCCGCCTTGTTTTTGAAGTGCCAGTAAATGGCACCCCGGCTCACACTCGCAGCCTGCGCAATGTCGTGCAAAGAAGTGCGGGAAACCCCTTTTTCGGCAAACATGCACTCGGCCGCGTCCAGCAGCCGATGGCGGGTGGCGAGAGATTCTTCCTTGGTGCAGCGAGCCATGGCGGGCGTCTTTCAGAACATTGTGGCAATGGCAGGTCCATCATCATACATTCAAGAACGTATGTATACTGGGTCGGGTTAAACCCTTACATCTTCGTCTTCGATACCGCGCAGCGGAAACTTGTTTCACTGCCCCCTTTCAGGAAAAACCATGCCTGTGCAACGCGCCCGGAGTTCCGGCTCCCCCTCCTTTTTCCTTCCATTCCCGGCGCGCGCCGGCCTGACCCTGGGCGCCATTGGCCTGTCGCTCCTGATGGCCGGCTGCGGCCAGAAAAACCCCGCCACACCGCCCGCTGGCGGCATGCCACCGGCCGAAGTCGGTGTGCTCACCGTCACCCCCGGCGAGGTCGGTCTGGTCACCGAGCTGCCCGGCCGGCTGGAGGCCTCGCGCGTGGCCCAGGTGCGGGCGCGCGCAGCCGGTATTTTGCAAAAGCGACTGTTTCGCGAAGGCAGCGACGTGAAAGCGGGCCAGGCCCTGTTCGAAATTGACCCCGCTCCGTACCAGGCCAGCTACGCAAGCGCCCAGGCCAGCCTGGCCAAGGCGGAGGCCAACCTGATGCAGGCCCGTGCGCAAGCCGAGCGTTTCAAACCGCTGGCCGAGGCCAGGGCCATCAGTCAGCAGGACTACGTGAACGCCCAGGCCGCCCACAAACAGGCCGAGGCCGACGTCGCCATCGGCAAGGCGGCGGTGCAGACGGCGCGCATCAACCTGAACTACGCCGCCGTCACCGCCCCGATTTCGGGCCGCATCGGCCGCTCGCTGGTCACGGAAGGCGCCCTCGTCGGCCAGGGCGAGGCGACGCAGTTGGCCGTCATTCAGCAGATTGACCCGATGTACGTGAACTTCACGCAGTCAGCCTCCGACGTGCTCAAGCTCAAGGCCGGTTTGGCTCATGGGCAATACAAGCAGGCCGGCAAGGGTGCCGCCAGCATCAGCCTCATCCAGGAGGACGGAAGCACCTACGCCCATGCCGGGCGCTTGCTGTTTACCGACCTGACAGTCGACGCCAGCAGCGGGCAGGTGACCTTGCGCGCGGAAATCCCCAACCCTGGAAAACAGCTCCTGCCCGGCCTGTACGTGCGCGTCCGACTGGAACAGGCGCAGGTCAGCGGTGCCATCCTGCTGCCGCAACAGGCCGTCACCCGGGGCGCCAGGGGCGACACGGTCATGGTCGTGGGCCCCGACCACCATCTGACCCCGCGTCCGGTCAAACTGGGTTCGGCGCAGGGCCATCACTGGGTTGTACTGGAAGGTCTCAAGACGGGTGAGCAGGTGATGGTGGATGGCTTCCAGAAGCTGCCGCACGGCAAACCGGGGGATCCCATCGTGGTCAAGCCCGTGCCGTGGCAGGCACCAGACAGCCAGGCTGCCAGCGCACCCGCGGCCCCGGCCAGCGCGGCAACCAGCGCCGTCCGCTAAGGAGCCCGGGTCATGGCCAAATTTTTCATCGAGCGGCCCATCTTTGCATGGGTGATCGCCATTTTCATCATGGTCCTGGGCGGCGTGGCCATCACCCAGTTGCCGATTGCCCAGTACCCGGCGGTGGCGGCGCCCATCATCCAGGTGTCGGTGGCCTACCCGGGCGCCACGGCGCAGACGCTGGAGGACAGTGTGCTGGCCGTCATCGAACGCGAAATGAACGGCACCACCGGTCTGGCGTACATGGAAACAATCAGCGAGGCCAACGGAACCGGCACGATCTCACTGAGCTTTGAGCCCAACATCAACCCGGAACTGGCCCAGGTGGACGTGCAGAACCGCCTGTCACGCGCCACGCCCCGGCTGCCCTCGGCGGTGACGCAACAGGGGGTGCGCGTTGACAAGTCCCGCACCAACTTTTTGCAATTCGCGATGCTGTCGTCCCGGAATCCGGACGTCACCATCGACATGCTCAACGACTACGTGGCGCGCAACGTGGTGCCCGAGCTCCAGCGGCTGGGCGGTGTCGGCACCGTCACGCAATTCGGCGCCGAGCGCGCCATGCGCATCTGGGTCGATCCAGCCAGGCTCAAGGGCTTCAATCTGTCGCTGGACCAGGTCAATGCCGCGATTCGCGCCCAAAATGCGCAGGTATCGGCCGGTAATCTGGGCGACCTGCCCAGCGCACCGGGCCAGACAACAACCGCCACCATCGTCGTACCGGGCCAACTGAGCACGGTGGAACAGTTCGGCGAAGTCCAACTGCGCGCCAATACCGACGGTTCATCGGTGCGTCTGAAGGACGTCGCGCGCATCGAACTGGGCGCCCAGCTCTACAGCACCAGCGCGCGTCTGAACGGCAAGACGGCGGTGGGCATCGGCGTGCAGCTCACGCCCTCGGCCAACGCACTGGCCACCGCCAAGGCGGTGAGGGCCAAGCTGACTGAATTGCAGGCCTTCTTCCCGCAGGGCGTGAGCTACTCCATTCCCTACGACACCTCGACCTTCATCTCGGTCTCGATCGAGAAGGTGATTCACACCCTGCTGGAAGCCATGGCGCTGGTGTTTCTGGTGATGTTTCTGTTTTTGCAGAACATCCGCTACACCATCATCCCCACCATCGTGGTGCCGGTGGCGCTGCTGGGTACCTTCGGCGCACTGCTGGCCATGGGTTTTTCCATCAACGTGCTGACCATGTTCGGCATGGTGCTGGTCATCGGCATCGTGGTTGACGACGCGATTGTGGTGGTCGAAAACGTCGAGCGCATCATGAGCGAAGAAGGCCTGCCCCCGCTGCAGGCCACGCGCAAGGCCATGAGCCAGATCTCGGGCGCCATCATCGGCGTGACCGTGGTGCTGATCTCTGTGTTCGTGCCGCTGGCCTTTTTCCCGGGCTCCACCGGCAACATCTACCGCCAGTTTTCCGCCACGATGGCCACCTCGATCGCCTTTTCGGCTTTCCTGGCGCTGTCGCTGACGCCCGCGCTGTGCGGCACGCTGCTCAAGCCCGTGGCCGCAGGTCACCACCTGGAGAAAAGGGGGTTTTTCGGCTGGTTCAACCGCAAGTTCAAAGCCGCCGCCAAAGGCTATGAAAGCAGATTGTCCCGGCTGCTCAAGCGTGCCGGCCGGATGATGATCGTCTACGCCCTGCTGATTGGCGTGGTCGGACTGGTTTACACCCGCCTGCCCACCTCGTTCCTGCCCAATGAAGACCAGGGTTACATCCTGGCCAACGTGCAATTGCCCCCCGGTGCGGCGCAGGAGCGCACGCGCACGGTGCTGCAACAGGTTGAAGACTACATGCTCAAACAGCCCGAAGTCGCCAACATCATCACCGTGGCCGGCTTCTCGTTCTCCGGGCGCGGGCAAAACGCCGGCATCGCGTTCGTGATGCTCAAGGACTGGAGCGAGCGCGGTGGCGCCGAACATTCGGCGCAGGCCCTCGCCACCCGCGCCTTCGGGGCGCTGATGGGTGTGCGCGACGCTTTCATCTTCGCACTGAGTCCGCCGCCCATCCCCGAGCTGGGCAACGCCACCGGCTTTACCTTCCGTCTGCAGGACCGCGGCAGCAAAGGCCACGCCGCACTGCTCAACGTGCGCAACCAGTTGCTGGGCATGGCCAGCCAGAGCCCGGTGCTCGTGCGCGTGCGCCCTGACGGCATGGAGGACGCGCCCCAGATGCAGATTGACATCGACCGCAACAAGGCCAGCGCGCTGGGTGTGGGCTTTGACAGCATCAACAGCGCACTGTCCGCCGCGCTCGGCTCCAGCTACGTCAACGACTTTCCGAATCAGGGCCGGCTGCAACGCGTGGTCGTCCAGGCCGAGGCCTCCGCGCGCATGCAGCCCGAACAGGTGCTTGATCTGCCGGTGCCCAACAACCGCGGTCAACTCGTGCCACTCTCGGCTTTTGCCAGCACGCACTGGATCACCGGCCCGATGCAGACGGTGCGCTACAACGGCTACCCGGCCATGAAAATCTCGGGCGATGCAGCACCCGGTTTCAGTACCGGCGCCGCCATGGCGGAGATGGAAAAACTGGCGGCCACGCTGCCGGAAGGCTTCGGCTTCGAGTGGACCGGCCAGTCACGCGAAGAAAAGCTCGCGGGCGCGCAGGCCATGGTGCTGTACGGTTTCTCGCTGCTGGCCGTGTTCCTGTGCCTGGCCGCGCTGTACGAGAGCTGGTCGATCCCGTTCTCGGTGCTGCTGGTGGTGCCGCTCGGCGTGCTCGGCGTGGTGCTGGCCACGCTGCTGCGCGGCATGGACAACGACGTGTACTTCCAGATCGGCCTGATCACCATCATCGGCCTGTCCTCCAAGAATGCGATTTTGATCATTGAATTCGCCAAGGACCTGCAGGCCGAGGGCAAGAGCCTGCTGGATTCTGCGCTCGAAGCGGCCCATCTGCGCTTTCGCCCCATCATCATGACCTCGATGGCGTTCACCCTGGGCGTGCTGCCGCTGTTCATCGCCACCGGCGCCAGCTCGGCCAGCCAGCGCGCCATTGGCACCGGCGTAATCGGCGGCATGGTCACCGGCACCCTGCTGGCCGTGTTTTTTGTGCCCATCTTCTTCTTGCTGGTGCGCAGTTTCTTCAAGGGCAGCCAGCGTCAGCATGAACACGATGCCAAATTGGTTCGCCAGCACCACGAACAGGCCGGAAATGAATAAGCAGCGCCATCCGAGACAGACCATGAAGTCACTTCACCCTTCCCTGGCGCGGCCGCATGGCCCGACCCTGGCCGCATTGGCCGCATTGGCCGCAGCCGCCGTGCTGGCCGGCTGCTCGATGATCCCGGCCTACGAGCGCCCGGCCGCGCCGGTGGCCGCCCAGTGGCCGGGTGCCGGCGCACCGGCGAACGACGCGGCCGCCACACCCGCCGCCGACCTGGCCTGGCAGGACTTTGTGGGCGACGCATCCCTGCGCGAGCTGATCCACCTGGCGCTGGCGAACAACCGCGACCTGCGCATGGCCGTGCTCAATATGGAGCAAGTACGTGCAACCTACCAGATTCGCCGCGCGGATCAGTTCCCGACCCTGAACCTGGCGGCCACGGGCAACCGTCAGCCCGGCAGTGGCGGCAACGGCGGTATTAGCAGCGTCTATACCGCCGGCCTCGCGATGGCGTCGTGGGAAATCGATTTTTTTGGACGTATCGCCAGCCTGAAGGAAGCGGCACTCGCGCAGTACCTGGCTTCGGATGAAGCCCGCAAGGCGGCGCAGATCAGTCTGATCGCCGCCGTCGCCAATACCTGGCTGAGCCTGCAAACCAACGACGAATTGCTGGCTCTGACGCAGCGCACCCTGACCACGCGCGATGAATCGCTGCGCCTGACCCAACTGCGCCTGGACAATGGTGCCGCCTCGGCACTGGACTTCCGCCAGGCCGAATCCCTCGCGGCATCGGCACGCGCCACCCTGGCCCAGCAGCGGCGCCTGCGCGCGCTGGACGTGAACGCACTCACCCTGCTGGTGGGGCAGCCACTGCCCGAAACCACCATGCACCGCGCCGGGCCGCCCCAAGCAAGCACCTACCCCGCGGAGGGCAGCGCAGTACACGCAGCGACGAGCGTGGGGGACGTCGTGCGTCGCGCCGGGCCGCCCCAAGCAAGCACAGCCCCCTCGGGGGGCAGCGCAGTACACGCAGTGACGAGCGTGGGGGCCATATTCCACGACATACCAGCCGGCCTGCCCTCCGACCTGCTGACGCGCCGCCCGGACATCCGGCAGGCCGAACAACAGTTGATTGCCGCCAACGCAAACATCGGAGCCGCTCGGGCCGCCTTCTTCCCGCGCATCTCGCTCACCGCCAGCGCCGGCACGGCCAGCAGCGAACTGTCAGGCTTGTTTCAGGACGGTGCCTGGGGTTGGACGCTGGCGCCGCAGGCACTGCTACCGATCTTTGACGCCGGGCGCAACCAGGCCGGACTGGACTCGGCCAGGACAGGCCGCGACATCGCTGTCGCCCAATACGAAAAAGCGATCCAGACCGCCTTTCGCGAAGTGGCCGACGCCCTGGCCGGACGCGCCACGCTGAACGAGCAACTCCAGGCCCAGCAAGTCCAGCTTGAGGCCGAAGCCGAACGCTTCCACCTGGCCGACCTGCGCTACAACAACGGCATGGCCAGCTACCTGGAGCTGCTGGACGCGCAACGCTCACTGTTTGCCGTGCAACAGGCCGTGGCACAAACCCGGCTGAGTTATTTGCAGAACCAGGTCGCGCTGTACAAGGCCCTGGGGGGCGGGGCCACGCGACCTTCACCCTGAAGCGCAACCCCAAGCCCGCTTGCAGTTCGCAATGCGGGCCTGGATCGACCAAACTTGGTGCAGTGCACAACATCAGTGCCATTGCGCCACCCCTTCCCACTTGAGCATCAATTGCGCACTCAAGCTTTGCATCGACTGGGAAAGATGCTATCAATTTAATTGCAACTTAAACCATCCTGGTTCTGGCACGCGGCTTGCGTAGTCAGTGACAAGACCAGCGATGGTCTCTTGAGCGGTTCTTCCCAACGGCGGGTTGAGCTGGTCAAACCAGGACAAAGGCGTCCCCACCAACCGGCAGCGGCAGATCAGTCGCAGGCCGGTTGCGTGAGGACGCCTTTTTTTATGTGTCGATTTTTAACCTTGCGGAACAGTGCCGGCGCATGCAGCCCTGTTCCGCATACTTTGGGGAAACTTGCCATGACCGATTTTCTTAGAACCAGCCTCAGCCGCCGCGCTGTTTTACAAACCGCCGCCGTAGGGGCGGTCGGCATCAACCCCGCGCTGCGCGCCGCCGTTTATGCCGGCGGCTCGGACGCTCCGGAAAAAACCGAAGTCAAAATCGGCTTCATCCCGCTGACCGACTGCGCCAGCGTGGTGATGGCCTCGGTGCTGGGTTTCGACAAAAAATACGGCGTCAAGATCATCCCGTCCAAGGAAGCCAGCTGGGCCGGCGTGCGTGACAAGCTGGTCACCGGCGAGCTGGACTTTGCCCACGTGCTGTACGGTCTGGTCTATGGTGTGCATCTGGGCATCGGCGGCGCCAAAAAAGACATGGCCGTGCTGATGACGCTCAACAACAACGGCCAGGCCATCACCCTGTCCAAGAAGCTGGCCGACAAGGGCGCGGCGGATGGCGCCGGTCTGGCCAAACTGATGGCCGCCGAAAAACGTGAGTACACCTTTGCCCAGACCTTTCCCACCGGCACGCATGCCATGTGGCTGTATTACTGGCTGGCGGCCCATGGCATCAACCCGGTCAAGGATGCCAAGGTCATCACCGTACCGCCACCGCAAATGGTGGCCAATATGCGCATCGGCAACATGGATGGCTTCTGCGTGGGTGAACCCTGGAACCACCGCGCCATCATCGACGGCATCGGCGTCACCGCCGTCACCACGCAGGACATCTGGAAAGACCACCCCGAAAAGGTGCTGGGCACCACGGGCGACTTCGTCAAGAAGTATCCCAACACAGCCCGTGCCGTCACAGCCGCCATCCTGGAAGCGGGCAAGTGGATTGACGCCGGCCTGCAGAACAAGAACAAGATGGCCGAAACGATTGCCGAGAAGTCCTACGTGAACACCAGCGTGGACGCGATCAACCAGCGCATTCTGGGCCGCTACCAAAACGGCATGGGCAAAACCTGGGACGACCCCAACTACATGAAGTTTTACAACGACGGTGCGGTCAACTTTCCCTATCTGTCCGACGGCATGTGGTTCCTGACCCAGCACAAGCGCTGGGGCTTGATCAAAGAGCACCCCGATTACCTGGCGGTGGCAAAACAGATCAACCAGATCGACATCTACAAGCAGGCCGCCACCGCCAGCAAGACCCCGGTGCCCAAAGACGTGATGCGCAGCTCCAAACTGGTGGACGGCGTGGTGTGGGACGGCAAAGACCCTAAAAAGTACGCCGACGGCTTCAGGATCAAGGCCTGAAACCTTGCGGGACAGACCGCCACGCTCACGTCGCAAGACCGCTCTGTCCTCCATCAATCCACAGGAGATTCACACCATGGTTANNGTTAGCGCAGTTTTTCACTCACCATTGCCTGCCCACACCGAGCTGGTTTCCGTTCGCCCGGAGCCAGCCGAAGGTCTCATGACCGGTGCCAACAAAGTGCCCGTGAAGGCTTCGGCGGAGCCTGTCCCGAGCACATCCAAGGGCTCAGTCCGAACGGGGACAAAGGTCACCCCGGTCGCTCACCCCACTTTCGACTGGCGCAGCTTCTGGCTGACGCTGCTGCCACCGGTTTTTGGCCTGTGCCTGCTGATTGGCGTATGGGCCCTGGTGTCGATCTCGACCGCCAGCAGCATCCCCTCGCCCACCGAGACCCTCAAGCAGGCGATCGTTATTTTTTCGGATCCGTTTTACCGCACAGGGCCAAATGATCAGGGCGTCGGCTGGAACATTCTGGCCTCTTTGGAACGCGTGGCGCTGGGCTTCGGCCTGGCGGCGGCGGTCGGCATCCCGGCCGGCTTCATGATCGGGCGCTTCGAATTTCTGAGCCGCATGTTCAACCCGCTCATCAGCCTGTTGCGCCCGGTGTCACCGCTGGCCTGGCTGCCCATTGGCCTGCTGGTGTTCAAAGGCGCCAATCCGGCCGCCATCTGGACCATTTTCATCTGCTCGATCTGGCCGATGGTCATCAACACGGCGGTGGGCGTGCAACGCGTGCCGCAGGACTACATGAACGTGGCGCGCGTGCTCAACCTGTCCGAATGGAAGATATTCACCAAAATCCTGTTCCCCTCGGTGCTGCCCTACATGCTGACCGGTGTGCGTCTGGCGGTCGGCACCGCCTGGCTGGTGATCGTGGCGGCCGAGATGCTGACCGGTGGCGTGGGCATCGGCTTCTGGGTCTGGGACGAGTGGAACAACCTGAACGTCAAGAACATCATCATTGCCATTTTCGTGATTGGCATCGTCGGGCTGATTCTGGAATACGCCCTGATCAAAATCGCCACCGCATTTACGTTTGAAGAGGTGAAGTCATGAAATATTCGGCCCCCGTCATTGCGAGCACAGCGAGGCAATCCACGGCTTTGGCGGGCCCGCATGGATTGCCACGGCCTGCGGCCTCGCAATGACGAATTGACACACGCGCCCACTGGAGTCCGGCATGAAAAATTACATCCACATTGAAAACGTCGAGCAGACCTTCAAGACCAAAAAGGGCCCATTTTGCGCCCTGCGCGACGTCAATCTGACGGTCGCCAAAGGCGAATTCGTGGCCCTCATCGGCCACTCGGGTTGCGGCAAGTCCACCCTGCTCAACCTGATCGCCGGCCTGACCATGCCCACACAAGGCCACCTGCTGTGCGCCAACCGCGAAATCGCCGGCCCCGGCCCGGAGCGCGCCGTGGTGTTCCAGAACCATTCGCTGCTGCCCTGGCTGACCTGCTTCGAGAACGTCTACCTCGGGGTCGAGCGCGTCTTTGGCGCCGCCAATCGCACCACCGGCGCGGCGTCAGAAAGCAAAGTCCAGCTCAAGGCCCGTACCGACGCCGTGCTGGCCATGGTCGGCCTGACTTCGGCATCGCAAAAACGCCCGGGCGAAATATCAGGCGGCATGAAACAGCGCGTGGGCATTGCCCGGGCCCTGGCGATGGAGCCCAAGGTACTGCTGATGGACGAACCCTTTGGCGCGCTGGATGCGCTGACCCGCGCCAAGCTGCAGGACGAGCTGCTGGACATCGTTGCCCGCACCCACAGCACCGTGGTGATGGTCACGCACGACGTGGATGAAGCGGTGCTGCTGTCCGACCGAATCGTGATGATGACCAACGGGCCAGCCGCCACCATTGGCGAAGTGCTCAGCGTGGAACTGCCGCGCCCGCGCAACCGGGTCGAACTGGCCGACAGTGCGCAATACCTGCATTACCGCAAGGAAGTGATTGACTTTTTGTACACACGGCAAGCCCACGTTGAAAAGGCAGCATGACCATGGACATACACGCGAAGCCCAAGAGCAAAATGAAACTCGTGATGATCGGCAACGGCATGGCAGGTGTTCGCACCCTGGAGGAGCTTCTCAAGGTTGCGCCCGATCTCTATGACATCACCGTGTTCGGTGCCGAGCCGCATCCCAACTACAACCGCATTTTGCTGTCCCCCGTGTTGGCCGGCGAGCAAACGCTCGACGAAATTGTGCTCAACCCATGGGACTGGTACAAGGACAATCACATCACCTTGCATGCGGGCTGGAAAGTCACTGCGGTAGACCGCGTTCGCCGCGTGGTGCATGCCGAAAATTCCGTCGGCGAGAAAATCAGCGCCGAATACGACCGCTTGCTGCTGTGTACTGGCTCCAATCCCTTCATCCTGCCCATTCCCGGCAAAGACCTTGAAGGCGTGATCGCCTACCGCGACATTGCGGACACCAACGCCATGATCGACGCGGCGGTGAAATATAAACACGCCGTGGTCATCGGCGGCGGCCTGTTGGGCCTGGAAGCGGCCAACGGTCTGATGCTGCGCGGCATGACGGTCAGCGTGGTGCATGTCATGCCAACCCTGATGGAGCGCCAGCTCGACAGCGTGGCGGGCAAACTGCTGCAAAAATCACTGGAAGACCGCGGCCTGCAATTCCTGATGGGTGCTCAGACCCAGGAACTGGTGGGCGGTGGTGGTGACCGTGGTCAGCGCGTCACCGCGATCAAATTCAAGGACGGCACCGAAGTGGCCGCCGATCTGGTCGTGATGGCCGTGGGCATCCGCCCCAACACGCAGCTGGCCGAGTCCATGCGCCTGCACTGCAACAAAGGCATTGTGGTGAACGACACCCTGCAGACCATCACCGATGCCCGCATCTACTCGGTGGGCGAATGCGCGGCCCATCGTGGCATTGCCTATGGCCTGGTAGCTCCCCTGTTCGAGCAGGCCAAGGTGGCGGCCAACCACCTGGCGCAGTTCGGCATTGGCCGCTACCAGGGCTCGCTGACCTCGACCAAACTCAAGGTCACCGGCATTGACCTGTTCAGCGCCGGTGAATTCATGGGCGGCGAGGGCACGGAAGAGATCGTGATGAGTGATCCGTTTGGCGGTGTCTACAAGAAGCTGGTGCTCAAAGACGACAAACTGGTGGGCGCCTGCCTGTACGGCGACACGGTGGACGGCAGCTGGTACTTCAAGCTGCTGCGTGACGGCCGCTCGATTGTCGACATCCGCGACAAGCTGATGTTTGGTGAATCCAACATCGGCGACGTGGGCCACGAAGGCCACAACAAGGCCGCCAGCATGCCCGACGATGCCGAAGTCTGCGGCTGCAACGGTGTGAACAAAGGCACCATCTGCAAAGCCATTCGCGACAAGGGCCTGTTCACCCTGGACGAGGTTCGCAAGCACACCAAGGCCAGCGCCTCGTGCGGTTCCTGCACCGGTCTGGTGGAACAGATTTTGATGTTCACCGCCGGCGGCGACTACTCGGCCACCCCCAAGACCAAGGCCATGTGCGCCTGTACCGACCACGGGCATCAAGCCGTGCGCGATGCCATCGTGACCAACAAATACCTGACCATCGGTGACGTGCAAAAAGGCATGAACTGGAAGACACCCAACGGCTGCGCCTCTTGCCGCCCGGCCATCAACTATTACCTGATCAGCAGCTGGCCCAAAGAGGCCAGGGATGATCCGCAAAGCCGCTTCATCAACGAGCGCAGCCACGCCAATATCCAGAAAGACGGCACCTACAGCGTGATCCCTCGCATGTGGGGCGGCGAGACCACGGCCAACGAGTTGCGTCGCATTGCCGATGCAGTAGACAAGTACAAGATACCCACCGTCAAGGTCACCGGTGGCCAGCGCATCGACCTGCTGGGCGTCAAGAAGGAAGACCTGGTCAACGTCTGGAAGGATATTGGCATGCCATCGGGCCACGCTTACGCCAAGGCGCTGCGCACGGTAAAGACCTGCGTTGGCTCCGAGTGGTGCCGCATGGGCACGCAGGACAGCACACAGCTGGGCAAGGACCTGGAACGCGCCATGTGGCGCATGTACGCGCCGCACAAGGTCAAGTTTGCCGTGAGCGGCTGCCCGCGCAACTGCGCCGAGGCTGGCATCAAGGATGTCGGCATCATCGGCGTCGACAGCGGCTGGGAGATGTACATCGCCGGCAACGGCGGCATCAAAACCGAGGTGGCGCATTTCTTCGTCAAGCTGAAAACCGCAGAGGAAGTGCTGGAATACACCGGCGCTTTTTGCGAGCTGTACCGCCAGGAAGGCTGGTATCTGGAGCGCACGGTGCACTATGTGTCACGCGTCGGCCTGGACTACGTCAAAAAGAAAATTCTGGACGACCACGAGAACCGCAAGGCGCTGTGGGAGCGCCTGCAGTTTGCGCTGGACGGCGAACCCGATCCCTGGTTTGAATTCAACAAAGCCGAGGTTGACATCCGTCAATTTGACAAATTGTCCGTGCCCGCCTGACCGGCAACCCAAAAAAGGAATAAAAAATGAGCGACTGGAAAAAAATCTGCCAGGTCACAGACATCCCCGTGCTGGGCTCGCGCTGCGTCAAACGGCCGCAAGGGTTGGACGTGGCGGTGTTTCGCAACGACCAAAATGAAGTGTTTGCCCTGCTCGACCGCTGTCCGCACAAGGGGGGGGCGCTGTCGCAAGGAATTGTGTTTGGCACCAGCGTGGCCTGCCCGCTGCACAACTGGACTATCGGCCTGTGCACCGGCCAGGCCGCAGCGCCGGATGAGGGTTGCACGCCAAAATTCAACGTCAGGGTGGAGGGCGGCGTGGTGCATCTGGATGGCGACGAGCTGGCGACCCACGCCATCGACCTGCTGGCCCCGCTGGCCGGGCCCGGCAGTAAAGAACCTGTAACACGGGTCTGAGCATGAACCCGCCCGCGGTGCGCGAAACCAGATCAACCTGCCCTTATTGCGGCGTCGGCTGCGGTGTGATCATCGAGTCCAGCGCCAGCCAGATTACCGGCGTGCGAGGCGACCCGGATCACCCGGCCAATTTCGGGCGACTCTGCACCAAAGGCTCCACGCTGCACCTGACAGCCAGTGCGACCGTCAACCAGCAAACCCGGCTGCTGCAACCGATGCAGCGCTTGCAGCGGGGCGAGATGCCACAGCGCGTGAGCTGGGACAACGCCCTGGACCTGGCGGCCGGGCGTTTTGCCGACATCATCCGCAAGCAGGGGCCGGATGCGGTGGGCTTCTACATCTCCGGCCAGTTACTCACAGAGGACTATTACGTCTTCAACAAGCTCGCCAAGGGCTTGATCGGTACCAACAACATCGACAGCAACTCGCGCCTGTGCATGAGCAGCGCCGTGACCGGCTACAAACAGACGCTGGGGGCAGACGCGCCACCGGCCTGCTATGACGACGTCAACCATGCCGGCGCGATTTTCATCGTCGGCTCCAACACGGCTTATGCGCACCCG
The DNA here is from genome assembly GCA_002422455.1 of Rhodoferax sp. UBA6134. Lineage (GTDB taxonomy): Bacteria > Pseudomonadota > Gammaproteobacteria > Burkholderiales > Burkholderiaceae_C > Rhodoferax. The sequence continues at coordinate 45,125 of DIVK01000014.1, forward strand.
ATCCTGTTTCGCCGCATTGAAGATGCGCGCAAAGCCAAGCCGGCGCTGAAAATCGTGGTCTGTGATCCGCGCCGCACCGACACGGCCGAAATCGCCGATCTGTTCCTGCCAATCCAGCCCGGCACCGACGTGATGCTGTTCAACGGCATGCTGCACATCATGCTGTGGGAAGGCTGGCTGGACAGCGCCTACCTGGCCGACCACACCACCGGCTTCGACACCCTCAAAGCCACCGTGCGCGACTACACGCCGGAGCTGGTGGCCCAGACCTGCGGCATTGCCAAGGACGACCTGCTGCAGGCGGCGCGCCTGTTTGCCGGCATGGACGCAGACCGCGCGGCACCACGTCAACCCACGCTCAGCCTGTACTGCCAGGGCCTGAACCAATCCAGCAGCGGCACCGCCAAGAATGCCGCACTCATCAATTTGCATCTGGCGACCGGCCAGATTGGCAGGCCCGGCGCCGGGCCGTTCTCGCTGACCGGCCAGCCCAACGCCATGGGCGGGCGCGAAGTGGGCGGCATGGCCAACCTGCTGTCTGGTCACCGCGACCTGAACAACCCGGCGCACCGGGCCGAAGTCGCCGCGCTGTGGGGCGTTCCTGACTTTCCTTCAAAGCCCGGCAAGACGGCGGTCGAGATGTTCCAGGCCGCCGCCGACGGCGAAATCAAAGCGCTGTGGATTGCCTGCACCAACCCGGCACAAAGCATGCCCGACCAGGCCACCGTGCGCCGCGCGCTGGAACGCGTCGAGTTCGTGGTGGTGCAGGAGGCCTTTGCCACCACCGCGACCTGTGCCTATGCCGACCTGCTGCTGCCCGCCACCACCTGGGGCGAAAAAGAAGGCACGGTCACCAACAGCGAACGCCGCATCTCGCGCGTGCGCGCCGCCGTTGCCGCACCGGGCGAGACGCGGCACGACTGGCAAATCGTGGTCGATTTCGCGCGTCGGCTGGAAGCCTTGCTGCCTCAGCACAGGGCAGCAGCACCAGCAATGGAGGGCGAATCCGAATTCGCGCTGCAAGCTTCGTCGAAGAGCGCTGATACTGCACCGATTTCAGCGCCGCCCCCCAGTGCGGCTGGCACCACGATCTTCCCCTACGACAGCCCCGAATCGATCTGGAACGAGCACCGCGAATCCACGCGTGGCCGCGACCTCGACATCACCGGCATGTCGTATGCCATGCTGGAGCGCTCGCCCCGGCAGTGGCCCCTGAAAACAGGCGCACCCCAGGGCCAGGCGCGCCTGTATGAGGACGGCATCTTCCCCACGCCCGACGGCCGCGCCCGCTTCGTCAACACGGCCTACCAGCCGGTAGCCGAACCGCGCGAACCGCGCTACCCGTTCGCGCTCACCACCGGGCGCCTGCGGGACCAATGGCACGGCATGAGCCGCACCGGTACGCTGGGCCGCCTGTTCGGCCATGCGCGCGAGCCCGCCCTGCAGATGAACCCACAGGACATGGCGCGCCGCCTGCTCAAGAACGGTGATCTGGTGCATGTCACCAGCAAGCGTGGCTCGATTCTGGTGCCGGTGCAAGCCAGTGACGAGCTCGGCATGAGCCAAGTCTTCATGGCGATGCACTGGGGGGAAGAATTTTTGAGCGGCCTCAGCGCCACCGGCCAACGGCTGGCCGGCGTCAACGCCCTCACCACCTCCGCTTTTTGCCCCGACTCCAAACAGCCCGAGTTCAAGCACGCTGCCGTCAAGGTCTTGAAAGCGGAGATACCGTGGTCGCTGCTGGCCGTGGCCTGGCTGCCATCCGAACACCTGCTGTCGGCGCGCAACGAACTGCAACAACTGATGGCGCGCTTTGCTTACGCCAGTTGCGTCCCGTTTACCAACAACGCGCCGCTGGCTGCGCCGGAGCAGGAGCGCAGCGGTCTGCTGTTTCGCGCCGGCGCCCTGGAAGCCCCGCCCGACGCCTTGCTGGCGCACGTCGAGTCGCTGCTCAACCTGGACAGCCCGCACGTGGTGCGCTATGCCGACAAGAAACGCAGCCAGCGCCGCGCCGCGCTGCTGCAGCGGCACGACAACACTCACACCACGCTGGAGAGTTTCATGCTGGCCGGCGACACCAGCGCCCAGGGCTGGATCACCACGCTGCTGCAGGACGAACTACCGGCCCAGGCCTATGGCCGCGCCTTGCTGGCACCCGGCGCCACACCGCCGGTGCAAGTGGTGTCGCGCGGCCAACAGGTGTGCGCCTGCTTCAATGTGACCGATGTGGCAATTGCCGCGCACCTGGGCCAATGCCAGGGCACGGATCAGGAGCGGCTGAATTCACTGCAATCCGTATTGAAATGCGGCACCAACTGCGGCTCCTGCCTGCCCCAGTTGCAGCGCATGGTGCGCGCCACACGGACCACCAGCCTGGCCAGCGCCTAGCCCTGTCCACATGTTTCTGCGCATAAGCTCATAGCCCGCGGTCATCAAGCTTCACGGACAATCCACCCATGGGCATTGGCAACTACATCAAAATCATCGGACGCGGCAAAGACGGCGCTCGTTCCATCTCACGCGAGCAAGCGACCGACCTGTTCGGCCAGGTGCTGGACGGAGCGGTCTCCGATCTTGAAGTCGGCGCATTTTGCCTGGCCATGCGCATCAAGGGTGAAACGCCCGACGAAATGGCCGGCTTTCTGGACGCGACCCACGCGCGGCTGCACAAAATACCCACGGCAGGCCGCACCGCCGTGGTGCTACCCAGCTACAACGGAGCCCGCAAGCTGCCGGTTCTCACGCCCCTGCTGGCGCTGCTGCTGGCACGCGAGGGCTTGCCCGTGGTGGTGCATGGCACGCCAACCGAGTCCACCCGCGTTGCCGCACAAGATGTACTCCTGGCCCTTGGAATACCCGCGCAAACATCCATTGAAACCATGGCACCTTGCTCGGTGCAATTCGTTCCGACCGGCCTGCTCTGCCCCGGCCTGCAGCGCCTGCTGGACGTGCGTCGCGTGGTCGGCCTGCGCAACCCGGCCCACAGCCTGGTCAAACTGATGAACCCCTGCGACCATCCGACAGTGGTGGTGAGCAGCTACACCCACCCGGAATACGCAGAGTCCATGACCGCCACCTTGCGCCTGGTGCAGGCGACCGCCCTGCTGCTGCGCGGCACCGAAGGCGAGCCCGTGGCCGACCCGCGCCGCACACCGGTCATGGACGCCTTCGCCAACGGTGAAGTCACGCGGGTGCAGGAGATGCTCAGTGGCTCGCTGGTCAACGTACCCGGCTTGCCGGCGCCCGACGTGCAAAGCACCGCCAACTGGATCCGGGCGGTGCTGGACGGACAAGAACCCGTGCCCACGCCGATTGCGCTGCAGGTGGCACACATCGTGCAGCTGTCCAGCCACATGAGGACGACACCATGCAACACCATGCAACACCAATGACCGGCCAAGGCAGCTGCACCCTTGTCGGCGCCGGCCCGGGCGACCCCGAGCTGCTGACCCTCAAGGCCCTGAAAGCCATCCAGGCGGCCACCGTGCTGTTGGTGGACGATCTGGTCAGCGACGCCATCGTCGCGCTGGCCTCGCCTACCGCCCGCATCATCCCTGTGGGCAAGCGCGGCGGCTGCAAGTCCACCCCGCAGGCCTTCATTGAAAAACTCATTCTCATGGCCGTGCGCGAAGGCGAAACCGTGGTACGCCTCAAGGGCGGCGACCCCTTCGTCTTTGGCCGCGGTGGCGAAGAAGTGGCACACCTGCAAGCGGCGGGCGTCCACGTGACGGTGGTCAACGGCATCACCGCCGGCCTGGCCGCCGTGACCTCGCTGGGCGTACCGCTGACGCACCGCGACCATGCCCACGGCGTGGTGTTTGTCACCGGTCACGCCAAACCCGGTGACACGGGCACCGACTGGCGCGCTCTGGCCAGCACCGCCCACCAGGCCAGGCTCACGCTGGTGATTTACATGGGCGTCAGTGGCGCCGCCCAGATCCAGTGCGAGCTGATGCGTGGCCTGCCTGCCAGCACACCCGTGGCAGTGATTCAAAACGCCAGTCTGCCCAACCAGCGCCACGCGGTCTGCACCCTGGCCCGGCTGCACGCCACCATTGAGCACGAACAACTGGCAAGCCCCAGCGTGATCGTGGTGGGCGACGTGATGCGGGGTCTGCTTGAGCTGCAACTGCACAGGCACACCACACAGACGGTCCAGGCGGCCTGACGCCAGGGCCTGGCGAACAGGGGCACACACAACACCCCAGCCCGGTCTCTCCACCCGTTGCGGCTGCGCCTACACTGCGGCCCATGCATAAATTTGACGTGGTGATCGTGGGGGCCGGTGCGGCCGGACTGTTCTGTGCCGGCGTGGCGGGGCAACTGGGCCTCAAGGTGCTGGTGATCGACCACAGCGACAAGGTGGCCGAAAAAATCCGCATCTCGGGCGGCGGACGCTGCAACTTCACCAACCGTGACACAACCCCTGCCAATTTTCTGGGCAACAACCCGAATTTCTGCCGCTCGGCGCTGTCGCGCTACACGCCGCGTCACTTCATCGAACTGCTGCAAAGCCATAACATCCCATTCCACGAGAAGCACAAGGGCCAGCTGTTTTGCGACCGGTCGGCCGAAGACATCATCACCCTGCTGCTGGCCGAATGCGACGCCGGCCAAGTGACGCGCTGGCAGCCCTGCGGCATCAGGAACATCAGATTTTCCGCCGCCAGCCCCGGCACAACCGCTGCCGCAAGCTATGAAATTGACAGTGACCGGGGCACCCTGCAAAGCGCGGCGCTGGTCGTGGCCAGCGGCGGCCTGTCCATCCCCAAAATCGGCGCCACCGATTTCGGCTACCGTGTCGCCCGCCAGTTCGGGCTGCGCGTGGTGGCACCGCGCCCGGCCCTGGTGCCGCTGACCTTTGACGGCACCGCCTGGGCCCCCTATGCCCAACTGGCCGGTCTGTCGCTGCCAGTACGCATTGAAACCGGCAGCAAAAAAGAAAAAGTGGTTTTTCTGGAAGACCTGCTGTTCACCCACCGCGGTCTGAGCGGCCCGGCCGTGCTGCAGATTTCGAGCTACTGGCAAGCCGGCACCCCCATCCGCCTGAACCTGGCACCCGACGCCGACGTGCGGCAGTCGCTCAACCACGCCAAAGCCAGCTCGCGCAAGCTGCTCGCCAATGAGCTGGCGAGTCTGGTGCCGTCACGCCTGGCCGATGCCTGGGTGGCGCAGGGCGCGGCGCTGGGCCACAACTGGCAGCGCCCCGCCAACGAAACCGGAGACAAGGCGCTGGCAGCGCTGGCGCAGCACCTCGCGCACTGGGAACTCACCCCCACCGGCACCGAAGGCTACAAAAAAGCCGAAGTCACAGCCGGCGGCGTGGACACACGGGACTTGTCGTCGCAGACCATGGAGTCGAAACAGCCCGGTCTGTATTTCATCGGCGAAGTAGTGGACGTGACCGGCTGGCTGGGCGGCTACAACTTCCAGTGGGCCTGGGCCAGCGGCTTTGCCTGCGCGCAGGGTTTGGCCGCTGCCTTGCTTGCCAAACGTACAGCGGCGTGAAACCCGGCATTGAATTCAATGCCGGAAACGTTATAATCCAACGCTTTGCTGGCAAATTCCCGCTGCCTGATCAAATTTTTAGCGGGAGACATCGCACGATATTCGTCAACTGGCCCGATCTTCCTTTGGCTGAAGTCTGCATATTTTGGACAACATTACGTAATGACAACCATCCGTGTAAAAGAAAACGAACCCTTTGACGTGGCTCTGCGCCGCTTCAAACGCACCATTGAAAAACTCGGCCTTTTGACTGACTTGCGCGCACGCGAGTTCTACGAAAAGCCCACTGCCGAGCGCAAGCGCAAGAAGGCGGCCGCCGTCAAGCGCAACTACAAGCGCATTCGCGCCATGCAGTTGCCCAAGAAGATGTACTGAACCCGAGAAACCGAGCAGGACAGAGTCTGTCCTGCAACGGGTCAGGGCTTCAAGGCCTCGAAAACAAGCTCGCCGGGGACGCTCAGGCGGGCTTTTTTCATTTCAAAATCCATTTCAGCAGCGACACCACCAGGAGTTCACCCCATGTCCCTCAAAGACCAGATCACCGACGACATGAAAGCCGCCATGCGCGCCAAAGACAGCGAACGCCTGGGCACCATCCGCCTGCTGCTGGCCGCGGCCAAGCAAAAGGAAGTGGATGAGCGCGTGGTGCTGGACGACATTGCCATGGTGGCCATCGTCGACAAGCTGATCAAGCAGCGCAAGGACTCGATCGCCGCCTTCACCCAGGCCAGCCGGCTGGACCTGGCGGACAAGGAAGCGGCGGAAGTGAGGGTGCTGGAGGCCTATCTGCCGCAGCGCCTGAGCGCCGAAGAAGTGAACACCGAAGTGCAGGCCATCGTGACCGGGCTGGGCGCTGAACTGGGTCGCGCTGTGGGCCCTGGCGACATGGGCAAGGTGATGGCGGCGGTCAAGACCCGGCTGGCGGGCAAGGCCGACATGGGGCAGGTGTCAGCGGCTGTGAAAGCGGCACTGGCGGATTGATTTTTTTCTTGCGGGAGCCCGCCCACAGGGGTGACGCCTTGATCACACCGTCTTACACCGCGGCGCGGCAACGCCCTAAAATGGCCACTCGACCATCAGGAGCGCACCGTGGATTGGCTGAATCAAAATCAAACGAAATCAAAGCTTGGCCAGATTCTGGTCGGCAAAAAACTCATCTCCGAGCAGCAGCTCAATGCTGCAATCAGCCAGCAGAACAAGACCGGCCAACGGCTTGGCGACATTCTGGCGGAATGGAAGATCGTCACCAGGCACCAAGTCCAGGGCGCAGTGCGCAGGCAGCGCAACCTGCGACTGGCCGCGACGGTGGCAACCGCGCTGCTGGGCCCACTGCATGCCTATGCTGCGGTAACGGCAGCGCCGGTGACGGCCGCACGCGCACTCACCACCGAACGCAACAACGGCCGCATGGAAAACCTGAGCGACGATGAAATGGGCGAGATAGTGGGACAGGCCATCCCCGACAAGGCACTGCATGACCACGTGATGGTGGCCCGGAACCACGTCGAAAATCAAGCCCAGAACAGCTTTCGCATGAATATGCAGGCCGCCGTCGAACAGCTCGCGATGAACCACAACCTCCTGCCCACCGCCGGACTCTCCAGGGGCGACGGCCTTCAGGTTCTGGGGGATCTGGCCACGCTGTTCAATCCGCTGTCGCGGATGCTGAACGCGGAAACCACCATGAAGGACGTGGTGTACGACCCGGCCAACTCCCGAGCGACCATCGGTAAGGACGGCTCGATGACACTGCGCCTGCCGAGCACCATTGGGGAAATCAGCTTCAGGAACATCCGCGTGGGCAACGCCGCCAGCGCGCCAACCTTCGGCAGCATCGACATCAAAAACATCGACCTGCGTGGCACCACCATTACGGTTTCGAACCGCTGAGTTCAAACTGGGGACGAACTTCCCCTTCAACAACGAACTCAGCTCCCCGCCACCTTCATCCGGTTCACCAGAATCGAGCCCACCGTCTTGGCGCCGTAGTTGTAGGCATCCGCCCCCACCGCCTGGATGCCTTTGAGCATGGATTTCATGTTGCCGGCGATGGTGATCTCCTGCACCGCAAACGCGATCCGGCCTCTTTCCACCCAGAAGCCGCTGGCCCCGCGTGAGTAGTCGCCGGTGACATAGTTCACGCCGCTGCCCATCAGTTCGGTCACGAACAAACCGGTGCCCAGCTTTTCCAGCATGGCGTCCAGGTCATCGCCGGTGCGCGTCAGACGCGACGTCAGGCTCAGGTTGTGCGAGCCGCCGGCATTGCCGGTGGTTTTCATGCCGAGCTTGCGGGCCGAATAGCTGCCCAGAAAGTAGCCCTGCACCCGCCCGGCCTCCACCACCTGACGCGCCTTGACCCGGACCCCCTCCTCGTCAAACGGCGAACTGCCTTTGCCACGTTCGACAAACGGGTCTTCCAGAATGTCGATGTGCTTGGGCAGCACCTGCTTGCCCAGGGAATCCAGTAAAAATGAGCTTTTGCGGTACAGGGCACCGCCACTGATGGCCTGCACAAAGCTGCCCAGCAGACCCGCCGCCAGGGGCGACTCGAACAGAACCGGGCACTCCGTCGTGGCGATCTTGCGCGCATTCAGGCGGCTCAGTGCCCGCTCGGCGGCATAGCGCCCAATTGCTTCGGGCGCTGCCAGGTCGCCCGGATGGCGCATCGAGCTGTACCAGGCATCGCGCTGCATGTCGCCTCCCTTGCCCGCAATCGGCGACACCGACATGGAATGGCGCGAGCTGGCATAGCCCCCCCGAAATCCCCGGGTGTGGGCGCTGAAGAAATGCGATTGCTGGGCCGACACGCCCGCCCCCTCGCTGTTGCTGATGCGCCGGTCGGCCTGCAAGGCCGCCGCCTCGCACACCATGGCCAGTTGCGCCGCCTGCTCACTGCTGATGCCCCAGGGACAGAACAAGTCCAGGTCGGTGCGCTGCTCGGACGGCAGCGCCACGTCTTCGGCCTGCGGCAAACCGGCAAACGAATCTTCTGCCGTGAAGCGCGCAATGTCATAAGCCGCCTGCACGGTTTGCTCGATCGCGGTCCGGGAAAAATCGGAGGTGCTGGCGTTGCCCCGGCGCCGGCCCAGGTACACGGTGACCCCGAGCGACTTGTCGCGGTTGCGCTCCACATTTTCCAGCTCGCCCTTGCGCACGGACACGCTCAGGCCGCAGCCCTCGGACGCCTCCGCGCCAGCGTCGGTCGCGCCCAGTTTTCTGGCATGTGCCAGGGCCGTGTCCACCAGCTCTTCAAAATAGGGGCGGCTGTAGCTAAAGCCGGTGGCGGCATCAGGCGGGACGGGGGTCGTAGTGGGTTTCTTCATATCGGAGGCTATGATACTTGGCTCTGCGGAACTCCGTGCCCGCCTCCCCTCCCATTTTTCCGACCATGTCACGCAAATTCAAAAAAGGCTATTTCGTTCGCGGTGAATTCGTTGCCGAAGGCAGCGAACGCGACCTGGAGCTCAAACGCGAGCTCAAGGGCAGCGATGAGCAAAGCCGCACCGAGCTCAAGCGCGAAAGCACCGAATTGCAAGAGCTGGGCGAAGACCTGCTGACGCTGCGCGCCGACCTGATGGCGCGGCTGGACCTGTCCGACAAGCTCAAGGACGCCGTGGCCGAGGCCAAGCGCATCACCAACTTTGAAGGCAAACGCCGCCAGATGCAGTTCATCGGCAAGCTGATGCGAAAAATCGATCCGGACGGTATCTACAACATCCGCGCCGCCCTGGCCGAGCAGCACAACGGTTCAGCCCGCGAAAACTACGCGCTGCACCAGGCCGAACTCTGGCGTGACCGCCTGATTGCCGAAGACGATGCGTTTGGCGAATGGCTCACCCAATCCCCGGACACCGACACGCAGCAACTGCGCGCCCTGATTCGCCAGGCCCGTAAGGACGCCAAGCCCGAGAGGCCGGGCGAAGCCTTGCGCCATGGCCGGGCTTACCGCGACATTTTTCAACTGGTGCGCGCCCACTTGCTGGGCCACGACGACACCGGGGCATCAGGCGAAACGCCATGACAGCCCGTAGCCCGGCCCTCGACACAGTCAGGATTGGCATCGTCTCCATCAGCGACCGCGCCTCCGGCGGCGTGTACGTGGACAAAGGCCTGCCCGCGCTGCAGGACTGGTTAAGCCGCGCCCTGAAGAACCCGCTGCAGTTTGAACCCCGCCTGATTCCGGATGACCAGGCCACCATCAGCGCCACCCTGGTTGAACTGGTCGATGCCGGCTGCGCCCTGGTGTTGACCACCGGCGGCACCGGCCCGGCGCCGCGCGATGTCACGCCCGAAGCCACGCTGGCGGTGGCACACAGGGAAATGCCAGGCTTTGGCGAACAGATGCGCCAGATCAGCCTGCGATTCGTCCCGACCGCCATCCTGTCGCGCCAGGTGGCCGTGATCCGGGATCAAAGCCTGATCATCAACCTGCCGGGGCAACCCAAGTCGATTCAGGAAACGCTCGAAGGCCTGCGTGGCAGCAGCGGCGAGTCCGTTGTGGCCGGCATCTTTGCGGCGGTACCCTACTGCATTGACCTGATCGGCGGCCCCTACCTGGAAACCGACGCGGCAGTGTGCCAGGCCTTCCGGCCCAAAACGGCGCTGCGGCCCAGCCCCGCCACGCCACCATCCGCCTGACTTACTTGCCCACCAGCTGGTTGAGCTTGTCCGCCTCGAAGTGCTCGCTGCGGGCGGCGTCGCCGGGCACGCAATCCGCTTCGTGACGCTGTGCAGAAAGCTTGTCGATGGTCTGCCACAGCAGCGCAATCTGGTGCTCCTGCGCGGCGGCGTTGTCAATCAGGCCACGCATGGCCTGGCTCAGGGGGTCGTCGTTTTGCGTGACGCCATAGGCGGAAAATCCCATCTTGGAGGCCACCTCCTCCCGCTTGACGTCCAGCTCGGCCTGGATGATGCGCGCCGGGTTGCCCACGGCCGTGGCCCCGGCCGGAACCGGCTTGGTGACCACCGCATTGGAGCCCACCCTGGCGCCGTCGCCGACCATGAAGCCGCCCAGCACCTGGGCACCGGCCCCCACCACCACATTGCGCCCCAGCGTGGGGTGGCGCTTGACCCCCTTGTAGAGCGAGGTGCCACCCAGGGTAACGCCCTGGTAAATGGTGCAACCGTCGCCAATTTCGGCGGTCTCACCCACCACCACGCCCATGGCATGGTCAAAAAACACCCGTTCCCCGATCCGGGCGCCGGGGTGGATTTCAATGCCGGTGAAAAAACGGGAACTGTGCGAAATAAAGCGGCCCAGCCACTTCAGCCCGTGGTTCCAGCACCAGTGGGCGCGCCGGTGCAGCACCAGGGCGTGCAGACCGGGGTAGCAGGTGAGCACCTCCCAGGCCGTGCGCGCCGCCGGGTCGCGGTCAAGAATGCATTGAATATCGGAACGTAATCGGGAAAACATGGGTGAAGTCTAGCCTTTCGATGGCTCTGCGGCCTCCCGCGGGGGCTTGGCCATCATTTTGGCAATGCCGCGCAGAATATGAACTTCCTCCTGCGTGACGCCGGCCCGGTTGAACAACTGGTTGAGCCGGGGCATCAGTTTTTTGGGCGCCTGCGGGTCCAGAAAACCGATGGCAACCAGCGATTGCTCCCAGTGCGCCAGCAAGCCGGCCAACTGGCTGGCATCGGCCAGCACGCCCGTCCGGACCGCACCGGGCGCAGGAGCCGGCGCACTGGCAAAACCACCCAGGGCCAGCCGCCACTCGTAGGCGATGACCTGCAAGGCAGCCCCCAGGTTGAGGGAGCCGAATTCGGGATTGCTCGGAATGCTCAGACAGGCGTGGCAGCGGTAGACATCGTCATTGCTCATGCCGAAGCGCTCGGAGCCGAACAGGAAGGCAACACCCTGCTGCCGGGTGCTCACCTCATTTTTTCCAGCCAGGGCCGCAAAATGCTCGCGCGGCGCCACGGTGGGCGGGCCAAAGTCACGCGGCGTCATGGCGGTGGCACACAAATGGCTCATGCCCTCCAGCGCTTCGTCCAGCGTGGCGACAATGCGAGCATTTTTGAGGACATCCAGGGCCCCGCTGGCGCGCTGAATGGTCTCTTCGCGGTTGAGCACATTGGCCCAGCGCGGCGCCACCAGCACCAGATCATCAAAGCCCATGGTTTTCATGGCCCGGGCCGCGGCACCCACATTGCCGGCATGGCTGGTGTTGATCAGGATGAAACGTGTTTGCATGAACTCGAAAGCGGAACAAATGGCCAGACGGGTAAAATGCCCCTATTGTCGCCGCCCGCATCGCCAGGCAGACCCATCCCGCTCCTGAAAACAATTTATGGCCTCCCCCAATCTTCACCCCATGATCAACGTGGCCGTCAAGGCTGCCCGCTCCGCCGGTTCCATCATCAACCGCGCCGCGCTTGACGTCGAATCGGTTCGCATCTCGCAAAAGCAGGTCAACGACTTCGTCACCGAGGTCGATCATGCCGCCGAGCAGATCATCATCGAGACCCTGCTCGCCGCCTACCCCGGCCACGGCATCTGGGCTGAAGAATCGGGGCGGGAACATGGTGCCCAGGATTCGGAATTCGTCTGGATCATCGATCCGCTGGACGGCACCACCAACTTCATCCACGGCTTGCCGGTGTACTGCGTCAGCATTGCGCTGGCCGTCAGGGGCAAGGTCGAACAGGCCGTCATTTACGACCCGACCCGCAACGACCTGTTCACCGCCACCAAGGGGCGCGGCGCCTACCTGAACGACCGTCGCCTGCGCGTGTCCAAGCGCATCCGCCTGCAGGAGTGCCTGATCTCCACCGGCTTCCCGTTCCGTCCCGGTGATGATTTCAACAGCTACCTGCACATGATGGGCGACGTGATGAAGAAAACCGCCGGCCTGCGCCGCCCCGGATCGGCAGCGCTCGATCTGGCCTACGTCGCGGCGGGTTTCACCGATGGCTTCTTTGAAACCGGTCTACAGCCGTGGGACGTGGCCGCGGGTTCCTTGCTGGTCACCGAGGCCGGTGGCCTGGTCGGCAATTTCACGGGCGAGCCGGACTTCCTGGAACAGAAGGAATGCCTGGCAGGTAGCCCCCGCATTTACGGCCAGTTGGTGACCATCCTGGGCAAATACAGCAAGTTTGCCAACGCCGGCGACAAGGCTGCGGTGCGCCAGGCCATTGCCGGGCTGGCCGATCCTGACGCCATCGTCCCCACCAACGACACCCAGGCCGGATAGACACCGTCGGCATCCAGTTCAGTTCACCGGATCACAGCTTGACGCGCAGGCCGACATAGACCGCGCGCGGCGCGCCCGGCGCATAAAACGTTTCATGATGCCAGTCGTCCGAACTGGTTTGAAACATGCCGCTCGCGCTGAAAGGGTTTTCCCCCAGAGCGCCTGCGCTGGCGTACTGTCTGTCAAAGACATTGCTCACCTTGCCGAACAATTCCCAGCCGCGTTCGAGCTGGACGCGCGCGCCGAGATTCAGCACACCATAGCCCTGGACTTCACCACTGCCCAAAAACGCTCCGCCGGCCTGGTGCGCGTTGTTCTCGTTGCCGCGCACATACTGACGGGAAAAACCAAAGGCGTCGGCGCTCAGCAGCCAGCGTTCGCTGAGCTGGTAGTCCATCCCCAGCTTCAGGCTGTGCAAGGGAATTCCCGGCATGCGCTGACCCGGCTGGACGTGGATTTCATCCGCTGCGCAGTGCGGATCCAGACCGCGCGAACTATTGTCCGGCGCCAGCAGGCAGGCTGCCGAGCGGTAGGTCGCCCGGACGTAGCCGTAACCGACGCGCCAGTCGACGGGGCCGCTGCGCGCCGCCAGGTCCAGCTGCACCCCTTCGCGACGCGTGCGGCCAAAGTTGGTGAAATAACCCTGGCTGGTCGAAGTGCCAACGAACAGGATGTCGTCATGGTTGTCAGCGCTGAACGCCGCCGCGCTCCACTTCCATGAACCGCTTTGCCCACGCAAGCCCGCCTCCAGCGTGCGCGTCACGACCTGTTTCAGGTATGGATCGGCTTGCATCGCGTTCGGCAACGAGCAGGGATTGGCCGGGTCGGCGCAACCCAGCTCGATCGGGCTGGGCGTCCGGTTGCCCTGGCCCAGGCTGACAAATGCGCTCACCCCCGGCTTGAATTGCCAGGTCGCACCCAGCGACGGGTTGAGTTTGGTGTAGGTGAAATCACCATTGAGGGCCGGCGCAGTGGGGCCCTGATCGTCTGTCGCCACGCGCGTGTGGTTGAAGCGCAGCGAGGTCGTCATGGCCAGTTCCGGCCAGGGCTTCCAGGTGTCGGTGGCAAACAGGCTCCAGCCGCGCGTCGTGCCGAGCAGACGATTGTTCAGCGCCTCACCCGCCGCACCGGGCGTGACGCCGCGCCGGGCATCGAAAACACCGAGTTCCGTCGTCTGCGAAAACGTGGTTCGGCTGGCATCCGCCGTGGCACCGAAGGCCACATGGTTGTCGTCATCCAGCCGCGACCATTGCAGCGCACCGCCCCAACTGGTCTGCGTGCTGCGGGTGCGGTTGATGGCGCCGGTATCGGTGCTGAATCCCAGCCCGCCGTTGGCGCCGGCTTCCCCGTCCAGTTGGGAATTGCCCTCGAATTCATTGTTGACATCACCATTCAAGGTCTGCGTGCGGTTGCGACGGTGGTACACGGTGGCCGACAGGCGTGACTGTTCATCGAGCCAGTAAGCAAGATTGAGGCTGACCAGATCAAGCTTGTTCCGGGTGTTGTCAGGCTGGGTGAAAACTCCCTGCCGCCGCGCCTGCAGCATCGTGGCGGGCAAAAGTCCATTGCCAGTCAGATCGGTATCGGCGTGCGTCCAGGCCAGGTCCATCTCCAGCGGGCCGCTGCGCTGCGAGAGCTTGCCGAAGAACTGATCCACCCGGGAAGGCGAAAAATCGCGCCAGCCGTCCTCGCGCAGCGCCGTGCCGGCCAAATAAATGCCCAGCTCACCCGCCTTCGCGCCCAGCTCGGCGCTGACCGCGCGGCGCCCGAAACTGCCGTACTCCGCCTCCAGCGCCGCGCCCGCGTCCGTCAGGCCGCTTTGGGTGTGAATCGACAGCGCGCCGCCCAGTGTGTTCAGGCCAAACAACGGGTTCGAGCCGGGGATCAGATCGATGCCGGCAATCGCCATGCGCGGGATCAAGTCCCAATTGACGATGTCACCAAACGGCTCGTTGATGCGCACGCCGTCCTGGTACACGGACAAGCCCTGCGGCGTTCCCAGCAGGGGGCTGGCCGTGAAGCCGCGGTAATTCACGTCCGCCTGAAACGGATTGCCCTGGATTTCATTGACATTCACGCCATTGATCCGGCTGTTCATCAATGCCGGCAGCGAAACGCCCGGTCCCGCCTCCAGGGCGCGCCGGTCGAGCGACTGCACGCTCGCCGGGATTTCGTTGCGCGGCTGCTCCAGACCGCGCAACGGAGAAACGCCGATGACTTCGATGGCCGGCAGCGACCCGGCGGCAGCGTCGGCATTTTGTTCAGCCGAAACGCCGGGCGGCGCACAAACGGCCGCCACAATCAGCGTCAGGGCGCGACGGGGACAAGACGGAACAACACGGGGCATGCACAAACTCCAACTCGACAAAAAAGACCCGTGAGTATCGCGTTCGGCGCCGGCAGGCAAAAGGGAATTTTTCCTGATTTCCCCGGCCTGCCTTCAAAAAGATTCCGAATCGGTCGTCCCGCCTGCGGCACGCGGCAGAACCAGCAACCCATGCTCGATGGCCAGCCGCATCAGTTGAAAGGCGTTGTCGGCGCCCAGTTTCTCGCGCAGGCTGGTCTGGTAATTCGCCACCGTCTTGCCCGACAGGTGCAGGAGTTCGGCGACTTCGGCCAGTGTGCGCCCGTTCACCAGCAGTTGCAGTACCTCGAACTCCCGCTCGCTCAGGGCAGCGCGCAGGTCCGGTGCCAGCGGTACCCGCGCCAGGGCCGCGGCGACGCCCGCGGCAAGATAGCGCCCGCCGCGCGCAACCGTGCGCACGGCGTCGACGAGCACGTCGGGCGCGCTCGACTTGGTAACGTAACCCATCGCTCCGAACTGCAGGGCACGTGCCGCAAACACCGCTTCTTCGTGCATGCTGAAAATCAGGACGCGCGCCCCGGCGTCACGCGCCAGCATGCGGCGCATGCCCTCCAGCCCGCTCGCGCCGGGCAGCGTAATGTCCATCACCACCACGTCGAAACGCTGGGCAGCAAACAGGCGGCAAGCCGTTTCAGCGTCAGCGGCTTCGCCGCACACGCGAATTTGCCCGGTCGACTCCAGCAAGCGGCGATAGCCTTCACGCACCACGGCATGGTCGTCAACCAGCAAGACCTCAATCACGGCCGGGCTCACGCGAACGCCTGCGCCGGGTACGGCAAACGCACGATGAGGGTACAGCCCGCCCCCGGCGCGCTGACGATGGCCAGCGTGCCGCCCAGGGCCGCGGCGCGTTCGCGCATACCAGGCAAGCCCAGGCCGGCCTGCCTGCGGGCCGCATCGAAGCCGCGGCCATCGTCCGCAATCGTCAACTCAAGCGCCTCCCCGGTCTGCCGGATGCCGACCGCCACGCATTGCGCGCCGGCGTGGCGCACAACGTTGCTCAAGGCTTCCTGCGTCACACGGTACAGCATCAGCGCCACTGCTTCATCGAGCGCCGGCTCCAGCGTATCGAGCATGGCAAGCTGCAAGCTGATCTCCAGTTGAGGCAGCCGCTGCCGCCAAATCGCGCTCAAGTGCTCCAGCGCCGCCGTCAGGCCGAGCTCATCGAGCGCCACCGGACGCAGGCGCCCCACGATGCGCCGCACCGCCGCGTAGGCATGATCGATCAGGGAGACGATGGAGGCCGCCTGCTGCGCCGTCTCCCGCTGCCCGGCTGACGCAGCGCGCAGCGCCACAGCGTCGATCTTGATGGCGTTCAGGTATTGACCGAGCTCGTCATGCAACTCGCGCGCCAGCGCATGGCGCTCGCGCTCCTGCGCCGCCAGTCCCTGGCGCGTGAGCAGGCGCAATTGCTCCCGGTGTTCCGCCAGTTCACACTCGCTGATCGTGCGGGCGTGCAATTCCTGCCTGGCTTGCAGCCAACGCCGCCGGGCAAACCAGGCCAGCCCCATGGACAGGGCCAGCAAGGCCAGCGGCACTTCGTCGAGCTGGGCAAATTCGAAAGGGCGCGACCACGCCGTGAGGTATTCGCTCGCTTCCAGCCAGGAAGCGAGCACGAAAGCAGCGATGGTCAACACCACCACCCCCAACAGGTCGCGGCGGGCGGACATGGCAGGCGGGCAAAAGGCTAAACCCGATGAGACTGGGGGTGCCGCCAGTCCCGCATCGGGGCCGCATCATCCGGCATGGAACTCACTCGTAGGTGTAGAAGCCGCGACCGCTTTTGCGCCCCAGGCGACCCGCAGCCACCAGTTCCTTGAGCAGGGGCGCCGCACGGTACTTCGGGTCGTTGAAACCCTCATAAAACACCTGCATGACGGCCAGCAGCGTGTCCAGCCCCACCATGTCCGCCAGTGCCAGCGGACCGATCGGATGGTTGCAGCCCAGCTTCATGCCGGCGTCAATGTCTTCGGCCGTGGCCAGCCCCTCGTTGAGCACAAAGATGGCTTCATTGATCATCGGCACCAGGATGCGGTTGACCACGAAACCGGGGCTGTTGCGCACGGTGATCGGCGTCTTGCCGATTTGCTGTGCAAAGGCCAGCATCCTGGCATGGGTCTGCTCCGACGTCTGCAGGCCGCAGATGAGTTCGAGCAGCGCCATCAGCGGCACCGGGTTGAAGAAATGCATGCCGATGAAGCGCTCGGGACACTTCACCACCGCGGCCAGTTGCGTGATCGAGATCGAGGACGTATTGGTCGCAATGACGGTTTCCGCAGACACCAGCTCATCGATCTGTTTCAGGATGCGCAGTTTGAGCTCGACGTTTTCCGTGGCGGCTTCAATGACCAGGTCCACCGCCTTGAGAGCCGCGTAGTCGGTCGCGCCATGCACGCGTGCCAGCGTCGCGACCTTGTCGTCCGCCGTCAGCTTTTCTTTCTTGACCAGCCGCTCCAGGCTGCCCGCCAGCGTTTTGAGGCCGCGCTGCACGGCCTCCTCGGAGATGTCGATCATGGTGACCTGCAGACCGGCCAGCGCACAGACCTGGGCAATGCCGTTGCCCATGGTCCCGGCGCCGATGACGCCAATTTTTTGAATGCTCATGCTATTTCTTTCCTTGTTGAATGACGCGCTCAAACGCGTTCAGGACGATTGTAAAAAAAGGGCCGCTTACATGCTGCGCCGGTACTGCCCACCCACCTCGAACAGGGCGTTGGTGATCTGTCCCAGCGAGCACACGCGCACGGCATCCATCAGCACCTCGAACACATTGCCATTGTCGATGACAGCCTGGCGCAGGCGCGCCAGCATGACCGGAGCCTGCGCAGCATGGGCAGCCTGGAAGGCCCGCAGCCGATTGAGTTGCGACTGCTTTTCTTCCTCGGTCGAGCGGGCCAGCTCCATGTGCTCGGACACCACGTCCCCCTTCGGATTGCGAAAGGTATTGACCCCGATGATGGGGTACTCGCCCGTGTGCTTGAGCATCTCGTAGTGCATGCTCTCCTCCTGGATCTTGCTGCGCTGGTAACCGGTTTCCATGGCCCCCAGCACGCCGCCGCGGTCGGCGATTTTCTCGAACTCGGCCAGCACCGCCTCTTCGACCAGTTCGGTCAACTCGTCGATGATGAAGGCACCCTGATTCGGATTTTCATTCTTCGCCAGGCCCCACTCGCGGTTGATGATCAGCTGGATCGCCATGGCGCGGCGCACGCTGTCTTCCGTGGGCGTCGTGATCGCCTCGTCATAGGCATTGGTGTGCAGCGAGTTGCAATTGTCGTAAATGGCGATCAGCGCCTGCAACGAGGTGCGGATGTCATTGAAGTCGATCTCCTGCGCATGCAGCGAGCGCCCCGAGGTCTGGACGTGGTACTTGAGTTTCTGGCTGCGCTCGTTGGCCCCATACTTGTCCCGCATGGCCACCGCCCAGATGCGGCGCGCCACACGCCCCAGCACGGTGTACTCCGGGTCCATGCCGTTGCTGAAGAAGAAGCTCAGGTTGGGCGCGAAATCGTCGATGTGCATGCCGCGCGCCAGGTAGGCTTCGACAAAGGTGAAGCCGTTGCTCAGCGTGAAGGCAAGCTGGCTGATCGGGTTGGCGCCGGCCTCGGCAATGTGGTAGCCGCTGATCGACACGCTATAAAAATTGCGCACGTTGTGATGCACAAAATACTGGGCAATGTCGCCCATCACCTTGAGGCTGAATTCGGTGGAGAAGATGCAGGTGTTCTGGCCCTGGTCTTCCTTCAGGATGTCGGCCTGCACCGTGCCACGCACATTGGCCTGCGCCCATTCGCGAATCTTGGCCACTTCGGTGTCGGTCGGTTCGCGCCCGTTGTCAGCCCGGAACTTGTCCAGTTGCTGATCGATCGCGGTGTTCATGAACATGGCCAGGATCGTCGGCGCCGGGCCGTTGATGGTCATGGAAACCGAGGTGGCCGGGTTGCACAGGTCAAAACCGTCGTACAGTACCTTCAGGTCGTCGATCGTCGCAATGCTCACGCCTGAATTGCCAACCTTGCCGTAAATGTCGGGCCGCAAGTCGGGGTCGTTGCCGTACAGGGTGACCGAGTCGAACGCCGTGGACAACCGCTTGGCCGGCATGCCTTCGGACACCAGCTTGAAGCGCCGGTTGGTGCGGAAGGCATCGCCCTCGCCGGCGAACATGCGCGTCGGGTCTTCGCCCTCGCGCTTGAAGGCAAAGGTGCCCGCCGTGTACGGAAACGAACCGGGCACGTTTTCCAGCATCAGCCACTTCAGGGTTTCGCCATCATCCTCATAGTGTGGCAGGGCCACCTTGCGGATGGTGGTGCCCGACAGTGACCGGGTGGTGAGCGCGCTGCGGATTTCCTTGTCGCGGATTTTCACCACATACTCGTCCCCGGCATAGGCCCGCTGCATCTCGGGCCACTGATCCAGCAAGTGCCGGGCGTCCTTGCCCAGCGACTCTTCACGCGCGGCCGCCAGTTGGTGCAGCGTCTCCTGCAGCGGCGCCGCCACACCGCTGGCGACGCCCTTTCCCTTTTCCTGCAACATGCGGCCCGAGGCGCGCAGTTGCTGGATTTCACGCGCCAGCGTGGCCTGTGCGCGAGTTCGTTTTTTATAGTCGCGCACCGTGTCGCCGATCTCCGCCAGGTAACGCACCCGGGCACCCGGCACCACGGGCGTCTGGTGCGTGCTGTGGCGCGTTTTTGCAAGCGGCAGGCGGCCTTCGGTCAACCCCAGCCCCAGCCCGGCCAGACGCACCTTCAGGGCCTGGTAGAGGGCGGTCACGCCGTCGTCGTTGAAGCGGCTGGCCATGGTGCCAAACACCGGCATCTGCTCCGGCATGACCGTGAAGTCTTCACGGTTGCGCTGCACCTGCTTGGCCACGTCACGCAGCGCATCGGCGGCGCCCTTGCGGTCAAACTTGTTGATGGCAACGAACTCGGCAAAGTCCAGCATGTCGATTTTTTCGAGCTGGCTGGCCGCGCCGAACTCGGGCGTCATGACGTACATCGGCACGTCGACCAGCGGCACAATGGCAGCGTCGCCCTGGCCAATGCCCGAGGTCTCGACGATGACGAGGTCAAAACCGGCCACCTTGGCGGCCGCCAGCACGTCGGGCAGGGCCGCGCTGATTTCGCTGCCGGTGTCGCGGGTGGCCAGGCTGCGCACAAAGACGCGCGGCCCCCGGGACCAGGGGCCGATGGCGTTCATCCGGATGCGGTCGCCCAGCAGGGCGCCGCCACTCTTGCGTCGGCTCGGATCGATGCTGATCACCGCGATGTGCAAGGCATCGTCCTGGTCCAGCCGGAAACGGCGAATCAGTTCATCGGTCAAACTGGACTTGCCGGCACCGCCCGTGCCCGTGATGCCCAGCACCGGCACCTGGCTGGCCTGGGCCTGCTCACGCAAGGCGCTCAGCATTTCCGGTTCCGCCTTGCCGTTCTCCAGCGCCGTCATCAGCTGGGCCAGCGCGCGCCAGGCACCTTCACTGTGGCCGCCGAGGACGTCCAGCGATTTCGGCGCGTAGCCCGAAAGGTCGCGGTCGCAACGCATCATCATCTCGCCGATCATGCCCTGCAAGCCCATGCGCTGGCCGTCTTCCGGACTGTACAGGCGAGTCACGCCGTAGGCCTGCAGTTCGCGAATTTCAGCGGGAACGATCACGCCGCCGCCGCCGCCAAACACCTGAATGTGCTCGCCGCCGCGCTGCCTGAGCAGGTCCACCACGTACTTGAAATACTCGACATGCCCGCCCTGGTAGGAACTGATGGCAATGCCCTGCGCGTCCTCCTGCAGGGCGGCGGTCACCACCTCATCGACGCTGCGGTTGTGACCGAGGTGAACCACCTCGGCCCCCATGCTCTGCAGGATGCGGCGCATGATGTTGATGGCGGCGTCATGGCCGTCAAACAGGGCCGCCGCCGTCACGAAGCGCACCTTGTGCGTCGGGCGGTACTCGGCCAGGGCTTTAAACTCGGTGGACAAATCGGTCATAGTAATCTCCAGTAGCGCACACTTTAGACGCCCGGTTGCGGCCGGGCAAGCGCAAAACAGGTCGATTATCGTGGCGTTTTCTGCCACCCCTGTGTTTGATGGGAGCCCATTCGTGTCCAGCCGCCTGTCGCCGCCGAAAGACACCGTCTCGATCTACTTCATCCGCGCGGCGATCGGCCGGCTGGCACCGGCGGCCCAGGCCCGGGTGCTGCGCTCGGTGGCCATCCCCCATGAGCTGTTGACGGCCGCCCACGCCCGGGTGCCCGCGGCCTCCTTCGCGGCATTGTGGCTGGCCGTGGCACGCACGCTGGACGACGAATTTTTCGGTCTGGACCGGCGGCGCATGAAAGTCGGCAGCTTCGCCCTGCTCTGCCACGCCGTTTTGCATAGCGAAAACCTGGAGCAGGCACTGAAAGGCATTCTGCGCGGGCTGGCGCTTTTTCTGGACGATGTTCGCGGCACGCTGCAGCTCCAGGGCGAGCAGGCCACGATCAGCATCGTCAATCAAGTCGATTCACTCGCAGACCAGCGGTTTGCCGACGAAACCCTGCTCATCATGGTGCATGGTCTGATGTGCTGGCTGGCTGGCAAGCGGATCGCGCTGTCACTGGCCGAATTCTCCGGCCCACGCCCCCCTTATGCGCGTGAATACACCGTCATGTTCTCGGAGCACCTGCGCTTTGATGCGCCGTCCACCTGCATCCATTTTGACGCCCGGCTGCTCGATGCCCCCGTCGTCCAGAACGCACAGACGCTCAAGGTGTTCCTGCGCAACGCGCCGCAATCGGTCTTTTTGAAATACAGGAACACGGACAGCTGGACCGCCCGCCTGCGCCGGCGGCTGCGCGGCAGCCTCGGCGCAGGCGACTGGCCGGTGCTGGACGAGATTGCGCGCGAGTTCAACGTCGCCCCGACCACGCTACGCCGCCGGCTCGACGCCGAAGGCGCCAGCTTTCAGGGCATCAAGGATGACTTGCGACGCGACGCGGCCATCCACTACCTGTGCAACACGCCGCTGGGCATGTCGGACATCGCCAGCCTCCTGTGCTTTCAGGACGTCAGCGCGTTCCGCCGGGCCTTCAAGAAGTGGGCGGGCGTGCGGCCCAGCCACTACCGAGCCCAGCCCGGATAGAAAGGTCGCGCCGGAACTCAACCGGTGGCGTAGTGGAAAATCAGGCCATCCGAGCCCCACGTCCTCATCCTCCTCAAAGGCGGGACGGATCAAAAAACGTGAAAACCTCTGCCGGCAAATGAAGGAAGCGACCTGTCGCCAAATTGTGAAATGACCAAGGAAAACTCCAAAACGGGCGACCACCCGACAGCGCTGGCCGGCCACACGCCGATGATGCAGCACTACCCGGGCATGACTTTTAAATGCGCGTGAATCCTAGAGATTTTTCAGAAAGTCATACCGATAGTCCCCCTCTGCTCCCCTTCTGACTTGTAGGCAAATGACGGCACTTGGCAGCAGGCTGGTCCCGGTTTTATGGTGTAAAAACGACCCGATCCGCGCCCAAAAAGCGACCGTTTTGGACCTCGAAAGGGGGACCAAAAGCACCCCCTCTACGGACACCCCAATAGCTACATGCCAACCCATTTCACAGCAACTACCTTGCAGCTCGATTTGAATCGACGCCCGCCGTCGGACCGATCATGTATTCACGCACCAACTCACGGGCGCGGTGCAGGCGGCTCTTGACGGCGCCATCCTGCTCGCCAAGGCGCTCGGCGATTTCTGCGATGGTGAGCTCTTCAAAGTCGCGCAGCAGCACCACTTCGAGGTAATGGGCGGGCAGCGACTCCAATGCGGCGGCCAGGTCGATGCGCAGGTCGTTGTCGGTCTTGCAAAGCAGTTGATGTTCGGCCTTGTCCTCGTCGAGCTCATCGGTCTTGAACATGATGCGTTCAAGCTTGCGGCACTCGCGCTTGATGACGGTAAAGAGCCAAGACGAAAAGGCTGCGGCTGCCTTGAGTCCTTTCACCTTGCGCGAAATCACCAAGAGCGACTCTTGGACGGCATCGTCCACGTCGCTGGCTTGGCAGTGCTTGCGGGCATAGCGGCGAGCGTCGGCCTGGCAGACGGCGAGCAGGCGGCCGATGGCGGCCGGGTCTCCCGTCTGCGCGGCGAGGATCAAGCCATCCCGTTCAACGCTTGCGCTGCCCGACATGTTTACGCTCCCTTACCGAGCTTTCTGCCGACCATGGCGCACATCGGACAAAAACCGAACAGACCAGTCATCGACAGAACGGCTCCCATCACGCCCGCACCCATGGCAAGCGGCGAGCCCCAGTTCATGGCGGCAAAAATAAATGCCATCAGGCCCATGACGATGCGCAGGACGCGCTCCCAATTCGGGACATTTTTAACGTAGAACATATTGATCTCCTTGGATTCGTTGGTGTGCGAGGACAGTCCTCGCAAGCTAAGAGGGGGCAAGTTCGCCAAACGGTTCGCGGGAGATGAAATAAACATGTTTCCCTATTTGGTTTACGTCGTGAGCATGATCGAAATGCGCGCAGATTCCTTCGATTAACGTTCAGATAACAGTTTCAGAAGCGCGTTGTCAATTGAGTGAGCCAAGCGGGAGAGTGCTCCACCAGCCAAGATTCGACCGGCTTGTCCGCCCCGGACAAAATCATGGCCGCCAAGGCGATCATGACGGCGCCCAGGATCATTTTTCCGGTCTTGCCAGCCTGCATCAGCTTGCCGCGCATCTTCAACATGGCGCCACGTGAGACGTAGGCGAGCGCCACGATGGGCAAAGCCGCGCCGATTCCGAAGATGCCCATGAGCAACGCGACTTGCGGCAAGTGCGAGCCTTGGCTGGCCAGCACTACGGCCGCGCCCAAAGTTGGACCCACGCACGGACTCCACACCACGCCCAGCACAAGCCCGATGGCGAACTGGCCCCACAGCCCATCGAGGTTCATGCGCGAGATCAGGTTGTTGCCAGCATCCCCGATGCCTGAGGTGGCGGAGGCGAAGCGCTGCTGCAAACTGCCGGACATCAAAACGAGGCCAAGAAGGCCCAGGATGGCGGCGCCGATGTTTCGGAATATTGAAGCGTCGAGGTCCAAAGCGGACCCCGCCCAAGCCAATCCGGTTCCGATCACCGCGTAAGAGATAGCGAGCCCCCCAGCCAAGGCCAACGGCGCCCGCGGGTGGGCGTTGGTGGCCGACCCCAGCAAGATGGGAATGATCGGCAGCACGCAAGGCGAGAGCGTCGAAAGAAGCCCCGCCAGGAAGCCGAAGCCATAGGAGCCGAACCCGAACTCCATCAGTTGACCGTCTTCTTCACGAGGGCTTCAAGTCCGGCGGGCGTCGTGTCACCCGTGGAACGGGCCACTTCCTTGTCGCCCTTGAAGGCGACCAGCGTGCTTTGCATCGTGACCTTGAATTTCTTCAGGGTTGGCTTGTCGGCATCGAAATCCAGCGTCATCAAGGTCACGTCCTTGTAGGCGGGCTGCTTCATGAGGCCATCGATGATGGGCTTTTGCGCCTTGCAAGTCGGGCACCATGTGGCGTTGATGTCCAGCACCACCGGCTTGCCCTCTTGGGTCAGCTTGTCGAACGCGCCTTGGTCAAACGGCTTGATATCTCCGGCCATCGCCACCGACATGATCGAGGACAGGGCAAGCAGGGTGGCGGATTTTGCAAATTTCATGGGAAGTCTCCTTAGGGTTTAACGGGATGGTTTAAAAGTCTTTTGAGCTGAAAGCAGGTAAGCATTGAGCCCGGCGAGCTCCTTCGAATTCCAAGGCAGGGGCTTGGCCGCCATGGGCATGACCATGCAGCCTTGGATCATTTCGTCG
The DNA here is from genome assembly GCA_002422455.1 of Rhodoferax sp. UBA6134. GTDB lineage: Bacteria > Pseudomonadota > Gammaproteobacteria > Burkholderiales > Burkholderiaceae_C > Rhodoferax. The sequence continues at coordinate 69,983 of DIVK01000014.1, forward strand.
AGGTGGACTGTCTTGCGCCCGAGTTGGTCCTTGGCCATGGCGACCTCATGCGGATAGGGCTTGGCGAAACTGGCTTGGAACGCGCCGTGGTTGGCGTGGCAGCTCGCGCAGCTCATGCCGTTGGTGGACAGCTTGGTGTCATTGAATAGCTTCTCGCCCAATGAGGCGTCCCCGGACATGGGCTTGTAGCCAGCGGGGCGGGTGATTTGAGCTCCGGGCTCGCCCGCGGCAAAAGCTCCCGCGCTGGCCAAGGTGGCTATTAAGCTGGCCATCAATGCAATTGGTAGTTTGGGCATGGCGTTCCTTAAAGTGATTTCCATGCAAAGAGGCTCTATGTGGCCAAAAGGGTTCGCGGTAAATGAAATATTTTTCTATTGGTCGTCCGATGGCGTGATTTCTTACACATTCCACTTCTGCCGCCTCGTCATCCGACATTTACCCGTGTTTCGCGCTGATTTGAATTTATTTTTAAACCCGCGAACCCGATTGCGTCCCCGCCTCCTCTTAGCTTCCGAGGGTCAACCTCGCAACCCAAACCAATCAACACAAGGAATCGATATGAACACACGTTTGAAAATGGCATCCCTGGCGGCTTTGACTGCCGCAACCCTCGCCCTGCCCGCCGCCGCCCAGGACATGAAGGATGGCGCCAAGTGCGCCCCCAAGGCCAGCATGTCCAAGTGCTGCGCGAAATGCGCGGGCAAATGCTGCGCCAAGGACATGAAGAAAGGCAAGTGCGGCGCCAAGAAGTGCGCGGCTAAGTGCGCACCGAAATGCGCTCCCAAGTGCATGCCGAAGTGCGCCCCGAAAAACTGATGGGCGCGGCGGAAGGTCACCGCTTGTCGTCAAGAAGAGGCGCGGAGCGGGCTGCCGCTGCGCGCCTGCTCGCGACTTATGCGGACTTGGCCGAGCACGGCGACCATCTTTTCGGCAGCTTGCTGGCCGGGCAAATGCCGAAGCAGTGGAGCCACTATCCGGAGGACGATGCTATTGACCAAGCCAGTGGCTTCCATTGGTTTTACCACTCGCACTCCCCGGAAGATCGTCCAGGGGCGGCGGAACACGGCCACATTCATGTGTTCGCGCGGCGCAAGCTCTGGGCTCGAAGGATCAGGTCCACCCGCGAGATGGAGTTTGCGAAGTTGACGGGGGAGCCGCCCGCCACAGAGAACACGCGACACTTGCTGACCATTGGCTTTGATGCCAAAGGCATCCCGACCACGCTATTTACCGTCAACAGTTGGGTGACGGGCGACCGGATGCTCAGCGCGGGCCTGACCGTGGAATTGCTGGCATCCATGAAGCTCAATACAGGCAACGCCGCCGTCGATAGGGTGATCACGGCTTTGGTCTGCCTATACATCGACGATATACGGGAGTTGCTGGAGCAACGCGACAGAACTCTCTTCTCTTGGCTGGGAAGCAATATTCTGTCGGATGAAAAGCTTGAAATGCTGTCCGACATCGCAATCAACGTGGACGCGAAGCTGTCCGCCCTGTGCCCGCCCATCGCCCGATGAATATCGGTGGGAACATTTGGGTATCGGTGCAGGCAAATTTTGACATGCGGGTGGCCGGTGGGACAACCTGCGAATCCTGCAAGGTGGATTTGACGAGTGGCGGGCAAAGGGAGGATTCGACACCGCGTCCAAGACGGCAGCTCCCGCTCATCACTGATGGTTCAAGCAGAATCGGCTACCCTGCGCATCGCTGGATGCCCGCTTGATCATCGCCCGCTTTCCGCAAGGTCGTTAGCCAATCCATACACGAATACCCGTTCGAAGTTCAAAGCCTAGTCCACTTGATACTGGCGCTCAAAGCGTTCGGCGTTGCTTGCGAAAGGGTCAACTGTTCATAGAGCGCGAAAAAATGGGGGTGGGCCTTCTTGCCGCCGCGCCATGCAGCGCCCATATGCTTCATGGTCGCCCCTAAAAACGATCCACCATCGCGAAAAACCTTCGAAAGGGCCGCATGTGCGGATTTCGGAACTATCCATGAAAACTTCAAAGCGCCTGACTCGAAAAATTGAACTTCGAACTTTGGGGATGTTCCGTCGAAAAATCGAACGACCTCAACTAGCCATTCCTCCAGCTCATCAGAGCCCGTGCCAGAATTTCTTGTTTTTCGCTGAGCTCGCCAAAACTCCAACCGAGTCTCTGATTGAACTCCATGACCACGGCTTGTTGACATTGGTTTCCAATTGACCTTAATTAGGCCGATGGTAAACAACTTCGAAGTCATGGCTGAGGTTCTGCTCTCCACGGAACAGATGCATTGGCTGCGAAGCGAGTTGGCTGATATCCAAACTCTCGCCAGCGAATCCGGCAAGTTGCCCATGGTTCATGAAATCGTGAGCGAAAACTTTTGGGCACCCTTCTACACCCGCCTTGGCAAAAAGTGCCGAGCAGAGGATTGGGAGACTGTCGAGTGGCTTGTCGCGCGTGAAACTGCTCGATCAGCCGTCCATAAATCATTCAACAGCGTTTCAACGCGGGTCGATGAATTCCCCTTGATGGAACGGCAATTGGCACAGATCGAGCATCACTACCTGCAAAGACATCTCGCAACGACGCCGATCGGCTCAGACAAGCGCCGGCTGTAGACTTCTCTCAGCGATTCATCTCTGCCCTAGCAAACCCCGCCAGCCATGAGGCGCCATGGCGAAGCAAGCAACCCAAGGGGGACCAACTTCGCGGTCGGTGAAAAATCGCCACAACGGTCCCCTTTTGGTCCCCTTTCGCAAGGCCGAAGTCGCTTCCATCAATACGCAGATGACCAATGCGGGGAAATAGACGTAACTGCAAGCTTATGTTTTTAAATGATTTTTTAAATTTCACTTTTCCAAGCTTCACAATTCAGGGTAGAACTTCTGTTGTGACAGTATCAAACGGGGGACTTTTCAGACTGGACGTAAGCCATTGATTTCAAAAGATAAAAACCTCATCTCAGTCGAAGTCGGCGTGAATGCTGCACATACTCCCATGATGGCGCAGTACCTGAGTCTCAAGGCCGACTACCCCGACACCCTGCTGCTGTACCGCATGGGCGATTTCTATGAGCTGTTTTATGCCGATGCCGAAAAAGCCGCGCGCCTGCTCAACATCACGCTGACGCAGCGCGGCCAGTCGGCCGGCCAGCCGGTGGCGATGGCGGGCGTTCCGTTTCACTCGGTCGAGACCTATCTGGCGCGGCTCATCAAACTGGGCGAGTCAGTGGCAATTTGCGAGCAGGTGGGCGAAGTCACCGGCAAAGGCCCGGTCGAGCGCAAGGTGGTGCGCGTGGTCACACCCGGCACGCTGACCGACCTGGAACTGCTGGGCGACAAAACCGAGTCGCTGCTGCTCTCGGTACACCAGGGCCCGCGCAACGCCTGCGGCCTGGCCTGGCTGAGCCTGACGCAAGGCGAAGTGCAACTGGCCGAGTGCGCGCCCGACGAACTGGCGGAGTGGGTGGCGCGCATCGGCCCCGGTGAACTCCTGTTCAGCGCCGGGGCCACGCCCGCGTTCGAGGCCCGCCTGCGCGCGCTACCGGTGAGCGGCGCGATGTCGCTCACCGTACGGCCCGACTGGCAATTTGACGCCGCCCTGGGCGAGCGCAAACTGCTGACGCAACTGCAGGCCGCCAGCCTGGCGCCGTGGCAGGCGCAAGAGCTGACGCTGGCGCACGCCGCCGCCGCCGCCCTGCTAGGCTACGCCGAGCACACCCAGGGCCGCGCCCTGACCCACGTGCACAGCGTGCGGGTACAGCGCAACGACGAACTGATTGACCTGCCGCAAACCACCCGGCGCAACCTGGAACTCACCCAGACCCTGCGCGGCGAAGACCAGCCCACGCTGTTTTCGCTGCTGGACACCTGCATGACCGGCATGGGCAGCCGCCTGTTGAAAAGCTGGCTGCTGTCGCCCCGGCGCGACCGGCGAGAGGCGCAACAACGGCAGGGCGCCATCGCCGCCCTGCAGCACGGTCAAGCCCCCACCGCGCAGGCCGGACCCTGGGATCGACTGCGCGAGCAGCTCAAGGGCAGCGCCGACGTGGAACGCATCACCGCCCGCCTCGCGCTGCGCCAGGTGCGCCCGCGCGAGCTGGTGGCCTTGCACGCCACACTACAAAAAACGGAGCTTCTGGCACCCGCTCTACAGGGGCTGGATCCCTGCTTGACTCAAATTTCCGGCCACCTGCTGGCGCCACTGGAGTGTGTCAACTTGCTGGTCCGCGCCATTGACCCGGAACCCGCCGTGCTGGTGCGCGATGGCGGCGTGATCGCCGGCGGTTTCGACGCCGAGCTCGACGAGCTGCGCGCCATCCAGACCAACTGCGACAGCTTTTTGCTCGACCTCGAAGAACGCGAAAAAACCCGCACCGGCATTGCCAACCTGCGCGTGCAGTTCAACAAGGTGCATGGCTTCTTCATCGAAGTCACACAAGGCCAGGTGGACAAGGTGCCCGACGACTACCGCCGCCGCCAGACCCTCAAAAACGCCGAACGCTTCATCACGCCCGAACTCAAGGCCTTTGAAGACAAGGCCCTGAGTGCGCAGGAGCGTGCGCTGGCCCGTGAAAAATGGCTGTACGAACAGGTGCTCGACCAGTTGCAGGTGTTCGTGCCGGCGCTGAGCCAGCTGGCGCGCGCCCTGGCCACGCTGGACGCCCTGTGCGCCCTGGCCGAACGCGCCCTGACGCTGGACTGGTGCGCGCCGCAGTTTGTCAAGGAGCCGTGCCTGGACATCACGCAGGGCCGCCACCCGGTAGTGCAGGCGCGGCTGAACGAGACCAGCGGGCAGGGAGGCCCCTCCGGTAGCCGCGCCTTCATCGCCAACGACACCCGGCTGGGCCCGAAGCAGCGCATGCAGATCATCACCGGCCCCAACATGGGGGGCAAGTCTACCTACATGCGCCAGATCGCCGTCATCGTGCTGCTGGCCAGCATGGGCAGTTGCGTGCCGGCCAACGCCTGCCGGCTCGGGCCGATCGACGCCATCCACACCCGCATCGGCGCCGCCGACGACCTGGCCAACGCCCAGTCCACCTTCATGCTGGAGATGCTCGAAGGCGCGCAGATCCTGCACACCGCCACGCCCAACTCGCTGGTGCTGATGGACGAAATCGGCCGCGGCACCAGTACCTTCGACGGCCTGGCGCTGGCCTCGGCCATAGCCACCCATTTACACGACAAAACCCAGGCCTACACCCTGTTCGCCACCCACTACTTTGAGCTGACCGGGTTCCCGGCCACGCACCACGCCGCCGTCAACGTGCATGTGAGCGCAGCCGAATCGGGCCGCGACATCGTGTTTTTGCACGAAATCCAGAGCGGCCCGGCCAGCCGCAGCTACGGCATCCAGGTCGCGCGCCTGGCCGGCATGCCCGCCGCCGTGCTCAACCAGGCCCGCCACACGCTGGAGGCACTGGAAGCGCAGGCCAGCGCCAGCCACGCCCAGGTGGACCTGTTTGCCGCCCCGTCCCCCGCTCCCGCGAGCGAAGCCAGCGCGGTCGAAGTCAAGCTCGACGACATCGACCCCGATGCTCTCAGTCCGCGCGAGGCGCTCGATGCCCTCTATGCACTGAAGAAACTGCTGGATGAAAAAAGAGCATGAACCTGCTCCGGGAAAACTGGCTCAACCCGTCCGAGTGAACCCGCAAGGTGTCCAAAGTCACACCGCTGAACATGGACAGGTCGCCCTACCCCGAGCGCACCGAGCCCCTGCCCGATTTTGAAAAAAAGAGTTTCAAAAGCGCACACTGACCCATCTTTACAGCCTGTCGCCCACCTGGCCCACCAGCGGCTCGGCGCAGCGATGGCCGCTGCGGGTTGAACCGGTTACCACCCCGACATGCCGGACGAAGAAATCCTCAAACGCCTGCTGGCGCTGAACTTGCTTAGCAGGGCAATGCTGAATAAGTCCGTTCGCGTTGAGCCTGTCGAAACGCAGTCCTTGCAAATCAACAACTTGCAGAAGCCTTCGACAGGCTCAGGCCGAACGGAGAGACTTGTTCAGCAAAGCCTAAGGTCCAACACCCGCTGACACAAAAGCCACACCAGTACCGCTCGGCAGCGGGGCTGCTGAATTACGCTTCGATCAACCCAAGCCGCCATTCGCCATGACCTATTGCGTCGCCATCAAACTCAAGGCCGGACTTATTTTCCTGTCCGACTCGCGTACCAACGCCGGAATGGACCAGACCAGCACCTTTCGCAAAATGATTGTTTACGAAAAACCGGGCGATCGATTCATGACGCTGCTGTCGGCGGGCAACCTGAGCATTTCGCAGTCGGTGCGCGAGATTTTGCAGATCGAGCAGATCAAGGACACCAAGGACGGCGAGCCCATCACCATCTGGAACGCCAGCAGCATGTTTGACGCCACGCGTGTGCTGGGCGCGGCCATTCGCCGGGTGTACGAGCGTGATGCGGCGGCCTTCAAACAAGCGGGCGTTGAGTTCAATGTATCGCTGATTTTTGGCGGCCAGATCAAGGGCGAGGGCATGCGGCTGTTTCAGGTCTATTCGGCCGGCAACTTCATCGAGGCAACACCCGAGACGCCGTTCTTTCAGGCTGGCGAATCCAAATACGGCAAACCGGTGCTGGACCGCGTCATCACACCCGACACGCCGCTGGACGAGGCCGCCAAGTGCGCGCTGGTGTCAATGGATTCGACGCTCAAGTCCAATTTGTCCGTCGGTTTGCCGCTGGACCTGGTGGTGTACGAAGCCGACCAGTTCCAGACCGGCAAGGTGGTGTGCATCGACGAAAACAACCCTTATTTCAGAATGCTGCGCGGCAGTTGGGGGCAAAAGCTGCGGGAAATGTTTGACAGCATCGAAGACCCGATGTGGAATGGCGAACAAACCGGCGTGCCGCTGATGCAGCAGTCCGGCCGCAGCCGTCCGCTGAAAAAAATCAGTACGCCGCAGGACAAGCTTTAGGCGGCCCAGGTGACGGCGCCGCTCCAGGCGGTGGCCAGCACCACCACGCCGAAGGCAATGCGGTACCAGGCAAAGCCGGTAAAGCTGTGGGTGGAGATAAAGCGCAGCAGCCAGCGCACACACAGCCAGGCGCTGATGAAGGACAGCACCAGCCCGACGCCGAACAGCGGCAGGTCGGCCCACGACAGCAGGGCGCGCTCCTTGTACAGGCTGTAGGCGCCGGCGCCGATCAGGGTCGGAATCGCCAGGTAGAAGGAAAAATCGGTGGCGGCCTTGCGCGACAGGCCCAGCAACATGCCACCGATGATGGTGGCGCCACTGCGGCTGGTGCCGGGGATCATGGCCAGGCATTGCGCCAGGCCGACCTTCAGCGCGTCCAGCGCCGTCATTGACTCCACGTCATGAATGCGGGCCACGGCCGGGTTGTTTCTCTGGCGCCGCTCGGCCCACAAAATGACGAAACCCCCGATGATGAAAGCGCTGGCCACCACCACCGGCGTAAAGAGATGTGCCTGGATGGCTTTGCCGAACAGCAAACCCAGGATGACGGCTGGTGCAAACGCAATCACCACGTTCAGGCTGAAGCGCTGCGCCTGCCTTTCGCTGGGCAAGGCCAGCAAAGTGGAGCGGATTTTCTGCCAGTACACCAGAATCACGGCAAAAATGGCGCCGGTCTGGATGGCGATGTCAAACACCTTGCCTTTGTCATCATCAAAACCCAGCAGGGTGCCGGCCAGAATCAGGTGTCCGGTGGAGGAAATGGGCAGGAATTCGGTCAAACCCTCCACAATGCCCATGAGGGCGGCCTTGAGCAGCAGTGCAATGTCCACGCGTGGTCCTGAAAATTTGCGGGACAAAACGGGGCACACCGTGCGCAACGCCGTCCTCTGCAGTTATGAAACCCGCCATTATCACTGTGCCCACCGTGCCTCACCGCGCCCGCCCGGCCCGGCAGCACTCAGTCCCGCCAGTGCTTCTCGTGACCACGCCCGAAGCGCTCCTCCTCAAAGTCCCCATGCTCATGGTGACTCCGTTCGTGCTGCCAACCCCGGCCATGGCCGGGACCATAGCCCGGACGCTGCCAGCCCGCCTGGATATACCGGGTCGGCGCCATGAAAACCGGTGCCGATTGCACATAAACTACCGGCCGCGGCGCCAGGTACACCGGCGGCGCCTGCATGTACACCGGCGGCGCCTGCACATAGACCGGCTGCGGCATCAGCACCACAGGCGGCGCGTTGGCCACCCCCAGTTGCACGCCGGGCGATGACACGCCCACCGACCAGTACACGTTGTCGGCCCGGGCCGCCCCGGCCAGCCCGAGGCCGGCCAGGGCCACCGCGGCGGCGGCAAGAAAAGACGTTGAACGGTTGGTTTTCATAAGGATTCTCCTGAAAAGAAAAGCACAGGGGACAAACATAGCATGCAGCCCCGCTGTTCAACGCCGCAAGACCCTGCCCGGATGGCCTCATTTGTGTGACAAGCATTGCCAAACGTAACCCGTGCAGCTCCCCGGCCCGCCACCGCCCCGGCCTACCCCGGCGTCTAAAATCAGGCGCATGAGCGCATCCACCCCCAGCACATCCTCTGCCCCCGACCACAAACCCAGCAACTTCCTGCGCCAGATCATCGAGCACGACCTGGCCGCCGGCACCTACGCCCAGCGCCGCTGGGGGGGCGGCCCGGGCGATGCCGCCCACCACGCCAAGGGCCAGAGCGACCCGGCCAGAATCCGCACCCGCTTCCCGCCCGAGCCCAACGGCTACCTGCACGTGGGCCACGCCAAGAGCATCTGCCTCAACTTTGGCCTGGCGCGCGACTACGGCGGCGTGTGCCACCTGCGTTTTGACGACACCAACCCGGAAAAGGAAGACGCCGAATACGTCAACAGCATCATCGACGCAGTGCGCTGGCTCGGCTTTGACTGGAACGGCGCACCGGACGCAGCCCCCTACCAGGCCAGCGACTACTTCGACTTCATGTACCGCGCCGCCGAGCACCTGATAGAAGCCGGCCACGCCTACGTGGATGAGCAAACCGTGGAACAAATGCGCGTCAACCGCGGCGACTTCGGCAAGCCCGGCGTCAACAGCCCGTTTCGCGCCCGCACCCCGGCCGAGAACCTGGCGCGCTTTCGTGAAATGCGCGACGGCCAGCATGAAGATGGCGCCATGGTGCTGCGCGCCAAGATCGACATGGCCAGCCCCAACATCAACCTGCGCGACCCGGCCATCTACCGCATCCGCCGCGCCACCCACCACAACACCGGCGACAAGTGGTGCATCTACCCGATGTACACCTATGCCCACCCGATCGAAGACGCGCTGGAGAACATCACCCACAGCCTGTGCACGCTCGAATTTGAAGACCAGCGCCCGTTTTACGACTGGCTGCTGGAGCGTTTGATTGAAAGCGGCCTGCTCGCCAGCCCGCCGCCGCGCCAGTACGAATTTGCCCGCCTCAACCTCACCTACGTCGTCACCAGCAAACGCAAGCTGGCGCAACTGGTGTACGACCGCAAGGTGAGCGGCTGGGACGACCCGCGCATGCCAACCATCGTCGGCCTGCGCCGGCGCGGCTACACGCCCGAAGCGATCCAACTCTTTGCCGAGCGCATCGGCGTGACCAAAAGCGACAGTTGGATCGACTACAGCACGCTGGAAGGCTGCCTGCGCGAAACGCTGGACGGCTACGCCGCGCGCGCCATGGCCGTGCTGGACCCGGTCAAGCTGGTGCTGAGCAACTGGGACGAGATAATGGGCACGGGCACGCTCGACGATTGCTCCGCTCCCATACACCCACACCTGCCCGAGCTGGGCCGCCGCAACTTCAAAATCGGCAAGGAAGTGTGGATCGAGCGCAGCGACTTCTGTGAAACGCCACCCAAAGGCTTCTTCAGACTGTTCCCGGGCAACAAAGTACGCCTGAAATACGGCCACGTCATCGAATGCACCGGCTGCACTAAAGATGCCAGCGGCACGATCACGGAAGTGCAAGCCACCCTGATCCCCGACACCAAGAGCGGCACCCCCGGCAGCGATAGCGTCAAGGTCAAGGGCGTCATCACCTGGGTCGCCGTGGCCGATGGTCTGGCAGTTGAAGTGCGCCTGTACGACCGCCTGTTTCTGGAGGCTCAGCCCGACGCCGGCGGCAAGGACTTCATCGCAAGCCTGAACCCGAACAGCCTGAAGGTCATCACCGCCATCGTCGAGCCGTCACTGGCGAATGCGCTGCCAGGTCAAAACTTCCAGTTTGAGCGGCATGGGTACTTTGTTGCGGATCGGGTGGATCACGCGCAGGGGAAACCAGTGTTTAACCTGGCGGTGGGGTTGAAGGATAGTTGGGGGAAATGATGCACAGTGCGCGCTTTGACCTGCCAGTCATACTCACTGAGCACGCCAAGCTGCGCATGATCGAGCGCAACATGGGTATAGCTTTGGTGCTGTAAATCATTGATACCGGCACCCTCAAAGACGCAGGCAATGCCCACTATTGGCTGTACAAACACTTGGATGACCGTGCAGACAACTTGCTATGTGTAGCCGCTGTGATTGAAAATGCAGTGGTGGTCAAAACCATCATGCATCACTGGGAGCCCCGACCATGAAAAGCATCTATTTTGAAAACGACGATATTCTGCAAATCCGCGTATCGGACAAGCCCATCGTGCGCGAAGAGTCACAGGACTGGCATACCAACATCAGCTACGCCGAAGATGGCACGATTGTTGAAATCGTGCTGCTGGATGCGAAGAAGGAAGGCCTGCTGCCGGTTGAGTTCAGGAAGGCGGCTTGACTACGGACGCGTGACTAATGCGAATCTGTTTTTCAGGGTTCCTCCGTCTATCTATGGATCATCGCTTGTGATGATCGCCATCGTGCCCGTGCGTGGCGTTGTCAACCTTCATCATTCCCTCAAATAAGGAAAATTTCTTGAGTTGTTCCGGTGCAAGCTTGGACTCGGTTTGCCTAACCTTTTGTGCCAGTCGGTCTGCGTTTTTCTGAGGCAAACCTGCTTGCGCAAGAACTGAGGCTTGTTTCAGACCGTCCCCGCCACAGACAGCGATGCTCCAGAGTCCGTTTTCCCTTTTTAGAAGTGCGCGGCCCCCTCGTTGATCCTGAATCCAGCCAGCGACAGCATAACCCCCTTCAATGGAAATCGAGGCCACATTCAAAGGCGCGTCGGGTTTGTCGAACAGCTTTTTCATGGACTGCTCAATCGCCTGCGGGTCTTTCACTGGCTGTGTAGCAGAAGTGCTCTTTGCATCTATTGCGTCATGCGCGAATGTAATGTGCCCGCACATTACACAGCATGTGAGTAAGGTTGCTATAACAATCTGAGTTTTGTTCATTTTTTTCTCCTGTTCTCAGAAACTTGCGATCAACCCGACTCTTGCATTGCGGCCAGGCATTGGGTAGCCAGGGTTGTATTGGTAGTTGGCATCGAATATGTTGTTGACTGCCACGTAGAACTCTCCTTTTTTGCCCAAGCTTGGAATGGGGTAAGAAATGCGTGCATTTGCTACGGTGAAAGAATTGACATATTGATTCACAACGGATGCATCTCGATCCAGGCTCAATGCATTCATGCCCGATTGATGCTGAGCATCCATGACCAATCGAACAGGGCCAATCGTGCCCGAAACACCGACAGTCAGTGCTGTTTTTGGAATGTATGGCTGCGTATCGACACTGGAGTTCAGCAAGGTGACTCCGCCGAATACCTTCCAGTTTGTTGCCAGTTCTTGTTTCACCGACAGTTCTAGGCCATTCAAGTTGTAATTGCTGTAGCTGTTTGAAAAGGAACCAGAATATGGCCCTGTAGGTGCTGTCCACACATATCGGTTGCTTACATCATCTTTGAACAGGCTCACGTCAATCTGTGTATTAGCAGACGGTGTGAATTTGACCCCGACTTCCTTGTGTTTGTTCGTGGATGGAGAAAGCTGATTCCAGTTGGAATTGGCGGCAAACATGAATGGAATCGCTTGAGCAAGCGCATAGGTTTCCATGCCTGGGTACAGGATGCCTTCCGAGTAGTTGGCATATACCGTGACATTTTCAGACACAAAGGACAGTCCCGCGTGTGGTGCGGCCTTTGACGGGTAGTTGTTCGCATCGTAATAACGAACCCCTGCGGAAGGTACTGCGACCCAGCTGTTGCCCAGCTCAACAGTTTGACTGACGGATACGTAAGGCGATGTGGTTGAGAAGGATGGGAGGTTGGCAGTTCCGTTGGTGGCTGCTGTCCAAGGTGCTCCGCCGCCGACCCATGGACCGCTTATGTCGCCTTGAACACGGTCGTAATCAATACCTGCAACGACCTTGCCACCTTTCCAAGGAGAAAACGCTTCTTTCCAGCGCACGCCGCTCAGGTGAAAGTTGGTATTGAAATTCCCCCAGGTACCATCATTGACTAAATTGTTCTTGCCTTGGTTATCGTAGACCTTAACTGCGCCAGTCCAATCGTCGTGAATGTGGCTAACGGACACGTTGAACATATGAGCAGAAGACTGGTCCCGTGCAGCAGGGCTAGAAAATTTTGGATCACCGGCTTCGTTGGAGACGGCCAAGAATCCGACTCCTAAAGACCAGTTTTGGTTGAGCTTCAGGCCAACTCGCGCCATTGCATTTTGTAAGTTCGCATCTGAGTTGGCCACATGGCCGTTTGACTGAATCCGGCCAGCAGCGACCATGAAGTCCAGATTGTCTTGACGCCCAAGAAGATTTCCTTGGGTGACTACCGTTCCAAATGAGCCCGCCGCCACGTTGGCTTCACCATGCACGCCATCTTCAGTGGCTCTTTTTGTTTCGAGGTTGATTGACGCGAAGTTATTGCCGCTGACTTGAGGCTGTGGGCTTTTGTAGATGTCGATGGATTGCATGCCGTTGATCGGCAGCAAGTCAAGCAGAGGGTGGTTCCACACGCCCATGTAGACGGGGATGTCGTCGATGTAGGTTTTGATCTCACTTCCTGGTCTGCTCGCCCCCATGCCTCGGATGTAGATAGCGCCACCCTGATTGCCGTTGTACGAACCGACTTCGTCGTATCTGGAAATCTGAACTCCTGGCGTCATTCTGAGTGCAGATGTCAGATCAAGGGCCGATAGGTCTTTGATTTGTGATTCGGTGACCTTTGTCGAAAAACTTGAGAACGCGTCAATATTGTTAGATTCAATGATCGGGCTTCCCGTGATGACAACCGTTGGCAGTTGCTTGACCTCAGCTGTTTGCGCCAGTGCACCTGCGGCAACCATCATGGCAGCCAATGCAACCTGCGTGTAGGCGTGTTTCTTCATTTCATTTCCTTTGATTTCTTTTGAATTCGTGCTGCGATGCCTCTTTTGCATAGAGGACCTCGCTATTCAGATGCTCGGCATTAAGACATGCCAAAACACACCACCTTTTTGGCGGTGACGAAAGACAGATCAAAAGAAGGTCGGGGGGGCGCGCGCTTGCCGGTTGAGAAGAACTGCGGCTAGCGGCTGACTCCTATGTAGCAAGGCGATTGCGTGCGCTCTGGATAAATCCAACATCTTGTGTTGGATTGCCGTCGGAGGCAGCACATGGCAGGTAGCACAAAGGGGGCAGTCAAGGGCGTGCGTGGTTGTCTTCTGCTGGTCTCCACCTGTGGATGTCGAGATCAGTTTCGTCCCAAAACTGGTGCACACTGACTGCAGAGAATCGCCTTTGACCATGGGCGACGCGATGGCAAGTCCGATAGACAGCACGTAACAGATCAATGCCATGCGGCATATGGCTGTCGATTGTCTAAGGGCGTAAAAAACCCGCATTGTGGAATTATGCCATGGCATTGTGTGGGTAGCTCACGCTCTCAAGTAGGCTCCCAATTGCGTTTCCATCTGCATTTTGCGTGTCTTCGTTCAAAGTTTCATCGAACTGGACAGCCCATGTTACAGGTCGCTACAGTGAGTACACGGCATCGCCAGCCATGCTGGCGGCGGTAGACCGTGCTGCGTGAGTCGCGGACACATTCAATCCATCCAAACCAAAGGGCTACGGCATACGTCGGTAAGCGGGTGGCGAAGTCATCTTGCTGGAATGGGCAATTCTTAAGAGCATGGAGTCCACTTCAACTCAGGTGGACACATTGACCTTGCCCTCGAAAAACGTACTCCATAGCTGAAGGAAAATTTCAGTAATTGGAGAAGACGAAATGAGCAAGAGAAAAGACGGACAACCCCGGGGCAAGTACACCCTGGAATTCAAGCTGGAAGCGGTGCGGCTGGTCAAAGGCGGGCAAGCAGCCGCGGTGACGGCCAAGGTGTTGGGCATTCCGAAGCAGACGTTGGATAACTGGGTTCGGCTCAATGAGAAGGGGCAACTTCAGGGGGCTGGCGACAAGCCGGTGTCGGCTGAGCAAATGGAGCTGGCCCGGCTGCGGGCTGAGAATGCCCGGCTGAAGATGGAGCGCGACATCTTAAAAAAAGCGACGGCGTACTTCGCGCGGGAAGCCCTGTGAAGTACGCCTGGATTTGCGCATTGCGGACTACCTGCAACCTATTCTTGAAGCCATCGGCAACATTCAGGACTACACCGCTGGGATGGATTTGGATGCATTCATGGCGGACCGCAAAACCCGCGATGCCGTGATCCGCAATCTGGAAGTGATTGGCGAGGCATCGGGAGCGCAGTGGCGGCAAAAAAAGCTACAAGAGCGACACCGAGCGCGTGGCCTTTCTGTTCGATCTGTACCAGAAATACACCAGCCTGCTGCCGACAGACACCAAGGGCTCCAAGAGACGGGTGGCCGCGCTGCGATAGAAGTTGCTATGTTTTTCGTAGCTTATTACGTACATTCTGCAGGGTCTAGGGGCCAACCTGGCATATTCAATGTGCCTGTTCTGCCCAATCTCCCCTAAAATTCAGTCATGCACCCCGCCATCTGCCAGCGCTACCGCGTCGGCCGGCTGGAAGTGTTTGGCACGTGGCGCAGAACGCATTGGCGGGTCGGCCTGATCTGACACGTCGCGGCACACGCCAAGCTGCATAAAAAATTTGTCAACCCCCACCATGCAGCCCATCCCCATTCCCGCCGTGCCCGAAACACCCCTTGCCGCCGCCTCCATGGTGCTGCTGCGCGAGGCACCGACGGGCCTGGAGGTGCTGCTGCTGCGCCGCAATGCGAAGGCGTCGAACATGCCGGGGCTTTATGTGTTTCCGGGCGGCAAGCTCGATGCAGCCGACCAGACCCTGGACGCCGCAGCCCGCCTCGACCAGCCCGCGGCCACGCTGCAGGCCAGCCTGAACGAGCCCGACCTCGACGCCCCCACCGCCGCGGGTCTGTACATGGCGGCCCTGCGCGAGACACTGGAGGAATGCGGCCTGCTGCTGGCCGAACCCGCAGGCGCGCAAGCCAGCCTGGATGCGCCGCGCGCCCGTGCCCTGCTGCGCGCGGGCCAGCCGTTTGCCGAAGTGCTGGCCGCCCTGCAACTGCGCCTGCAAACGCGCCAGATCGCACCCTGGTCACGCTGGATCACGCCGCGCTCACCCACCGTGAGCACCCGGCGTTTCGACACCCGTTTTTTCATCGCCCAGGCCCCCGCGGGCCAGACCGCGCGGCATGACGACGAGGAAACCACCGACAGTGTCTGGGTGGGCCCACGCGCCGCGCTGGATCAGTACCAGGCGGGCAGCATCGACCTGGCCCCGCCGCAAATCATGGGCCTGGCGCACCTGAGCCGCCATGCCAGCGTGCGCAGCGTGCTCGACGAGGCGCGCCGCCAACATCCGCCCTGCATCCTGCCCGAACACTTTGACCGCGACGGCACGCGCGTGCTCTGCTATCCCGGCGATGAAAACCACTCCGTTGCCAAGCGCGCCCTGCCCGGCCCCACGCGACTGCTGCACGTCCGGGGCCAGTTCGTGCCGGAAGATGGGTTTGAAGCGCTGTTCACCTGACACCATCGATTGACAGGTGTTCTAAAACACCGCCTGCTGGCGAATCAGTTCACCCAGTTCTGGAGCGCATGAGCAGCCACTTGCTGGAGCTTGCACAGGCCGAACTTGACGAAGCAGGCACCTGGATGATGCATTCTTGATTGGAGCGCTCAAGGCACTTCAACAGGTCGAACAATTTCCGCAGGCCTGGCACCCCCTCATCCCTCACATTCGTCGCTGCCGTCTGCGACCCGATTGAACAGGCCCTTGCCCGGCAACGCATCCCGGGCCAATCCATGAACCATCCCGACCACCGCGCGTTTGACTGGCTGGCGGCCTGCGCCAAACTCATCACCCTGCACTGTGCCAAGGGCCTGGAGTTTCCACTGGTGTTCAGTGTCGGCCCCCCGCTCACCGATAATTCACCGCCATGAACATTTCTCTTTCTCTCTTCCCCCACGGCTGGCAGCACTATTTGCTCGGCGGTTTTCTTATTGGCGCAGGTACCTCGCTGCTGTTTGTGCTGACGGGCCGCATCGGCGGCATGAGCACGGTGTTTTCCAGCACCTGGTCTTACCTGGTGCAACGGCCGTTTTTTCAGCAGCCGCGGTTTGTCGGTTCGCGCGGCTGGCGGCTGGTGTACGCGGCGGGGCTGATTCTGGGCGCGCTGGTGTGGTGGCTGGGCTTTGCGGGCGGCAGGCCCGAGGCCACGGCGGTGCCGGCCTGGCAGTTGCTGGCAGGCGGTTTTTTTGTCGGCTACGGGGCGCGCCTGGGCAACGGCTGCACGTCGGGCCACGGTATTTGCGGCATGGGCTCGCTGCAGTTGCCATCCTTCATGGCGGTGCTCACCTTCATGGCCACCGCCTTCCTGACGGCCAATCTTGCAGCAAGGTGGCTGGCATGAACGCGGCACGTGGTTTGGCCACACTGGCAGCGGGCACGCTGTTTGGTTTTGGCCTGTCATATTCCACCATGATCCGACCCGAGGTGGTGTTGAGTTTTCTGCGTTTTCAGGACTTCGGCCTGATGCTGGTGATGGGCGGCGCCATGACGGTGGTGCTGCTGATCTACAAGCTGGCGCCCCGCCTGCTCGCCCGGCCGCTGCTGGATGACCACTTTCACGTCCACCCCAGCACATGGAACCGGGACACGGCCATGGGCGCAGCCCTGTTCGGCGTCGGCTGGGGGCTGTGCGGCGTGTGCCCCGGCCCGGCCATTGCGGGCCTGGGCACGGGCAACTGGAGCCTGCTGTGGGCGCTGGCCGGCATTGCACTGGGCGCACTGGTGCAGGGGCTCAGGGCGAAGTGACCAGCCTCCGCGGCGCTTGCGGGCCGTGAAAATAAATTTCAAACGACGTGAGGAAAACATGAGCACCTCCTGGTACGACCGCCACATCCTGCCCTACCTGCTGGACCTGGGTTGCGGTCTGCCCATGGTGGGGCGGCAGCGCCAGCTGGTGGTGCCGCTGGCACAGGGCCGTGTGCTGGAAGTGGGGGTTGGCACCGGGCTCAACATGCGCTACTACGACCAGACCCGCGTCACCAAAATCACGGCACTGGACCCGGCGCTGGAGCTGCACCCGCTGGCGCGCCAGCGCATTGCGCAAGCCGGGCTGGAGGTGGATCTGCTGGGCCTGTCGGCCGAACAGATGGCGCTGCCCGACGCCAGCTTTGACACGGTGCTGATCACCTACACGCTGTGCACCATCCCCGACCCCTTGCGCGCGCTGCGGGAAATGCGCCGCGTGCTCGCGCCCGGCGGGCGGCTGTTGTATTGCGAGCATGGCCGCGCGCCCGATGCCTCGGTGCGGCGCTGGCAAGACCGGCTGCAGCCGCTGTGGGGCAAACTGGCCGGCGGCTGCCACCTGGGGCGCGACATTCCAGCGCTGTTGCAAACCGCAGGCTTTCAGTTGCCCGACCTGCACATGCGCTACCTGCCAGGGCCACGGCCCTTCACCTTCCATTACTGGGGCGAAGCCGTCACGGCCTGAATCGCCCTTGAATCACCCTTGAAACGCCCTTTGCACATGAACGCCACCGATACGCCACCGTTTTTCATTGCCCATGTCGAGCCCGATGGCCAGCAGTTTGACGCCTGGGCCAATCAGCCGCTGCTGACCTCGCTGGAGCAGGGCGGCATCGACTGGCCCAGCTCGTGCCGCAACGGCACCTGCCGCACCTGCATCGGGCAACTGGCAGGCGGCCAGGTGCGCTACGAAATTGAGTGGCCGGGCCTGAGCGCCGAAGAAAAGGCCGCGGGCCACGTGCTGCCCTGCGTGGCCCGCCCCTGCGCGGAACTGGTGCTGCTACGCGGCTAGTACCGGGACGGCGGCGTCGAACGTGCCGCGCAACAACTCGGGCAGACGCTGCGCGCTCATCTTGAACCCGCAGGCCTGCGCATGACCGCCACCGCCCATGCTCTCGGCCAGAGGAATGCAGTTGAAGCTGCGTTGCGAGCGCAATCCGGCCTTGATGACGCCACTCTTGTCCACGCTCCACATCAGCGCAAAGCTGCCGCTCTGCTTCGAGAGGATGTCGCCCACCAGGCTGTGAAAGACGCCGGGCGCATTGACCATCAGCCCGCTCATGCCATTGAAGGTGAGGGCCTGCGCCCCCTCGGCGATGCCGGCGGCGAGCTTGCTGAATTTCTCGTCCATCGCCTTGCCGCGCTCCACGTAGATCGCCAGCTGCATGGCGTCGAACGCGGCGATCTCGTGCCAGCGCTCAAAGCTGAACGGCTCCATGTCCAGCGCGGCCAGAAAGCCGGCGCTCTCGGGGTATTGCCAGACCCAGATATCGCGGTCTTCGACAAAGCGCACCAGGTCCGGCACCGGTTGCTCGGGATGGAAAAACTCCCAGGCCAGCCGGGCACCCGACTTGTGCATGTCGAAATGCACGATGCCGCAGCGACAGGCAAAACCGCTCAGTTTCTCCGCTGCGCTCTTGTGGTGGTCCAGCATCACCAGCTTGGCGGCGCGCTCCTCAATGCCGTGCATGATCTCGGCGGCAAACGAAAAGTCGAGGATGTAGACGGCACGCCCGTCCAGCGCGGGCAAGTCCGCCACCGACTTGATCTCGCCATGGTCCAGCCCGAGAAACTCGGCCCGACCCTCGTAGTAAAGCCAGGCCGCCAGCGCCGCCGCAAAGCCGTCCGGGCAGTTGCGGCCGTGGTAGATGACCAGCGGTTGCGGGTCGTTTTTGTCAGGGGTCACGAACAGGCTCAGGGGCAAAATGGTTTTCATAGGGGAGGTATTTTCGCCTGATGGCAACTTCGCCTTGTTGGGCTTATGGGTTTTCCGGCCGTGGCGGGCGTGGAATTTTCTTGAAACGGATCAGACGGTCGAGCTCGATCGCGTCTTTCTTGAGCTGGCGCTGCGCATCGAGCTGTTGCCCGGCGGCCAGCCATGCGGCAAACTCCTGCGGGGTTTCCAGCGTGATGCGACCCATCACCGCGGCACGAAAATCGTGGATCACGATCTCGGCCGCTTTTTGCGTGTTGACGCGCTTGCCCCCCTGCAGGGCGCCGCGCTTGCGGCCAATGGCTTCGAGCAACTCCTCGTCGGCCATGCCGGCCACCGCCTCCAGCTTGAAGCGGGCCTCCAGCAGCGCGGCGTAATGCGTTTTCAGGTAGTCCAGCAGCTCCAGCGCCACATCTTCTTCATTGAAGGCGTTGCGGCCGATGGCGCCGCTGGCGGCCAGGTTGTAGCCGCTCTTGGCCACGATGATGCGCGGCCACAGCATGCCGGGCGTGTCGTACAGATAAAAGTCATCGGCCAGCGAGATGCGCTGCTCCAGCTTGGTGATGCCGGCTTCGTCACCGGTTTTGGCAGCGCGCTTGCCGGTGAGGGTGTTGATGAGGGTGGACTTGCCGACGTTGGGAATGCCGCAGATCAGCACACGCATGGGCTTGACCATGCCGCCGCGATTCGGTGCCAGCTCAAAACAGGCCTGAATCAGGGCTTTGGCCGGCGCGGTGACGCTGGCGTCCAGCCCGATCGCCCGCGTGCCGGGCAGGCCGTTGTAATGCGCCAGCCATTGCGCGGTACACGCAGGGTCGGCCAGGTCCTGCTTGTTCAGTACCTTGAGCGACGGCTTGCCGGCGGTGAGCCCGGCCAGCATCGGATTGGCGCTCGACCCCGGCAGGCGCGCGTCGAGCAGCTCGATCACCACGTCGATGTTCTTGATCCGTTCGCTGATGGCTTTTTTGGTCAAATGCATGTGACCCGGAAACCACTGAATAGCCATCTTGTCTTCTTTCTCCTGCTGCCGGCGAAACAAAGGCCGCCGGCTTACTCATCATGGACCCGGCCGCGCAGGGCCTTGGTCTCGGAACGCTGGCTTTTGACAACGCGCAGTCTTTGCTTCGAACCATAGCTGGGTTGGGTGGCGCGCCGCGTCCTCGGGGGCCGCGCCACACTGTTCACCAGTTCGTGCAGACGCATGAGGGCATCGAGCCGGTTCATCTCCTGGGTGCGGTACTGCTGCGCCTTGATCACCAGCACACCGGCCTTGGTGATGCGGCTGTCATGCAGTGCCAGCAGCCGCTCCTTCACGTCGCCAGGCAGCGAAGAGGCGGGGATGTCAAAGCGCAGGTGAATCGCACTGGACACCTTGTTGACGTTTTGCCCGCCCGCCCCCTGCGCGCGGATGGCCGTGATCTCGACCTCAGCCTCGTTGATTTCCAGCAGCGGCGGGGACGCGGGTTCAGCCATGACAGCATCCGTGCCAACACTTCAGGCCGCCAGGCCCGCAGGCTCCGGCGCCGACAGGTAGCGCGCCACAAAAGCCCCCGCCGCGCTGGCCGGCAGCGGCAGCCAGACCGTGTGGCCGCTGCCCGGTGCCACGTCCACAGCCTGACCGTCGGCGTTTTCCATGCGCACGAGCTGCACGTCCACATTGCCGGCGGGGTGAATGATTTCCAGCCAGTCGCCCACGGCAAAACGATTCTTGACCGTGACTTGCGCCAGGCCGCGCGCTTCATCAAACGACAGCACGTCGCCCACGTACAGGCTGCGCCCCGATTCTGAATAGCCGCGCAGATAGTTCTGCGTTTCCTGCGGTGTGTGGCGCTGGAAAAAGCCGGAGGTGTAGCCGCGATTGGCCAGCCCTTCGAGCTGCCCCAGCAGGGCCGGATCGAACTCGCGCCCGGCCACCGCGTCGTCAATCGCCCGGCGATAGCTCTGCACCGTGCGCGCCACGTAATACGGGCTCTTGGTGCGGCCTTCGATCTTGAGCGAATCGACGCCGATGTCCACCAGCCGCTTGACGTGCTCAATGGCACGCAAGTCTTTCGAATTCATCACGTAGGTGCCGTGCTCATCTTCCTCGATGGGCATGAATTCGCCGGGGCGCTTGCTTTCTTCCAGCAGGTAGGAGATGGAGTCGCGCGCCTCCTGCGGCAGCGTTTGCCCACCCTCCTGCGCCTGGCCGCAGCCGTGGCCGGCCGCGCGCGCGGGCGAGAGCACGTCCCCACTGGGGTCGACCTGCGCGGTGTGGGTCTTGTAGTCCCAGCGGCAGGAATTGGTGCAACTGCCCTGGTTGGCGTCCCGGTGATTGAAGTAGCCCGACAGCAAACAGCGCCCCGAATAGGCGATGCACAGCGCGCCATGCACAAACACTTCGAGCTCGGTGTCCGGGCAGTCCTGGCGGATCTGCTCGACCTGGTCGAGCGACAGCTCGCGCGACAGAATCACCCGGCGCACACCGACGCTTTTCCAGAAACGCACGGCGGCGGCATTGACGGTGTTGGCCTGCACCGAGAGGTGGATTTCCATCTCGGGCCAGGTTTCACGCACCATCATGATGAGGCCGGGATCGGACATGATCATGGCGTCGGGCTTGAGGGCAATCACCGGCGCCATGTTTTGCACATAGCTCTTGATCTTGTTGCCGTGCGGGAAGATGTTGGATACCAGAAAGAATCTGGCGTTTTTTTCGTGGGTGCGCCTGATGCCCTGCGCCAGCACGTCGATGTTGCCAAAATCGTTGTTGCGCACGCGCAGCGAATAACGCGGCTGCCCGGCATAGATGGCGGTGGCGCCGAAGGCCAGCGCCGTCTCCAGCATGACCAGCGAGCCGGCCGGCGCCAGCAGTTCGGGGGTTCGCAAGCTCATGCTCAGGCCCCCGCCTGCATGCCGGCCAGCCCGGCAATCGCCAGCGCGTAGCCACTCACGCCAAAGCCGCACATCACGGCCCGGGCCGCAGGTGAAACAAAGGAGTGCTGACGAAACGCCTCGCGCGCAAAAACGTTGGAAATATGCAGCTCAATCAGGTCGATGCCGGTGCCCTTGATGGCGTCATGCAGCGCCACCGAGGTGTGGGTATAGGCCCCGGCATTCAGAATGACGCCGGCCAGCCGGCCGCCCGCCTGCAGCCGCCCGGCCTCGTGCAGCCAGTCCACCAGTTCACCCTCGTGATTGCTTTGGCGAAAATCAAGCGCGAAGCCGTGACCGGCACAGGCCTGCGCGCACAGTTTTTCCACATCCGCCAGGGTGTGCGTGCCATACACCGCCGGTTCACGCGTACCCAGCAGATTGAGGTTGGGGCCATTGAGGATCAATGCGGTTTTCATCAAACAGTTTCCATGAGTCTGTGGAAGGGGACAGAGCTTGCCCTGCAGGGACGGATTATCGGCGCTCCCGCAGCGGCTGTGGCGCGCGGGTTGACCGCAGCCCCGGCGCCCGCCTCACCCCCGGGCCACGGTGGCCGGATGCTGCAGCCGCCAGACCTTGAAGGCACACGCCAATGCCATGAGGCTGACAACAAATGAAGCCGTGAAAACGGACGCCAGGCCGTAGCTGGAACTCAAGGCGCCGCCCGCCAGTCCACCCAGCACGCCCGGGAAACCGTAGGCAATCACGGTAAACAGCGCCTGCCCCCGGCCGCGCAAACGCCCCGGGAAATGGTGCGACAACAAGGCAACACACACCGAATGGTGCGCCGCGAAGGTGAGCGCATGCAGCATCTGCGCCAGCAGCAACAGCGGCAGCACCGCCGCGCTGCTGGTCGTGAGCCCCATGCGCAGCACCATGGCGGCAGCGCACAGCACCAGCCAGCCAGTCAGACTCAGCAGCGGCAACCAGCGGCTCTGGGTAAAAAACCAACCGATCTCCACCAGCACCGACACCGCCCACAGCAGGCCGATCATGACCTTGCTGTAGCCCAGCGCGTCCAGGTACAGGGAGAAGAACACGTAGATGCACATGTGCGCCAGCACGTGAAAAAAAACCGAGGCAAACAGCCAGCGCACCGGCCGCTGCCGCAGCACCGGCCATACGGCAGGCTTGCGCTCATGGGGGTGGACCTCTTCCCTCAGGTCGGGCAACAGCCCCGCGCTGACCACCACGGCCAGCAGGATCAGCACGTTCCAGGCCGGGAAATGCGCCATGCCGAACTGCTCGAACCAGGCGCCGGCCAGAAACACAGTCACCAGAAAGCCCAAAGAACCCCACAGGCGCACGCGGCCATAACTGCGGGCATCGAACGCGCCGCTGCTGCTGACCAGGTGCGCCATGGCGGCCTCACTCATCGGCATCATGGCGCTGGTGTGGGTGAACATCACCAGCAGCACGGCGGCCAGCCACCAGACGCCAAAGTCAAACCACAAGCCCAGGGACGACAGCAAGGCCACCATCGCGCCAAAACGCAGCAGCTTGACACGCTCGCCGGTATGGTCGCTCAGGGCTCCCCAGGCATAGGGTGCGAACAGGCGCGTCACACCCTGAATCGAGGTCAGCAAGCTGATGGCAAAAATGCCCAGCCCAAGGTCCTTCAGCCACAGCGGCAGGTAGGGGTTGAAAAACCCGATGTGGGCAAAGTAGCTGGCGGAAAGCGCCGCAAAGGAAAACAGATGCCGGCGCCGGGCTGACGGGGCGGCGGCAGTCATGCAGCCAGGGCGCGGGAGGAATCCCTCACACCGATGCCTTGATGGGCTTCAAGGGCACCGTCACGTCGCCGCATTGCGCCCGCTGGCGCAGCGCATGCTCCATCACCACCAGCGCCAGCATGGCCTCGGCGATCGGCGTGGCGCGAATGCCGACGCAGGGGTCGTGCCGGCCCTTGGTGACGACTTCGGTGGACTGGCCCGCCGTGTCGATCGACTCGCGCGGCGTGAGGATGGAACTGGTGGGTTTGATGGCCATCGACACCTCCAGGTCCTGCCCGGTGCTGATGCCGCCCAGCACGCCGCCGGCGTTGTTGGACTTGAAGCCCTGCGGCGAGAGTGAGTCCCCATGGGTGCTGCCGCGCTGCGCCACGCTGGCAAAACCGGCGCCAATTTCCACCCCCTTGACGGCGTTGATGCCCATCATGGCGTAAGCAATATCGGCGTCCATCTTGTCAAACAGGGGTTCACCCAAGCCGACCGGCACGTTGGAAGCCGAGACGCGGATGCGGGCGCCGCAGGAGTCGCCCGCCTTGCGCAGGGCATCCATGTAGGACTCCAGCGCGGACACGTCGGCAACCGGCGCAAAAAACGCATTGCGGGGCACGAAGTCCCATGACTCGAAGCCGACGCTGAGCTCGCCCACCTGCGTCATGCAGCCACGAAACACCGTGCCGTAGCGTTCAGACAACCATTTTTTCGCCACCGCACCGGCGGCCACCATGGGCGCGGTCAGGCGGGCCGAGGAGCGCCCGCCGCCACGGGGATCGCGAATGCCGTATTTTTGGAAATAGGTGTAGTCCGCGTGGCCCGGACGAAACGACGCCAGGATGTTGCCGTAGTCCTTGCTGCGCTGGTCGGTATTTTTGATCAACAGGCAAATCGGCGTGCCAGTGGTCTTGCCCTCGTAGACGCCAGAGAGGATTTCCACCGTATCGGGCTCGTTGCGCTGGGTCACGAACCGGGAAGTGCCAGGGCGGCGCCGGTCCAGATCCGGCTGAATGTCGGCCGCGCCGAGAAACATGCCGGGCGGGCAGCCGTCAATGACGCAGCCAATAGCCGGGCCGTGGGATTCACCAAAATTGGTGACTGCGAAGAGATTTCCGAAAGTATTGCCGCTCATGGAGGCGAATTATCCCAGAGCGGCCAGGGCCTCAACCCTGGGCGACCGGTGCCTCGCCCTCCGGCCAGTCGCGGATGTAGGCCTTGAGCAACTTGTTCTCGAAATTCTGGCTGTCCACCACCGCTTTGGCAACGTCGTAAAAGCTGATGACGCCCATCAGCATTTTGCTGTCCATCACCGGCATGTAGCGGACGTGGCGCTCCAGCATCATGCGGCGCACTTCGTCCATGTCGGTTTCCATGGTGCAGATCAACGGACCTGAATCCATGGCGCGGTACACCGTCGTGGCGCCAAAAGACCCCCCATTTTTCACGACGGCCCGGATCACCTCCCGAAAGGTGAGCATCCCCACCACCAACCCATGGGAGATCACTACCAGCGAGCCGATGTCCCTGTCGGCCATCAACTGGGCTGCGTCTGCAAGAGTGTCCTCCGGCGTGATGGTAAAAAGCGTGCCGCCTTTGAGGCGCAGAATATCACTGACTTTCATGGTGTTCCTTATAACGCATCGCCCAATTTTATTGAGGTCCAACGGCTGTTTTCCCACAAATTACGGGTCGCTCCATCCCGTCGCAGCAGCAGTGCATCGAGCAGCGGCGCCAGCAAAGTGGCATCAGGATCGACCAGCAAGACATAGCGCGCGGTCTGAGCGGGTGCGTTTTCATCCAGCCGGCCGGTCCAGTCCATCTCACACAGGGTCTCCAGCACCGGCTCCAGTTGCAACGCGTCCACCCGCAACAACTGGGAGAGTTGCTGCATCGTCAGACCTCTGGCGTCGCCGGCGCGGGCACGGTCAAGCTGCTGCAGGGACTCCAGCGCCAGTTGAAACTGCCAGCCGTGCGACCTGGCCCGGCGCTGCACGCCTGAGAGCAGGCTGGGCAGGTAGGCCGCAATGACCGCGCCCAGCAGCACGATGACCCAGAGCATGTAAATCCAGATCAACAGAATGGGCACCGTGGCAAATGCGCCATACATCACCGAATAGGTGGGCACCTTGCCCAGGTACAGGGCCAACAAATTCTTGGCCAGCTCCAGCCCGGCCGACACAAACAGGCCTCCGGCCCAGGCGTGTCCCCACCGCACCTGGGTATTGGGCACGTAGTGGTACATCGCAGCCATACCAGCGGCCACCAGAAAAAACTGCAGCACGTCGAGCAGCAGTTGCACCCCGCCCGGCATCACGCCCACCACGCCCCGTGACGCGGAGATGGCGTAAGACGTGATGCTCAGGCTGATTCCCAAAAACAGCGGCCCCAGGGTCATGGCGGCCCAGTACACCAGCACCCGCTGCCCCAGGTGCCGGGGCTCGCGCACGCGCCAGATGGCATTGAGGGTGCGGTCGATGGTCAAAATCAGGGCCAGGGCCGTGGTGAACAAAATAGCCGCGCCCGCCAGCCCCAGCTTGCTGGCCTTGCCGGCGAACTGGGTGAGATAGCCCAGCACCTGACGGGCGATGTTGTCGGGAATCAAGCTTTCCAACAGCCACTTCTGCAGAATGACCTGAAACTTGGCGAACATGGGAAAGGCGGTAAAAACGGCCAGCGCCACCGTGAAAAAGGGCACCAGGGCCATGGTGGTGGTGAAGGTCAGGCTGCTGGCCGTCAAGCCCAGGTGATCTTCCCGAAAACGCTCGCGCAGGGTGATCGCGGTGCTCTTCCACGGAAAATGGGACAGACTTGCGAGCAAATCCGCAAGGCGCTGCGCCAGGGTCGGACGAATAGGAGGTGGCAAACTCATGACCGCTATGATGCCACTCCAATGAATACAGAACAAAACACCGCGCCGCCCCTGGTCGACACCACACGGCGTCTGGCCGTGGCCAGCTTGCTGGGGCTCATCGTGCTGGGCCTCATCTGGGAATTATGGCTCGCACCGCTGCGCCCCGGTGGCTCCTGGCTGGTACTCAAAGTTCTGCCGCTGTGCATTCCACTGGCGGGCTTGCTGAAAAACCGCATGTACACCTACCGCTGGGTCAGCCTGCTGGTCTGGTTTTATTTCACCGAAGGGGCGGTGCGCGCCTACAGCGACAAAGCGCCCGGCAACTACCTGGCGCTGATCGAAGTGGTGCTGTGTCTGCTCCTGTTTGTAGCCTGCGCCCTGCACGTTCGCCTGCGTCTGCAGGCTGCACGCACGAAAGGTTGATGCCGTGCAATCCCTGCTCGACAGTCTGCGCCACGTCGTCGGTGCCGCCCATGTCTACACCGACGGCGACCTGAGCGCCTGGGAGCAGGACTGGCGCCAACGAACCCATGGCAAGGCCCTGGCGGTGGTGCGGCCCGCCTCCACCGCCGAGGTGGCACAGGTGGTGAAAGCCTGCGCTGCGTACCGGGCACGGCACCCGGCCAGCGGCATCAGCCTCGTGCCCCAGGGCGGCAACACCGGCCTGGCCGTGGGCAGCACCCCCGACTCGTCGGGCCGCCAGATTGTGCTGAGCCTGCAACGCATGAACGCAGTGCGCAGCCTGGATGCAGACAACCTGACCCTGACGGCCGAGGCCGGCTGCATCCTGCAACACCTGCAGGAACGCGCCGAAGAATCAAGTCTTCTGTTTCCGCTGAGTCTGGCTGCCGATGGCCTGTGCACCATCGGCGGCAACCTGAGCACCAATGCCGGCGGCACCCAGGTGCTGCGTTTCGGCAACGCGCGCGACCTGTGTCTGGGACTGGAAGTAGTCACCGCGCAGGGCGAGGTCTGGCATGGCCTGTCCGGTTTGCGCAAGGACAACACCGGTTACGACCTGCGCGACCTCTTCATCGGCTCGGAGGGCACCTTGGGCGTCATCACCGCCGCCACCCTGAAGCTCTACCCCTTGCCCGCCGCCCGGCTGACGGCCTGGGCCGCCGTGCCGTCGCTGGAACACGCCGTGCGCCTGCTCGGACTGGCGCACCGCCACCTGGGCGCGGGGCTCACCGGCTTTGAAGCCATGGGCCAGTT
This sequence comes from Rhodoferax sp. UBA6134, assembly GCA_002422455.1. Taxonomy (GTDB): domain Bacteria; phylum Pseudomonadota; class Gammaproteobacteria; order Burkholderiales; family Burkholderiaceae_C; genus Rhodoferax. The sequence goes on from DIVK01000014.1 coordinate 97,745, forward strand.
CGCCCTGAGTCTGGTGGCCCGGCACTTCCCCCATCTGCCCTTGCCGCTACCGCTGACCTCACCATTTTTCGTATTGCTGGAGAACTCGGACCACGAATCCGGAGCCCACGCCAAAACCCGTTTTGAACACTTGCTGCAGACTGCGCTGGACCAGGGCTGCGCCAGTGCCGCTGTGGTAGCTGAAAACCTGGCGCAGGCCCGGCAGTTATGGCACCTGCGCGAGAGCATTCCCCTGGCGCAGGCCGAAGAGGGTCTGAACATCAAACACGACATCTCGCTGCCGGTATCTTGCATTCCCGACTTCATGCACACCACCGACGGTCTGCTGCAGCAAGCCCTTCCCGGTGTGCGCCTGGTCAGTTTCGGCCACCTGGGTGACGGCAATCTGCATTACAACGTGCAAGCGCCCGCAGGCGTAGATGCAGCGGCGTTTTTGCAGCAGCATGAAGAACGGGTCAATACGCTGGTATTTGACTCGGTAGCACGGTTCAACGGCTCGATTTCGGCCGAACACGGAGTGGGCAG
>DIVK01000047.1:0-3184 GCA_002422455.1 Rhodoferax sp. UBA6134
CGCGGTCTTGATCTGTATGAAATAGGCGCTCGCAGACCAAGAAAACGCCGCCGTTGCTATGCCGATGACGCCAAAGATCAAGGTCATCGCTTCCCCGGTCGTGGCCTCGCGGGCGCTGGTGGCCAGAATCTCGCGTGCCGGCGAACGCAGCGCCAGTTCGACCGCGCCGTGTTCACCGCTGCAACGGCCGCAGGCGTGACAGGCGGAGGCGCTTTTCATGTGCCGGATGTTGATCAACGGGGCGCAGTTGACGGCGGGCGTGCGCCGCGCGTTCCGCTTCCAGTGCGCCTCGTTCACCTGGAAATGGAGCGGCGCGATTTTGGCAAGCAAACCAAACACGCCATTGGCCGGGCACAGGTAGCGGCACCAGACGCGGCTGCCACGGCCGTACACCAAACCGACTGTCACGGCCGCCACGGTCGAGCCGCCCAGCACCAGGAGCGCCGCCTCGGGATACTCATAGACGCTGATCAGCTGGCCATACACCGTGGTGCAGACAAAGGCCACAAACGGCCAGCCGCTCCAGCGCAGCCAGCGTGGAATGGGTCGCCCCAGGCCATGACGGCTGGCCCATTCGGTCAAGGCCCCCTCCGGGCAAAACACGCCGCACCAGACGCGTCCCAGCAGCATGGTGCTCAGCATGACGAACGGCCACCAGATGCCCCAGAACAGGAACTGCGCAAACAGCCTCAGGTTGTCGACAATGTGCGCGTCCTCCGCCGGCAAGGGCATGAAGACCGGAACGATCAGAAGGCCAAGGTAAAACAGCACCACCATCCACTGCACGCCCAGAATGACATGCTGGTGGCGGCGCATGGCCAGGCCCAGGCGCGCCAGCGGGCCCGCGTCGGCGGGCACCGGTGCGTCGTTGCGGACCGGGATCACCGGAATGTTACGCATCGCGTCTGGCCGGGCGCATGGCGCGCAGCATGGTCAACCAGTACCCGGCATAGACCAGCACCAGCATCAGTGACGGGCGGGCCCGGTACCCCGCCAGGGCGGCCAGCAGGGAGCCGACGTGACGGCTGTCGTCCAGCAGCCAGGTACTGTCCCATAGCGGATCGAGCAGCGCGGGCAGTACCCCCGAACCAATGAGGCGATCCACCGCACTCACCAGCAGCGCTACGGCAAACGACAGCAGCAGCCAGCCGCTGATGGAAAAGAAGCGCCGGTAGTTCAGAAAGCGCAGTCCACGCCCCAGGGCCCAGGCGGTCAGAGCGGCCAGTGCAAGGCCTGACACCGCGCCGGTCAGCAGCTTGCTCGTGCTGCCCGGCTCCAGGCTCACGCCGTACAGGAATACCGCCGTTTCCGCGCCTTCGCGGGCAATTGCCAGCGCCGCCACCGTGGCAATGCCGGCCAGGCCGGAGCGTTGCATGGCGCTGGCCAGATTCTGGTGCAGGCTGTTGCGCAGGCCGGCGCCATGGCGACGCATCCACAGCACCATCTGCACGATCAGGGCCGCAGCCACCAGCAGCATGCCAATCTGAAACCATTCCAGCGCGGCGCCGGCGAGTTCATCCTGCGCGGCCACCATCCCCCAGCCTAGCGCACCGGCCAGGCCGACGCCACAACCCACGCCGAGCCATAGCGCGCGCCGGCCGGCACCTCCCACGTCATTGAATTTGAGCCAGGAATGCAGGATGCCCAGCATCAGCATGGCCTCCACGCTTTCGCGCCAGACGATGAACAGCGTGCTACCCATGACGGTTCTCCTTCATTTGGCCACCAACTGGCCTTGCGCCGTGTCGGGGTGGAAGTCGCCAAAAAATTTGTAAGTACCCGGTTTGAGTGGCTGAAAAATCAGGAAACTCGACGCTCCCGGTGCCAGCACCTTCTCTTTGCGCAAGGTCACGCTTTCAAACTCCTCGGCCCCCGGCCCTTCGTTTTTGATCAGCAGGCGGAACCTGGTGTTGGCCGGCACCTCCAGCGTGGTCGGCACAAAGCGGCCGTCACGAATCAGCAGGTGGAACGACGGCAGTTCCTGCGCCCGCACGGGCGTCAGCGCCAGCCACAAACCGGCGGCCAGCACGAGGGCGCCGGCGGCAGAGGGTTTTATGTTCATGTTGATCCCTTAAAACATGACCTGGGCGCGCAGGCCGAAAATTTTCACGCTGGCCGCCTCCGGGTTGCCGCCCGGTCTGGCGATGTACTGAAAGCTGGGCGAGAGTTCGAACTGCCTGCTGATGCGGTAGCGGTAGTAAATTTCGGCGAGCTTTTCCGAGCCACTGGGGGTGTAGCTGAAGTCGGCAATGCCGTCGCCGTCGAGGTCGCCCGCGGCGCCGGCGGCGCGAAAGGCGTCGCTGGCGTGCAGCACACCGGCTGCGATGCCGACGGCGTCAGCGCCGCGCGACCAGCGGGAGCCGCTGATTTCCCCGCCCAGCGTGAGGGCGCGGTCAAAGCGCACCTTGCCGCTGACTTGCTGGCCGTAGCGGCCGAACAGGGTCAGGCCGTCGCCGACCTTCTGGTCAACCGACAGGCCCCAGCCGGCATGACGCATCTCGGTGGCGCCGTCCAGTTCCAGGCCCTTGCTGTGCTGCCAGATGTAAGCGCGGTAGTTGCCGCTCAGGCCGTCGAAGAGCTTGAGCGAGGTTTCGGCCTGGGCCATGATCAGCGGCGNNCTGGCGGTTTCGTTGAGGTAGGAGACGATGAGGCCCGGCTGGAAACCGTTGGCGTCAACGCCGATCTGGTGGCCGGCATCGAGCAGCGGATTGTGGACGAAGGCCGAGTTGAGGAACTGGCGGCCTTCATCACCGGTGGCGGCATTTTGATCGAAGAAGCCGAAGAGGTCCATCTTGCCGAAGGTCAGTTCCAGCGTTTCGCGCGAGCGCGGTTTGAAACCGCCAACAGGCAGCGGGATGCTGGCCTGGTACCAGGCCTGGCCGAGGATCGCCACCGAGTCGTCCGGGCTGACGCCGCTGGCGCGGAAGGCCGCCGTGTTGGGCGCCGAGGCGAAGGCGCCCAGTGCCGCCAGCGGCGCATTCAGGCCCTGGCCTTGACCGATGCGGACGTGGGCAAACATCTTGTGCCGGGTGTCCCCGATCGGGGCCAGCGGCAGCTCGACGGTGACGTCGGCGCGGTAGTTGAGCTGGCTGCCGCCGTCCACCACGCCTTGCGGCAGCCCGTGCGGGCGCTGGGCCACGGTGGTCAGACTCATGCCGGCCTTGAGACCGTCAAGGGCATCGAT
>DIVK01000047.1:3221-4993 GCA_002422455.1 Rhodoferax sp. UBA6134
GTTGCGCGTTGGCCCTGACTTGTTGTTCGAGTTCAGCGTTACGTTTCTCAAGCTGTTCGAGGCGGACGTTCATTTGCTCCAGCAGGCGCCGTGTTTTGTTCTTGACCGGCGCCGCGTGGGCCGGCGCGGCGAGCAAAGCGGCGCAGGCCAGCGCCAGCGGCTTCAGGTTCAGCGCAGACATGGCTCAGTACCCGCCCTTCTTGCCGATGCCGACATAGCTGAAGTCGTATTCGACCTCAAAAGGCTTGAACCAGGGCCGCACACCCGTGAGTCGGTCGGTGTGGCGCCCAAAGTGGGCGTGCGGGTTTTCCGAGGGCGGCAAAATGGTGTACTTGACGTGGTACTTGCCGGGACCGAAGAGCTTGACGTTGTCACCGTAGTGCGGGCCGTCGTTGGCCACCATCGGCATGAATTCACCGGTCACTTTTTGGGCGGTGCCGCTTTTGGTCACTTCGAATTTCACCACCAGGTAGGGAATCCAGGCGCCTTCCTCAAAGCCGTTGGGGTTGTCGGCCAGCGCCTTGATGTCGGCCTCGATATGGATGTCGGACTCTTCCGCCTTGCGCATCATGCCGCCGGGCTCCATCACCACCGGCTGCAGGTACACCGCGCCGATTTCCATGCCGAAACGTTGCTGCGGCGAGCCAATGGGATATTCGAGCGCGTGTGCGCCCAGGGCGCTGGCGAGCAGGCCGTAAACGGCGATTTGTCTGAGGGGGCGCAGAAGATGGTTTGAGATCATGATGGTTAAACAATGAGAATTATTACTATTTGCAAATAATAACACTTCTCATTTGCTTTTGTCCATCGACTCCAGCAGGGCCTGGAACGGGTCGTCACCGTCTTGCAGGTCGTCGTTGCCGGACGCATCGTCCTGCACTTCCAGCGTTACCTGGTCCAGATCGATCTTTTTTGACTTGTCGAGTCCGCTGGACACGATGCCGGGGAAGGCAATGATCAGCCCGACCATGATGACCTGGATGAGCACAAAGGGCAGGGCGCCCCAGTAGATCTGCAGGGTGGTCACCGGCTGGATCAGTTTGCGGGTGAGCCGGTCGGTGTAGGCGCTGGCCGGCGCCACGCTGCGCAGGAAGAACAGGGCAAAGCCAAAGGGCGGGTGCAGGAACGAAGTCTGCATGTTCACGCCCAGCAGCACACCGAACCAGATCAGGTCAATGCCCAGCTTTTCGGCCACCGGTGCCAGCAGGGGCACGACGATGAACGAGAGTTCAAAGAAGTCCAGAAAAAATGCCAGAACGAAAATCAGCAGGTTGACCGCAATCAGGAAACCCACCGGCCCGCCGGGGACCGCGCTCAGCAGTTGCTCGACCCAGCGGGAGCCGTCGACGCCCTGGAACACCAGACTGAAGACGGTGGAGCCGAGCAGGATGAACATCACAAAGCTGGACAGCTTGGTGGTGGAGGTCAGGGCCTGTCGGAGCAGTTTCATGCTGAGCCGTCCCCGGCTCATGGCCATGAGCAGGGCGCCCATGGCGCCCATGGCGCCGCCCTCGGTAGGCGTGGCCACGCCCAGAAAAATCGTGCCCAGCACCAGAAAGATCAGCAGCAACGGGGGAATCAGCACAAAGGTGACGCGCTCTGCCATGCGCGACAGCAGGCCCAGGCGCGCGACCTGGTTGAGCAGCGCCAGGACAAGGGCCAGCATGACGCCGGCGCACAGCGACACAATGACGGTTTCATCGATGGCTGCGGCCGGGACGGGTTGACCCCTGACCCAACTGGCGATCTGGGTGTAGTGCTGCCCCAGGTAC
>DIVK01000105.1:0-1953 GCA_002422455.1 Rhodoferax sp. UBA6134
CTGAGTTCCGGGTTCGCCGCCGCGCCGCAATCCTCTTTTGTGATGCTCGATGGCTCCCGGAAGGAGACTTCGCAACTCAAGGGAAAGGTAACCTTGGTGAACTTTTGGGCGACCACGTGTACCACCTGTGTGGCGGAAATGCCCGGGCTGGTCTCGACCTACGAGAAGTACAAGGTGCAAGGCTTCGACACCATCGCGGTAGCCATGAGTTACGACCCGCCAAGCTATGTCGTCAATTTTGCCCAGACGCGCAAACTGCCATTCAGTGTGGCCATTGACAATACCGGCGCGGTGGCCAGGGCCTGGGGGGATGTGAAATTGACTCCCACCAGCTATCTGGTGAACAAACGTGGTGAAATCGTCAAACGTTATGTGGGCGAGCCCGATTTTGCCGAACTGCACCGGTTCATTGAGCGTTTGCTGGCTGAAACCTGATTCGACTGCGGATGTTGCATCAACGCACGGAGCCTTGCTGAACGTGACAGACTGATGTACCCGGCGGGCTGACGGACTGCGTTGGAAGATTTTCTCTTGAACAGGGGGCCGATCGCCTGAGCCACCACCCACATGACTGTTGCGTCGTCCCCTTCGAGCAAGCCCAAACCCTTGTCGGCGTCCCAAAAGGCCCTGCATAAGCTGGGTCTGGACCGCCCCATCGATCTGGCGCTGCATCTACCGCTACGCTACGAGGATGAAACCCGCATCGTCAAGTTGCGTGAAGCGCGGGAGGGCGAGACGGTACAGATTGAGGGCATGATCACCCGCTGCGAGGTCAAAATGGCCGGCCATCGCCAGTTGCTGGCGACGCTGGACGATGGTTCGGGCACCTGCACGTTGCGTTTTTTCACTTTTTACGCTTCGACCCAAAANNCTGGCGGTGACGCTCACGCCGGTGTACCCGACGGTGGCCGCTTTGCCGCAGGCATATTTGCGCCGGGCGGTGCAAGGTGGCCTGGCCCGGGCCGAACTGGAGGACACTATTCCTTCCGGGTATTTATATGAAATCGGCCTGCAGCCCTCGTGGAACCTGCGGGCCGCGCTGTCTTTTTTGCATCATCCGGTGCCCAGCGTGCCGCTGGTTACGCTGGAGAATCACAGTCATCCGGCCTGGCAGCGACTCAAGGCGGAGGAGTTGCTGGCGCAGCAATTGTCGCAACTGCAGGCCCGGCGCGGGCGCGCTCGCCTGCGCGCGCCCGTGCTGAAGCCCGCCAGGCCGTTGTCTTTGCACGAGCGGCTGCTTGCGACGTTGCCGTTTCAGTTGACTGCCGCCCAACGCCGGGTGAGTGAGGAAATCGTGCGTGACCTGGCCCGGCCGGTGCCGATGCACCGGCTACTGCAAGGCGATGTCGGTTCCGGCAAAACCGTGGTGGCAGCGCTGGCGGCGGCGCTTTGTATCGACGCGGGCTGGCAGTGTGCCCTGATGGCGCCGACTGAAATCCTGGCCGAGCAGCACTTCGCCAAATTGGTCAGCTGGCTGGAGCCGCTGGGTGTGCAAACCGCATGGCTTACCGGCGGCCAGAAAACCAAGGAGCGGCGCGAGATGCTGGCCCTGATTGAGAGCGGCGCAGCTGGGCTGGTGATTGGCACGCACGCCATCATCCAGGACAAAGTTCTATTCCGCAAGCTGGCGCTGGCCATCGTCGACGAGCAGCACCGCTTTGGCGTGGCACAGCGGCTGGCCTTGCGCGGCAAGCTGACTGAGGACGTGCAGGAGCCGCACCTGCTCATGATGACCGCCACCCCGATTCCGCGCACGTTGGCCATGAGTTACTACGCCGATCTGGATGTCTCCACCCTTGATGAGTTGCCCCCCGGCCGTACGCCCGTCATCACCAAGGTGGTGAACGACGCCCGGCGCGATGAGGTGATTGGACGCATTCATGCTCAGCTGACGCAAGGACGCCAGGTTTACTGGGTGTGCCCGTTGATTGAAGAAAGCGAAGCGCTGGACCT
>DIVK01000105.1:2069-2452 GCA_002422455.1 Rhodoferax sp. UBA6134
GAGACCGCCCGCGCCCGGCTGAAGGCCATGGCCGAAACCAACGACGGCTTCGAGATCGCTCGGCGCGACCTGGAGATTCGCGGGCCCGGCGAATTTCTGGGCGCGCGTCAGTCGGGCGCCGCGCTTTTGCGCTTTGCCGACCTGACCACGGATGCGGCCTTGCTGGAATGGGCCCGTCGCCTGGCCCCTTTGATGCTGGACCAACACCCCGCATTGGCTGAAAAGCACGTGCAACGCTGGCTCGGTGGTAAAACAGCTTATCTGAAGGCGTAAGCATGGCCCCATGCCCGATGGTCGGTCAGGGTGATTTAGACTGTCACGCTTGAATACGCCGGCGGCCCTACCCGGCAAACCCCTGATGACTCCCGAACTTGACAGTCCCC
>DIVK01000105.1:2547-2910 GCA_002422455.1 Rhodoferax sp. UBA6134
TCGTCTTTGGCGTCGGCAAACTGGCGTTCGACTACTCTGAATCGAGCGGGCTGCTGCTGTTGCTGCTGTTTCTGGGGGCTGCCTTCGTCTTGCCCGGCCTGTACGCGAATGCCTGGTACTACACTTTTTGCAGCGAGAATATTTCTGCCGCCCTGCGCAAAGCCGCCACGCTCAGGGAGGCTTGCGAGGCACTGGCCGGGCAAGCCGGCACCAGGAAGCGCTGGTTCGGTCTGGTCGCCGCCAACCTGGCGTTGCTGGCATTGGTGATCAGTGGAGCGACTCTGGTGCTGAACCTTGGCCGGGGGACTGCTGATCTGGCGCGGATGAAAACGGGCAGAGCGACTGCCAGTGGTGACTTGCAGA
>DIVK01000020.1 GCA_002422455.1 Rhodoferax sp. UBA6134
TCGCGCGCCTTCTCCGTCGACAGACGGTGTTGATCCATGTATCGTTGCTGCTCGCTCAGGCTGCGCACGTCGCTGTAGGCAATCGACAGGGTCTGGCGCACGTCACGGCAGGCTTTTTCCTGCAGGTCGCGCGCCTGCTCTTTCAGGTCCACCGTCTGGCGCTCGCGGGCCTTGTCGGCGCCGCCGCGAAACAGGTTGTAGTTCAGCACCAGCTCCACACCGTTGAGTCGCGTGCTGCCCGGAATGCCGCCGGTGTCGTTGTCCTTGCTGGCGTAGGCGCGCAGGTCCAGCCGCGGCAGGTAGGCCGCTTTGCGTGTCTCGATGGCCTGCGTGGCAGCGCGCACGTTTTCCACGGCCGCATTCAGTGTCGGGCTGCCCTGCAGGCCGTCACGCATCAGGACGTCGGTGGAGCCGGGCAGGGTGCCCAGCTTGAAGGGCGCGGGCAGGGCCGGCAGCGCAGCGGGCGGCTTTTCACCGACCACCCGCAGGTAGCGTGCGCTCACGTCGTGCAGGTTGGTCAGTTCGGTCAGCAGGTTGGATTCGGCCAGCGCCAGGCGGCCGTTGGCCTGCTCGACGTCNNGGCGGCCCACACCGGCGTTGGCGCGTTCTTCCACCTGCTGGGTGGTCTGTTTGTGCTCGACGTAGTTCTGGGTGGCCACCTCTACCAGTTCGCGGTAGCGCACCACGTCGATGTAGGCGCGCACGGCCTCCAGGGCCGCGGTTTCGGAGGCTTCGGCCAGTTCGTAGTAGCGGGTCAGTTTGGCGTAACCCAGCCGTTTGGCCTCGCTGGGAGTGAACAGGCCGTCAAACAGCATCTGGTTGAGGGTCAGCTGCGCGGTGTTGAAGTTGTAGCGGCCAACGTTGCCGACCGTGGGTGATTCCCGGTCTTCCCGGCCGGTGGAGGCCCGCAGGTCGAGCTGCGGGAAATAGCCGCCGCGCGCGACGTCGCGCTCGTTGCCGGCGGCCTTGAAGCCGTTCCAGCGCGCCTGGACTTCGGGGTTGCTCACCACGGCCTTGCGCGCGGCTTTGACCAGCGGCTCGGGCAAACCCTGCGCCTGGGCGCCCAGATTGGTCAGCACGGCCAGACTCGATAGCGTCAATTTTATTTTGTATAACATGAAACATCCCTGAAAACGCACGGTTCTGTGCGGCAGATTGTTACATTTAATCTCAAATTTGTCAGAAAATTTTGCGATGACGCCGCGTCGCGCACGAGCGCCGTCACACTGGCCTTTTGAATGGCGAGCACCTGGATGCAAGGCCTGACGCCTGGCTTGATGAGTCTTTTGACCGGGCGCTGGGCGGCGTGGGGAGACGGAAATCCTGGCCATAAAAGGCCGCGATGTACCATGCAACGATGCTGCACAGAAGGAAAACAAATTGAATCACAGGGCGAGACTCGCGCACGAGGAGGTGGAAGAGTTGCTGGTCGTCACGCGGGACCTTGCAGCGCCCTTTGACATTTCGACCATGCTGGAGAAGGTTGCCGCCGTGGCGCGCCGTCTCCTTCATGCTGAACGCTGTTCAGTCTGGCTGCACGATCGCCAGCGCGATGAACTGGTGATGGAAATTGCCAGCGACATTCTCCAGGTGCGTATTCCCGTCACAAAAGGCCTGGCGGGAGCTTGCGCTGTGAGCCGGGCTCTGATCAATGTGCCCGACTGCTACGCTGACCCGCGTTTTGATGCCTCGACTGACCGCCGCTCCGGATTTCATACGCGCTGCAGCCTGACCCTGCCCCTGATCGATCATCAGGGGACGCTGGTCGGTGTCATGCAACTGCTCAACAAGAACCAGGGGGTGTTCGATGCAGGCGATGAAGCTCTGGCCGAGGCCCTGGCGGCGCAATGCGCTGTGGCGCTGGCGCGTGCCCGCATGACCGGGGAGCTGATCGAGGCGGAGAAGCTGCGCCAGGAACTCGAGCTGGCCCGGGTGGTGCAAATGAGCACCCTGCCCCCGGCGCTGCCCGTGATCGACGGCTACGAGATGCATGCCACATTTTTGCCGGCGGCGGCGACCGGCGGCGATACTTATGACCTGACCCGGATGGGACAGGGGCTGCTGATCGTTCTGGCGGACGCGACGGGCCACGGCATTGCACCCGCGCTGTCTGTGCTGCAGATGCATGCCATGCTGCGAATGGCATTGCGTTTTGGCGCCGACCTTGAAACCGCGTTTCGCGAAGTCAACGATCAGTTGGCCGATACGTTGCCGGACGGGCACTTTGTTTCAGCGTTCATCGGCTTGCTGGACGCCGATGCACACCAGGTGCGCTTCCTGAGCGGGGGGCAGGGGCCAATTTTGCATTTCCGGGCGGCGTCTGACGACGTGGTGACATACAAGGCCACCAGTTTTCCCATGGGGGCCATGCCGATCATCGCCCTGCGTGCGGCCATCACAATCGACTTGGCGCCGGGTGACTTGCTGGTATTGCTGACGGATGGCATTTACGAGTACGAAAACCCCGCTGGCACCCAGTTTGGCAGTGCCCGGGTGGAGCAGGTATTAAAACGGCATCACGAAGCGCCGGCGCTCGAACTGTCATCCCGTCTTCTGGGCGCGGTGCAAGATTTTGCCGGTGGTGCGTCGCAGGAAGACGACATCACCATGGTGATCCTGAAACGAGAAGCTCCCGCACAAGATGTCTGATCTGTCACATATTTGTCATGAGGTTGTAATAGCATGATTCGCGGCAGTGGGCGCGAATCATGCTCGCTGCCGGGCATTAACGCCTGCGTTTACACCGGAGAAAATTCATGGAAATGGAAGTGACGAAACTTGACGGCGAGTTGACTTGCGCGCGTTTGCTGGGGCGGCTTGATGCTCCCGGCGCCGATCGCATCGGCATTCGTTTCACCGCGGGCGTGGTGGCCCCCGGAAAAAATGTAATGGTCGACCTCTCGGGCGTGAACTTTGTCGCCTCCATGGGCATTCGCCTTCTGATTTCCAGCGCGCGTGCGCTCAGTGCAAAGGGAGCGACCATGGTGCTTTTCGGCGCGACCGAGCTGGTTCAAAACGTGTTCGAGCAGTGTGCGCTGGATCAGATCATTCCGATTGTCGCCACCGAGCAGCATGCAATTGAGCGACTCGCCCGTCAGTAGCATGCGGCTGCAGCTGAAGCTGGTGAACAACCAGCAGGCACTGGAGCCCGCCCGTCGGGCCGTGCTTGATTTTCTGGCTGCACAAGCACCGCGCCCATTTGACATCTACAAGGTCGAGTTGATTCTGGAAGAATCGCTCATGAACATCATCTGGCACGCGTTCGAGGACCAGGGACCACACCAGATTGACCTGACCATCGAGCTGGAGCCCGACGGGATCGTGATGCAATTTGGCGATGATGGCATCGAGTTCAACCCCCTGCTGGCACCAGCCCCTGTCATGCCGTCATCCATCGACATTGCGGTGCCCGGTGGTCTGGGGCTGATGCTGGTCCGGAAGTTCGCCCAGTCAATGAGCTATGAACGCACGGACGGGCGCAATTGCCTGCGGATCAGGATCGCCACGACCTGACGGGAGCCCCAGGTGCCCGGCGGCACCCGCCGGGCGATCAATGAGGCGACGCCGATGAAGGCTCATCCACATTGACCAGGAACTGGGTGCCGCGCACGCCGATGGTGCCCGTCGGCGTCCTGACCGAGACCGCATCGGGCTTGAGCTTGGCGATCACACCGGAGACGTAATTCAGGCTGCCCTTGTCCAGCCGCGCTCCCAGTTTGAGCTTGCCCTGCGCGGGCGCAAAAAGGTACTCATCGACTGTCAATTCAGTATCGGGGCCGAACGACATCACGGTGTTGTCCCGGAAGGTCACACCCAGGGTGGCCGCCTTGCCGGTTTTGAGCTGGCTGCCCAGCAACACGGCTGTACCCACCTGCGCCCTGACGCGCTGCCCCGCTGTGATAACCCAGGATTCGCCGGTCACGGTTTTGACCAACCCGACGGTCTCCACCTCGGCATGCACCCCGGCAAACGACCACCCAAGCATCAAAATAATTCCGGTTTTCAGGAACGTTCGCGTTGTGAATTTCATCTTCTTTTCCCTCCCTAATGGCTCATTCTCGTTGATCCGTTTCCGTTTTGTCAAAAAACTGGCGGCTCGGAATACCGGCTCCGCACGAAAAAGCGCAGATACAAACTATCCTTGAGGCCGGTCATCGCTGGCGTACAGACTGCTTTCCAGGGCCAGCAGGGCCGCGCTGCGGGACACGGCATTTTTTTCGCACGCGCGGATGATGGCGCGCACCACGCCGCAGTCCAGGGCCAGCAGGAATGCACGAGGTGACAAATTTCCCTCAAAAAGTTGCTCCGCTTGTTGCAACGCAAGCCGGATGCCGTCCCGTCCCATGGAGCGATACACAAATGCCGCCAACGACGAAGCGCCCCGGTTGTTGCGTGATCCTGGGGCACACCCCATCTCAAGCACCCCGAGCAAACCGGTGTCGCAATGTGGGCCCGATGGCGGCACCGACCGGAAGTCGGCTGCTGGCTCCAGCCTGCCGGGGACACGGGTGGTTTCACCGAGAAACATGGCGATGGGAGCATCGCTCCCCGTGCTCAGTGCCAGGGCTTCGATGATGGCGACAGACGCAAGCATGACGTCAAGATAATCGCACGAAAACTTGACGTTTCGTGCGGCTGTTTCGCCCCGGATCAAACGCGTCCCGGCATCGGGATAGCCATCGTAGTGCTGAAAAATAAAGGCGGGACTGAGGTTACTCAAAAAACCGCTCATGCGCAACAAGGCGCCCCGATACTCCTGCACCGAATAAACGCCGGTCGCCATCAATGGCACATTCGACTCTTCAATCAGCAGCAAGGTGTTGGACAAACACAGCCCGGGGTCGGCCTCCGTGATGCCGGCAACGTCCCGATTGGCAAGCACTACCGCATCCGTGACCACCGTCTTGACGAAGGCCGACAGATCCGGGACAGAAAGAGAATGCCCGGCCTGCAACTTCGCGCCTTGCCTTTGCACGCGCAAGGCAAGCTTGTCGGCCGCCGTCCGTCCGTTCGCATCCGGCACCCGGAAAAAAATGGTGGCCTCGATGCACGCAAGTACGGCAATCAACTGCTCTGCGCTCAGATGGCGCTGCAAAAGCCGGGCGGCCACGATCGCGCTCAGAAATTCATTCATGCCATTGTGCGGCAGCAAGGCCTGTCCTGGTTCGTAGCCGAACAGGTCCGCACACAAGGCGGTGGTGGTGTCCCCGGGCCTGATGTTCTGAAGCAGCAAGACACCATGTTCCGTGCGCGTGACGTCTGCCAGCAGGGGCGCCACCCGGCGCGCAATCCCCCCATCGAGCTGGCAGTACACCACGTCGTGAAAGAGGGCTGCCAGAATCTGCACCGGATTCATCCCCTCGCACATGTCAAAAATATGCTCTGTTGTGTGGAAAGTCCGTGTTTTTCCGTCCAGCGAATGGTGAACCAGCAAGGCCAGTCGCTCGACCTCGGCCATTGGCACGTCCACCGCCAAGCCCTGAAATGCCTCGTTGAACCAAAGAATCACACGATTGATAGTTGCGATCGCCACGCTGAATTGCTCCACTTCCAAACAAGACGGTCAATTTGTCAGGATGACACGCGAACCCGGACATTGCTCCACAGGCGCCAGTTTACCCAGCATTGCGCGGGTTTGAAGTCAGCGCCCGCCCTGTTTGGCCTGGTACATGCGCTGGTCGGCCAGATCAACCAGGGTTTTCCAGCAGGGCGCGCAGCCGTGCCGTCAGGTCGGCGGCGGCGATGGCCTTGGAAAACAGCCAGCCCTGGTAAAGCTCACAACCGAACTGGCGCAAAAACCGCAGCTGGGCCTCGGTTTCCACGCCCTCGGCCACCAGGGACAACCCCAGGCTGTGCGCCAGGGCAATGATCGCGCGCGCAATGGTGGTGTCGCTGGCATCGTCGGGAATGCCGTCCATGAAGCTCTTGTCAATCTTGAGTGTGCTCACTGGCAGGGCCTTGAGATAGCCCAGTGACGAATAGCCGGTGCCAAAGTCATCCAGTGCCACGCTGCAGCCCAGGGCGACCAGGGCATCGAGCTGTTCGCGCGCCTGTTCGGGTTGCGTCATGGCCACCGATTCGGTGATTTCAATGTCCAGCCACTGCGCCTGCGCACCGGTGCGCTGCAGTGCGGCATGCACCTTCTGTGGCAGATCACGCTGGCGAAACTGCTGGGCTGAAAAATTGACCGCCACCCGCAAGGGCGTGCCGGCCTGCGTCCAGGCGGCAATTTGCGCGCAAGCCGTCTCCAACACCCAGTCCGACAAGGGCAGAATCAGGCCGGTGGCCTCGGCCACTGGAATGAAGCGCGCCGGCGACACCGGGCCCAGCACCGGGTCATGCCAGCGCAGCAAGGCTTCCGCCCCCACGATGGCGCCGCTCTCCACGTCCACCTGCGGCTGATAGTGCAATTCCAGCAGCCCCTGGGCCAGCGCCTCTTTCAGGCGGGTGTGCAGCCGCATGTCTTCATGCACACGCTGGTCCATCTCCCTGGAGTAGCAGGCGTAGGCACCGCGCCCGGCCTCCTTGGCCTGGTACATGGCCATGTCCGCGTAGCGCAGCAGGGTATCACTGTCTTGCGCATCGTCCGGATAAAAGGCCAGCCCCAGACTGCCGCCTGAGTACACGTCCTGATCCTGCAGGCGGTAGGCCGCCTGCAGGATCAGCAAAAGCTTGGTCGCCACGGCGACCGCCTCATCCACGTCCGCCAGGTCGGTGAGCAAAATGGCGAACTCGTCGCCACCCAGACGGGCCAGCGTGTCGTTTTCGCGCAGGACGCTACGGATACGGGTGCCGACCTGCACCAGCAGGGCGTCTCCGGTGGCATGGCCAAAACTGTCGTTGATGGTTTTGAAATAATCCAGATCGATCAGCAAGACAGCGACGCGCAGTTCGCTGCGCGCGGCACGCGTCAGGGCCTGGTTCAACTGCAGGCGAAACAACCAGCGGTTCGACAGGCCGGTGAGTTCATCGTGGGTGGCCTGATGCCGCAGCGATTCTTCAAACCGCTTGCGCTCGCTCAGATCACGGATGTAGGCAATGGCGTGGGGTACCCCCTCGTCGTCCCAGTGCCCCAGCGAAATGTCCACCGGCAGCATCCGGCCATCGCGGCGCAGCAGTTTCAGGTCCATCGCCATGCCCATGGCGCGGTTACGGGGTGTCACGAAATAATCCCGCATCGACTGCGCGTGGCGCGTGCGCAGGTGCGCGGGCAAAAAAATGTCCACGTTTTGACCGATCAAGTCAGTCGGGGCGTAGCCCGTGAGCGTTTCCATGGCGGGGTTGGCCATCAGGATGCAGCCGCTGTCGTCAACCCACAGCACACCATCCGGCGCAACAGCCAGCGTTACCTTCTCGCGCAGATGCTGCACCTCCATGCGCTGCAGCGGCCGCTGCAGCGCCTCGTTGAAAGTGGCATGGAACAAATACAGGTAGGCGGCCACCTTGTAAAGATGCCCCAGCATGTTGGCGCCGTCTTTGTCGACCACGCCCAGCAGGGTGAAAAACAGTTCCGATACTGCCGACAGGGCCACCGCAAAGCCCAGCGCCACGACACACTCCTGCACCAGCTCCGCGCGGCGACGCCAGAGCAGCGCGACCGTCACGAGGTTCACGCCGATGGCCAGCCATTCCAGCCGGATCTTCAGGGGAGTCTGACCCTGGCCCGGAATGAACAGTGCGGGCAAACGGTCGGGCTCGAACAGGCCGATACAACCCAGGGCGCCGACAGCCACCAGCATCAAGGCCAGGGCCAGACGCTTTCGCAGCACGCTGACGGTGGGGACTGCGGGCAGCACGGCATACACCAGCAAAGCCACGGCGGCCAGCAGGCGCGCGGCCAGCCAGAAGAACATGGACTTGTGCGGCGTGTTGGCGGTCACGGCATTCGGCATGCCGACATAGCTCAGGGTGTGCAGAAAATCGAGCAGGCCCACACCCAGAAAAGCCACTCCCAGCAGCACCACGGCGCCTTTGCGTGCCGACAGGATGGCGCGGTAGCCGGTGACGAATACCAGCATCGCCACCACCACCGCAAACAACTCCGCAACGCTGTGCCAAAACACGAATCGCATCGGCTCGAACACGACTTGCCATGCCGGGTGTGAAACCCACCACAACAGCGGTGGCGCCAGTGCCAGCAGGGTCCACCCCGCGGCAGTTTGGTAAGGATGCGTGTGCCGGTTGTACTGCATGCGGGTGAGTGAGTCGGGATCAGTTTACTAAATCGAAAACACCTTGACGGCCTCCACCAGGCGCCGTGCCTGGTCGCTCATGCTGTTGGCCGCGGCGCTGCTTTGCTCCACCATGGCGGCATTTTGCTGCGTCATCTCATCGAGCTGGGAAACGGCCTGACCGACCTGCGAGATGCCCAGGGTCTGCTCCCTGGAGGCGGCGGTGATCTCGGTAATCAGGTCATTGACGCGCCTGACCTGGCTCACCACTTCGGTCATGGTCCGCCCGGCGTTGTCTACCAGCCGGCTGCCGCTTTCAACCTTCTCGACCGAGTCGTCAATCAGAATCTTGATCTCCTTGGCCGCCGCCGCCGAACGGCCCGCCAGACTGCGCACCTCGCTGGCCACCACGGCAAAGCCGCGCCCCTGTTCACCGGCACGGGCTGCTTCGACGGCGGCATTGAGGGCCAGGATGTTGGTCTGAAAGGCAATACCGTCAATGACGCTGATGATGTCGGCAATCTTGCGGCTGGAATCCGAAATCAGCGCCATGGTGGACACCACATTGGCCACCGCCTCGCCGCCCCGGGCGGCCACTTGCGTGGCGGCGTTGGCCAACTCGCTGGCCTCTTGCGCCGTGTCGGAGTTCTGGCTTACGGACGCCGTTTGCTGCTCCATCGCCGCCGCAGTCTCTTCCAGACTCGAAGCGGTTTGTTCGGTGCGGCTGGACAGGTCATTGTTGGCGGCGGCAATCTGCTGGCTGGCCACTTGCACGCCGGATACCTGTTCGTACACGTCGGCCACCAGGGAGTGCAGGTTCAGACCGGCCTGGTTGATGGCCCGGGAAATCAGGCCGATTTCGTCACAACGGTTGAGGTTCAGCGCCTCGCCCGCCTCACCACTGGCCACCTGTTGCGCCACGCCCAGGGCGACGCCCACCCCCAGCAGCGGCAGGCGCACGCGCCAGGCGGCGGGCAAGAGCTGCAGCGCGCTGGCCCAGCGCAGCAGGCCGGTGCGCACGATCAGGCCGCGATGAAAGGCGATGCCCCGGGCGCGTCCTTCCCGAAAGCTTGCGTACAGCTGCCCGGCGGCCTCGATTTCCGCGCGCGACGGCTTGGTACGCACCGACAGATAGCCCACGAGCTGGCCGTTGCGGCGCATGGGCGCGGCGTTGGCCCGCACCCAGTAGTGGTCGCCATTCTGGCGCCGGTTCTTCACCAGGGCCGTCCAGGACTGCCCCTCCTGCAGGCTGCGCCACATGTCGGCGAAAGCCTCCACCGGCATGTCCGGGTGGCGCACCAGGTTGTGCGGTTGGCCCATCAGCTCGTCGGCGGCATAGCCGCTGGCGCGGCTGAAGGCGGCGTTGGCGTAGGTGATGCGGCTGGAGGTATCGGTAGTGGACAGCAGGGTTTCGCTGCCGGGGAACTGGTACTCGTGTTGCGTGACGGGAAGGTTGGTTCTCATGGCTACTCCTGGGGGAATTGCTTGACGGTTTTTGTTTGGCGCAAAAACCAGGTGCGTACCTGAAACAGGCTGCGAAAAGGCATGAGGGCGGGCAGGCGGCCCATGGGCGCGTTGTGGCTTGCATGCCCAGGCACGCGAATGTCGCCGTGCGCAAGCCTTGCACGGCGCAGACATGAAATCCGGGAGTGAAAATTTGCAGGCAACTCGGACACGTGCTTCAGATCCCGGTGAAGGATCTGCCGTTACTTCTCGCGACGTGCGTCAGGGACGCCCATCAGCGGGTTAACAAGGCGTGTTCAGGGCCTCAAGAACTTGCAGCCGGGGTCAGGGGCAAGCCAAGCTGGCTGGACTTCTTTATATCAGGGTTCTTTGCGCTAGATCAAATAATTTTTTATTTGACGTGTGAATTCAACACTTCCCCAGCCTGGATGATCTCCGTGGCCAGTTCTGCCAGCTTGCAGCGTCGTTTGCGCGCGGCCCTGCGCAGCATCTCAAAAGCCTCCTTGCGTGCGAGCCGGTACTGCATCATGGTGATGCCGATGGCGATGCTGATGCCGCGTTCGGCGTCCAGTGCGGCCTGCAGTTGCTGCCGGGTCGTGCGCAAACTTTGCAGTTCATTGGCGCGTGCCAGCGCCGTTTCGATGGCGGGGATCAGTTGCGGCAGGTCCAGCGGTTTGACGGCGTAACCCAACGCGCCGTAGCGACTGGCTTGCGCGACGGTCTGGGTGTCGTTGTAGGCGCTCAGCATCATGAACGGGATGTGGTCAAGTTCGTGCAGACGCCGGGCCAGATGCAGGCCATCGTGGCCGGGCATGCGCATGTCCACGATGGCCAGATCGGGCCGCTCACCACCGGCCAGCCAGGCTTCGGCATCCTCGGCGGATTCGGCTGTTGCAGTACCGTAGCCGGCGGCGCTGAGGCCGCTGGCCAGCATGGCGAGCACCAGGCGGTCATCATCCACAATGAGCAGCTTCTTGTCGCTGGCGAAGGGGGCGGATGTCATCATGCTTGTTGTTTCATATCCAGGGAAATGACGGGCGGCGCCAGTTCCAGCAGGGTCATGACCTGGTCGCCCTGCTGTTCCCTGACAAGGCGGGCGCCATGACGCGGCAGCAGGACCGCGACCAGTTGCAGGCCGTTGCGGGACAGGCCGGTCGACGCATCGTGAGGCGAGAATTGACCGGCGTTGACAATGGTGATCTGCACCACGTCCGGCGCGGCGCCTTTGCGCAGCGCGATGCGCACAGTTCCGTGCGCCTTGCCGCCGTGTTTGACGGCATT
>DIVK01000003.1 GCA_002422455.1 Rhodoferax sp. UBA6134
CGGCCGGGGTCGACGCTATCATCACCCCATGGACACACGACTTCTTGAACTGCTGGTTTGCCCGGTCACCAAAGGGCCGCTTGATTACGACCGCGAGCAGCAGGAGCTGATCTCCCGCAGCGCGCGGCTGGCCTACCCGGTACGCGATGGCATTCCGATCCTGCTGGAGAGCGAAGCCCGCCCCCTCACGGACGAGGAACTCGGGCTTTGACCTTCACCGTTCTGATTCCGGCCCGTCTGGCCTCGACCCGCCTGCCCAACAAACCGCTGGCCGACATTGGCGGCGTGCCCATGGTGGTGCGCGTCGCCCAGCGGGTCCTGTCCATCGAGGGTGCGGCGGGCCCGGTCCGCGTCGTGGTGGCTGCCGACAGCGCCGAAATCATCGACGCCTGTCAGGCGCACGGAATTGAAGCCGCGCTAACCCGCGCTGACCACCCCTCGGGCAGCGACCGGCTGGCCGAAGCCTGCCAGTTGCTGGGGCTCGGCGACGACGAAATCGTGGTAAATGTGCAGGGCGACGAGCCATTGATCGACCCCGCGCTGGTGGGAGCGGTCGCGGACCTGCTCAGCCAGCGGCCACAGGCCAGCATGAGCACGGCCGCACATGCCATCGGCCATTGGACAGAATTCACCAACCCCAATGTCGTCAAGGTGGTGCTCGACGCCTGCGGACTGGCACTCTATTTCAGTCGCGCCCCCATCCCGCACCGGCGGGATCAACCCGCCACCCTGCCCTGCCCGGCGCCGCTGCGCCACATCGGCATCTACGGCTATCGGGTCGGATTTTTGCGTCAATTCCCCACCCTGGCACAAGCCCCCGACGAACTCACGGAAGCCCTGGAGCAGTTGCGCGCCATGTGGCACGGGCACCGTATCGCGGTCCACGTCACGGCGCACGCGCCCGGCCCCGGCGTGGACACGCCGGAAGACCTGGAGCGGGTGCGCCGCCTGTTCGATTCCTGAGTGCTGGCGGGACCTAAACCGCTGCGCGGCGGTCCCGTGCTATTCTCCAAGGCAACGGAGCATTGCGGCCGGGCTTGGTGCCGCGCCGGCAATGCTGCCTGATTTTCAATAAAAATCCCGAGGACATTCATGAGACTCATTCTGTTGGGCGCACCCGGCGCCGGCAAAGGCACGCAAGCCACTTTCATCTGCCAAAAATACGGCATTCCGCAAATCTCCACGGGTGACATGCTGCGCGCCGCCGTCAAGGCCGGCACCCCATTGGGCATCGAAGCCAAAAAAGTGATGGACACCGGTGGTCTGGTCAGCGACGACCTGATCATCAATCTGGTCAAGGAGCGCATTGCCCAGCCCGACTGCGCCAGCGGCTTCCTGTTTGACGGTTTTCCACGCACCATCCCGCAGGCCGACGCCATGAAGGCAGCGGGCGTCAAGCTCGATTACGTGCTGGAAATCGATGTCCCGTTTGACGCCATCATCGAACGCATGAGCGGGCGGCGCTCGCACGCGGCCTCGGGGCGCACCTACCACGTCAAGTTCAATCCGCCCAAAGTCGCCGGTGTGGACGACCTCACCGGCGAGCCGCTGATTCAGCGCGAAGACGACAAGGAAGAAACCGTCAAAAAACGTCTGGACGTGTACAGCGCCCAGACCCGCCCGCTGGTGGACTACTATTCCGGCTGGGCCAGGACCGACCCCGTCGCCGCGCCAAAGTACCGCGCCATCAACGGCACCGGCGGCGTCGATGAAATCACCGCCCGCGCCTTCGCCGCGCTGGCGGACTGATCAGCACAACAACGCCAGCATCAAGGCCACCCGCGCCTTCACCGGCGACAGCCCCTGCGAGTCGGGAAACAGGCTGCCCGGCGTGGGCAGCACACGCCCGCCGGGGCAACGGGTGGCAATCAGCACTCTCACGCCCGCCGCCTGCACCTTGCACAACGCGGCTTCAAGGTCGCAGTGCAGCGTGCCGTTGCCGGTGGCCGCCACCACCAGTCCACGCAGCGGCGCAGCCCGCGAGCCCCGGGCGGCGCCTTGGTCCATGAGGGCCTGCACCACGGCACCACTCACGCCAGCGTAATTCATCACAATCTCCACGCGTGGCCAGCTGTCGGCATCAGCTAATTTTTCAATAGCAAACTCTTCTTTATCCAAAAGGGCCAGCGGCCCATTATTCATCCAGCGAACAGCCCCTTCCTCGACGTAGCCCAGTGGCCCTGCGTCGCCCGAACCGAAGGCGTCGAGCCGGTACGGATGCACCTTTTGCACCGCCACCGCGCCATGAACGGTGCCGGCACACACCGCAAGCACGCCCCTCGCCCCCGGCGCCGTGACCACCGCCACGGCGTCCAGCAAGTTCTGCGGACCATCAGGCGCCGCGCTGGAGGCCGGCCGCATCGCGCCAGTCAATACCACGGGTTTGCGGGCCAATTGTGCTGCCGGCAGCACGGCATGCAAAAAGTAGGCGGTTTCCTCCAGCGTATCTGTGCCGTGGGCAATGACGACACCCATCACCTCGGCTTGCGCCAGATACGCCATCACCCGCAGGGCCAATTGCCGCCACACCGCAAAACTCATGTCCTTGCTGTCGACTTGCGCCACCTGCTCCGTCACCAGCGTCCGTCCGGCCAGCGCAGCCGACAGGCCGGGCACCGCTGCCAGCAATTCGGCCACGCCGATCCGGGCCGCCCGGTAGCCCAGATTGTCCCCCGCACCGCACGCCGTACCGGCGATCGTGCCACCCGTGCCCAAAACAACAACTTTTTCCGGAAAACTGGATGGCATCACTTGCAAACTTTCATTAACTGGTTAAAAATACAGTTACTGGATATCAAAACAGCGTGTACAGAATATCAGCAAAATCCGCCACACCTCAAAGGAGTTGCCATGCTTGAAAGCCCGAAACTCACCGCCCGCCAGCAACAGATTCTGAACCTCATTCAAGACGCCATCGCCCGCACCGGCGCACCGCCCACGCGGGCCGAGATTGCCGCCGAGCTGGGCTTCAAGTCCGCCAATGCCGCCGAAGAGCACTTGCAGGCGCTCGCCCGCAAAGGCGTGATCGAACTGGTCAGCGGCACGTCGCGCGGCATCCGCCTCAAAAGCGACACGCTGCGCTCCATCAATGAGTCTCGCAGCAAACAATACTCGCTCGCGCTGCCCGGCTTGTCACAACTGGTGCTGCCCCTGGTTGGGCGGGTCGCGGCAGGCTCCCCCATTCTCGCGCAAGAGCATATCGACCGGACCTACTACCTAGAGAACAGCCTCTTTCAACACAAACCCGACTACCTGCTCAAGGTGCGCGGCATGTCCATGCGCGACGCCGGCATCATGGACGGCGACCTGCTGGCCGTGCAATCCACCAAAGACGCCAGAAATGGCCAGATTGTGGTAGCCCGTCTCGGCGAGGAGGTAACCGTCAAGCGCTTTCGGCGCAACAACAACGTGATTGAACTGCACCCGGAGAACCCCGACTACCAGACCATCGTGGTGGAGCCCGGGGAACCCTTTGAAATTGAAGGACTGGCCGTGGGGTTGATCCGCAACACCATGCTGATGTAAGCAGCAACAAAAAAGAAAAGGCATCCAATGAACATGGCACTCTCTGCTGTTCCTGGCGTTTTTGCTCCACTGCAAGGTTTGTGGCGCTGGTTCACGTCAAGCACGGCGCAAGCAAGACACACAGCTTCGGACCCGGGCCGGCGCATCCGTGGGTGCGCCACACATTTGCCAGTTGACAAGACCCCCTGCTCAAAAGCAGCGCCCCAAGAACCATTCCATGCATCGGCACGCAGGCCGCTGCGGGTCGTGCGCATTCTGGAGACCGGTCAGGCCCCCGCCCAGGCCGGGCGCATGGCGATCTCAGGCCGCATGGCTGATGTCTGCGCCGAACTTGACCGCCTCGTGGCGCGCGAGGCGGCCCTGCACTGAGCATCCCCTCAAACGGGCTGCCACCTGCGAGGAGTCACGTTTTCCGCAAGAGACGAGCTTTGCCAAGGCACAATCACGCCGTATGAATATTGTGATTCTTGACGATTACCAGGATGC
>DIVK01000050.1 GCA_002422455.1 Rhodoferax sp. UBA6134
TCGAGTCCGCCCGCTGCGATTTTGAACGGGTGACCCCTTACCGCATGGACTGCCTGCGTGAAGCATGGCAGGGTTTTTTACATCAGGCGCAGCCCGCCGACTGGGCCGAATTCGCCGGATTTCGTGCGCAGCAGGCGCACTGGCTGGAAGGCTACGCCCTGTTCATGGCCCTGGAGGCGCGCCATGGCAAGCCCTGGAGCCGCTGGCCCGCAGAACTGGCACAGGGTGAGCCCGTGGCGCTGGCAGCGGTGGCGGGGCAACTGGCCGACGAGCTCGGGTTTTTCAGTTTCATCCAGTGGCGCTTTGGGGTGCAGTGGCAACGCTTGCGCGACTATGCGCACGCCCGCGGCGTTTTCATTGTGGGCGATGCGCCGATTTTTGTGGCGCATCACAGTGCCGACGTCTGGCTCAATGCGGAGCTTTACTGGCTGGATGCGCAAGGCGAGCCGACCGTGGTGGCGGGCGTGCCGCCGGACCACTTCAGTGCCACGGGTCAGCGCTGGGGCAATCCGCTGTACCGCTGGGACGCCATGGCCGCTGATGGTTTTGCCTGGTGGCAGGCCCGGCTGACGCACCTGCTGGCGCGGGTGGACGTGGTCCGTCTGGATCACTTTCGCGGCTTCGAATCTTATTGGGAGATCCCGGCAGAAGAACCGACGGCGGTGGCCGGACACTGGCGCGCCGGGCCCGGCCAGGTCCTGTTTGACAGCCTCGCGGCCATGCAGGGTCAGCACGGGGCAGACGACCCCCTGCCGCTCATCGCGGAAGACCTGGGCATCATCACCCCGGCGGTGACGGCCCTGCGTCAGGCCTGCGGCTTTCCCGGCATGCGCGTGCTGCAGTTCGCTTTTGGCGATACGCCTGCCAACCCCTATTTGCCGCACAACTTTGAGGCGCAAACCGTGGCCTACACCGGCACGCACGACAACGACACGTCGCTGGGCTGGTGGCAGACGGCGAGCGCCGGCGAACGCCACGCCGCCCGTTGTTACCTCGGACCGCTGGCCGACACCGAGATCCACTGGGCCATGATGCAGTCGCTGTCGCAATCGCTGGCCAATATGGTGCTCTTTCCGTTGCAAGACGTGCTGGGTCTCGATGGGGCGCACCGCATGAACACGCCCGGTGTGGCGCAGGGGTGCTGGGAGTGGCGTTTTGACTGGAGCCAGGTGCCTGAAGCGGCGGCGCGGCGCCTGGCGGAGCTGACCCGCGCCCACGGGCGAAACGGCCCGGACTGAATTCATCGGCCACCAACTTTTTTGCGAGGTGTCATGAAAAACGGAGACTTTCACCAGCCGGTTCGGCAAACGACGGCTCTGGTGCTGGCGGGCGGCCGCGGTTCACGGCTGCAGGCACTGACCGAACACTGCGCCAAGCCCGCGGTGCACTTTGGCGGCAAGTTCCGGATCATCGACTTTGCGCTGTCGAACTGCATGAATTCGGGCGTGCACCGCATCGGCGTGCTGACACAATACAAGTCGCACAGCCTGTTGCGCCACCTGCAGCATGGCTGGTCCTTCCTGCGCAATGAATTCCACGAGTTCATTGACCTGCTGCCGGCGCAGCAACGGATCAGCGAAGAGTCCTGGTACCGGGGTACCGCCGACGCGGTGTTCCAGAACCTGGACATCCTGCGCGAGCATCGTTCCACCTACATCCTGGTCCTGGCCGGCGACCACGTCTACAAAATGGATTACGCCAGCCTGATCGAAGACCACGTGGCCCAGGGCGCCCAGTGCACCGTGGCCTGCATCGAGGTGCCCATGGCCGAAGCCTCGGCCTTCGGTGTCATGACGGTCGATGCCGCACGCCACATCACCCGCTTTGAAGAGAAGCCGCTCCAGACCCGGGAAACGCCGGGCCGGCCGGGCCAGGTGCTGGCCAGCATGGGAATCTATGTCTTCAACACCGAGTATCTTTTTGCCGCGCTGGAGGCGGATCTCAAAGACCCGTCATCCAGCCACGACTTTGGCAAGGACCTGATCCCGGCCGTGGTGTCGCGCGGCGAGGCCGTCGCCCACCCGTTTGAGCTGTCGTGTATCAGAAGCAGCCCCGAGGCACTTTGCTACTGGCGCGACGTGGGCACCGTTGACGCCTACTGGGCTGCCAATATCGATTTGGCCGCCACCACGCCGGAGCTCGACCTGTATGACCAGCAGTGGCCGATCTGGACCTGTCAGGACACTTTGCCGTCGGCCAAATTTGTCTTTGATGACGACGGCCGGCGCGGCATGGCGGTGGACTCCCTGGTGGCGGGCGGCTGCATCGTGTCGGGCGCCATGGTGCGGCGCTCGGTCCTGTTCACCGGGGCTCGTGTCCATTCTTTCAGTTGCGTGGAAGAGGCCGTCATCCTGCCGGGTGCGGACATCGGGCGCTATTGCCGTTTGCGCCGGGTGGTGATCGACGAGGGGTGCCGGGTGCCGGAAGGCATGACAATCGGCTATGACGCGGCCGACGATGCGCGGCGCTTCTACCGCAGTCCGCGCGGGGTCGTGCTGGTGACAAGTGCCATGCTGAAGGCCCTGCAGGAGCGGTCGGCATGAAAGTGCTGTACGTTTGCACCGAGCTGTTCCCGTTCCTCAAGACCGGGGGTCTGGCCGATGTCGGAGCCGGCCTGCCGCCGGCGTTGCAGGCCCTGGGCTGCGAGGTGCGTTTGTTGCTGCCGGCCTTTCCCGCCCTCGCCAGCCAGGCGGTGGCCGTGCGGCCCGTGGCCCTGTCGCCGGGCGGGCCGACGCCGTGGGGCCAGGCTCCCGCCCTGCCCGCCGCGAACGTGGCACTGGCACGTCTGCCGGGTTTTGAGCTGCCACTGTACCTGGTGCAGGCGCCAGCCCTGTACGCGCGGGCGGGCAATCCGTACCTTGGCCCGGATGGCAAGGAGTGGGAGGACAATGCACTGCGCTTTGCCGCGCTGGGATGGGCGGCCGCCATGCTGGGCCAGGGGCTTGACCCGGATTGGGTGCCCGACATCATTCACGGTCATGACTGGCACGCCGGGCTGGCCCCGGCCTATGTCCGCGCCTTCGCCGCTGCGGGCCGCGCGACGCCGGCCACTGTCTTCACCATTCACAACCTGGCCTACCAGGGTCTGTTTCCACAGGCCGTCTTTGCGCAATTGGGGCTCCCCGCCAGCCTGTTTGGCGTCGATGGCCTGGAGTTTTATGGTCAGGTGTCGTTCATGAAGGCCGCGCTGCGGTATGCGGACCGGGTAACCACGGTCAGTCCGACCTATGCCCGCGAAATCATGACTGAGGCGCAGGGTTGCGGGCTCGACGGCCTGCTGCGTGAGCGTGCCAGTCAGTTGTCAGGCATTCTCAATGGGGTGGATTACCAGGTCTGGAGTCCGGCCACGGACGATGTGCTGGCCACGCCCTACGACGTTGACACGCTGCCCGTCAAGTCAGGCGCCAAACGCGCACTCCAGAAAAGCCTGGGGCTGAAGCCGCGGGCGCAAGCCCTGGTGTTGGGTGTCGTCAGCCGGCTGACAGCGCAAAAAGGCCTGCATCTGCTGCCGCAGGTGCTGGCGGAACTGGTGCAGCACGGCGGTCAACTGGCGCTGCTGGGCCAGGGCGACGCGGCGCTGGAGCAGGCGTTTGTCGACGCGGCCCTGCGCTACCCCGGCCAGGTCGGCGTGCGTATCGGCTACGACGAAGCCACCGCCCATGCCGTCATGGCCGGTGCCGATGTCATTTTGCTGCCCTCGGCGTTTGAGCCTTGCGGCCTGACCCAGCTCTACGGCCTGCGCTATGGCACCCTGCCGCTGGTGCGCCGGGTCGGCGGCCTGGCCGACAGCGTGGTCGATTGCACGCTGGAAAATCTGGACGACGGCAGCGCCACCGGCTTTGTCTTTGACGAGTTGAGCGCGGCGGCCCTGTGGCGTGCCATGCGCCGGGCCTTTGTTCTGTTCCGCCGCCCTGTGGCGTGGGCGGCGGTGCAACGGCGCGGGATGGGCTTGCGCTTTGACTGGTTGAACACAGCGCAGCACTACCTGGCCATGTACCAGTCGCTGCGGCCGGGGGCGAAGGTTCGCGCGCGCCCGTTTTCAGGGAGGGATGCGTCATGAGCCCCGGCACCGGTTTTGAATATGAGAAGCGTCTCAACAGTGTGGACGCGCTGCGCATCTCCATCGCCAACCGGCTGGTGTACTCGGTGGGCAAGGACCTGCGATCGGCGACCCGGCGCGATTGGCTGTTTGCCGTTTTTTATGCAGTGCGGGACCGCATCATGGATGGCTGGCGCGAATCGCGTTTTCAGGCGGAAGACCAGGATGCCAAACGGGTGTACTACCTGTCGATGGAGTTCCTCACCGGCCGCGTCCTGACCAATGCGATGCTGGCGGCCGATGTTTACGAACCAGTGCGCCAGGCCTGCACCCTGCTGGGTGTCGACTTCGATACCCTGACCGAGCTGGAACCGGACGCCGGTCTGGGCAATGGCGGCCTGGGCCGTCTGGCGGCCTGCTTTCTGGACTCGATGGCGACCCTGGGTCTGCCGGCCATGGGCTACGGCATCCGCTACGAATACGGCATGTTTGCCCAGCGCATTGAACAGGGCCAGCAAGTCGAGGAGCCGGACTATTGGCTGGTCAACGGCTACCCGTGGGAATTCATGCGCCCCGAATCCAGCTACACCGTTCGTTTTGGCGGGCGTCTGGTGCCGCAAAATGGCCATTCGGTGTGGCAGGAGACCGAGGACGTGATTGCCACCGCCTACGACAGTGGCGTACCCGGCTACGCCATGCGCAGCGTGGTGTCCATGCGGCTCTGGTCGGCCCGTGCCAGCGGCGGCGTCAACCTCGATGCGTTCAACCGGGGCGATTACATTCATGCGGTCGAAGAAAAAAACCAGTCGGAAAACGTCACACGGGTGCTGTACCCGGATGACCGCACGGAGCATGGGCGCGAGTTGCGCCTGCGCCAGGAATACTTTTTCGTCAGTGCATCCCTGCAGGATATTTTGTGCCGCCACCTCAGGACGCACGACGGCCTGGCACAACTGGCAGACAAGGTGGCCATCCACCTGAACGACACGCACCCGGCGCTCGCCGTGCCCGAGCTGATGCGACTGTTCCTGGACGAGCATCAGCTTGACTGGGAGACCGCGTGGGGCTGGTGTACGCGCATCTTTTCCTACACCAACCACACCCTGATGGAAGAGGCACTGGAGACCTGGCCGGTGGACATGCTGACGCGCGTGTTGCCGCGGCACATGGGCTTGATCTACGACATCAATGCCCGTTTCCTGGTCGAGGTCCATCACCGCTTTCCCGCCGACAACGCCCTGTTGCGCCGGATTTCACTGATCGAGGAACGCGGCGTGCGGCGCGTGCGCATGGCGC
>DIVK01000102.1 GCA_002422455.1 Rhodoferax sp. UBA6134
TTGTGCAGGTTCAGGTGGCTCACGTCGCCGCCGAATTCGCCGGGCGCGGCCACGCCCACCAGGGCGTTCATGTTGGCGCCGTCCACGTAGACCCGCCCGCCGTGCGCATGCACCAGGGCGCACAGTTCCTTGACGCTGGTCTCGAACACGCCGTGGGTGCTGGGGTAGGTGATCATGACCGCCGCCAGACGGGCGCTGTGCTGTTCACACTTGGCTTTCAGGTCGGTCAGGTCCACATTGCCCTGGGCGTCGCAGGCGGTCACCACCACCGTCATGCCAACCATCTGGGCGCTGGCCGGGTTGGTGCCGTGCGCGCTGGAGGGAATCAGGCAAATGTTGCGGTGGCCCTGACCGTGCGCGTCATGAAAGCCCTTGATGGCCAACAGGCCGGCGTATTCGCCCTGTGAGCCGGCATTGGGTTGCAGGCTGATACCGGCGTAGCCGGTGGCCTGACACAACCAGGCGCGCAGTTGTTCGTCCAGTTCCAGATAGCCCAGTGACTGGCTGCGCGGTGCGAAGGGGTGGATGCGGGCAAATTCGGGCCAGGTGATGGGAATCATTTCGCTGGTGGCGTTGAGCTTCATGGTGCAACTGCCCAGCGGGATCATGCTGCGGTCCAGCGCCAGGTCTTTGTCGCTCAGGCGGCGGATGTAGCGCAGCATGCCGGTCTCGCTGTGATGGGTGTTGAACACCGGGTGCGTCAGGTAGACGCTGGTACGGCACAACGCAGCGGGAATCAGGGCGGCCAGTCCCGGTTCAAATGCTGCCACGCAGGGCAGGGTTTGGCCGTCTTTGGCAAAGAAGGCCCAGAGCTGTGCAATATCTTCACGCGTGGTGGTCTCGTCCAGCGAGATACTCAGGCGGGTGGCCGAAACCCATCGCAGATTGACTCCCGCTGACAAGGCGCGGGCCATGATCAAGTCGGTCGCATCGTCGGTGTGAATGGTGATCGTATCGAAGGCACTGGCATGGGCCAGGGTGTAGCCCATGTTCTGCAAGCCATGCGCCAGTACGGCGGTGAATGCCGCCACGCGCTGGGCAATGCGCTTGAGCCCCTGCGGGCCGTGGTAGACCGCGTACATGCTGGCCACCACGGCGGGCAAAACCTGCGCGGTGCAGATGTTGGAGGTCGCTTTTTCGCGGCGAATGTGCTGCTCGCGGGTTTGCAAGGCCAGCCGGTAAGCGGGGTTGCCATGTACGTCCACGCTGACGCCGACCAGACGGCCGGGCATGGAGCGCTTGAACTCGTCGCGGCAGGCCAGGTAGGCTGCGTGCGGGCCGCCATTGCACAGGGGCATGCCAAAGCGCTGCGTGGTGCCTACGGCAATGTCGGCGCCCAGTTCGCCGGGGGGCATCAGCAGGGTCAGGGCCAGCAGGTCGGCGGCCATGATGACCATGCCGCCCCGGGCCTTGTAGGCGGCAATCCGAGCGCGGTGGTCGTCCACCTGGCCACTCAGGCCCGGGTATTGCAGCAATACGGCAAAGCTGTCTTCCGGCCAGGCCTCAACGCCGTTGCATGGCTTGACGGTGATGCCTAGCGGTTTGGCGCGGGTCTGAACCACCTCCAGCGTCTGGGGCAGTACGTCGCGGTCCACCAAAAACGTAGTGGACTTGGACTTGCCCACGCGCAGCGCCAGCGTCATGGCCTCGGCCGCCGCTGTGGCCTCGTCCAGCATGGAAGCATTGGCCATCGGCATGCCGGTCAAGTCCGCAACCATGGTCTGGAAGTTCACCAGCGCTTCCATGCGGCCCTGGCTGATCTCGGCCTGGTACGGTGTGTAAGCGGTGTACCAGGCCGGGTTTTCCAGGATGTTGCGCAGAATCACGCCCGGCGTGTGGGTGTCGTAATAGCCCTGGCCGATGTAGCTCTTGAAGACATGGTTTTTGGACGCAATCGCCTTCAGTTCCGCCAGTGCGGCGGCTTCAGTAAGCGCGGCGGGGATGTCCATGGCCGTGCGGCGTGCAATCGACCGGGGCACGATGCCGTCGATGAGATCGCGCCGGGACGTGGCGCCCACGGCCTTGAGCATCAAGGCTTCGTCGGCGGCCTCAACGCCAATGTGGCGGGCCACAAATTCGGTGGTGTTTTCAAGTTCGGCCAGAGGCGCGGGGGATGGCATCAGCATGATGAAAGACTCACAAACCGTTCGCCCTGAGCCTGTCGAAGGGCCGGCGAACTGGGAAAGGGGAAAGGGCTGCGACAGGCTCAGCCAGAGCGGGCCCGGGCCCGCCCCTGGGTTCAGGGGTTGGCCGCGAAGCTGGTGTAGCTGGTCTCGTCCATCAGGGCGTCCAGCTCGGCGGGGTTGGCCAGCTTGACCTTGAAGAACCAGCCCGCGCCCAGCGGGTCGCTGTTGGCCAGCGCGGGGTCGGCGCGCAGCGCTTCGTTCACCTCGGTGATTTCGCCGGTGACGGGCATGTAGACGTCGGCGGCGGCCTTGACCGACTCGACCACGCCGGCTACGTCCTTGGCGGCATAGCTTTTCCCGACTTCGGGCAGATCCACAAAGACCACGTCGCCCAGGGCGTCTTGCGCGTGGTGGGTGATGCCCACGATGGCCGTGGCGCCGTCAATCTTGAGCCATTCGTGATCGGGGGTGTATTTGATCGTCATGAGGTTCTCCTGATAAAAATAAATGAAATTTATCCGCGGTAATAGCGGGTGGGTACAAACGGCATGGCCACCACTTCCATCGGTACCGGCTTGCCGCGCACGATGGCATGGACGCGGGAGCCCAGCGCCGCGAACGCCGGCGTCACGTAGCCCATGGCGACCGGCTTGTCGATGCTGGGGCCGAGCAGACCGCTGGTCACTTCGCCGATGCGCTGACCCGCCAGGTCCTGCAGCTCCGTGTGGTCGCGCACGGGAATGCGTTGCAGCGCCATCAGTCCGACCCGCAGGCGAGTCGGTGCGGCGGCGCCGCCTGCGAGCTGCGCCAGTACCTTGCTGGCGCCGGGAAAGCCGCCAGCCCGCGCGCCGCCGGTGCGTCGCACCTTTTGCAGGGCCCAGTTCAGACCGGCTTCCACGGGGGTGGTGTGGCTGTCAATGTCGTTGCCGTACAGGCACAGACCGGCCTCCAGTCGCAGCGAGTTGCGCGCGCCCAAACCGATGGGTTTGACCTCGGGCTGCGCCAGCAGTGTGCGCGCCAGCAGTCCGGCCTGGGCGGCATCGACCGAAATCTCGAAACCGTCTTCGCCGGTGTAGCCGCTGCGGGTGATGAAGCACGGCACCGTCTGGGCAGCGCAGGCGAGGTCAAACTGCGCGCCGGTCATGAACACCAGCTTTTCAACGCCGGGGCACAGGCGCTGCAGGGCTGTCACGGCCTGTGGGCCCTGCAGCGCCAGCAGCGCTTTGTCAGGCTGGGGGATAACCTGGCAGCGTGTGCCGATGCGAGCCTGAATGTGGGCGATGTCGCCGACCTTGCAGGCGCCGTTGACGATCACAAAAATATCACCGCCGTTGGTGTAGTCGCGGTTCACGAACATCAGGTCGTCGATGATGCCGCCCGCGTCGTTGAGAAGCAGACCGTAGCGCTGCTTGCCCACCGGCAGGTCGATCACGTCCACCGGCATCAGGGTCTCGAACGCGGCTGCGGCGTCGGGCCCGACCAGACGCAACTGGCCCATGTGGGAGACGTCAAACAAGCCCGCCGCACTGCGGGTGTGGTGGTGTTCGGCCATCAGGCCGCTCGGGTACTGCACGGGCATGGAGTACCCGGCAAATGGCACCATGCGTGCGCCCAGCTCAAGGTGCAGTGCGTTGAGCGGGGTGGTCAGCAAGGCAGGGGCGGCGTCAGAGGCGGACATTCAAGTTTCCTGAAGGGGCGAGTCAAAAACCATGGCGAACGCATTGCTGCCTTCGCCAGGTGCTGCCCCCGCTGTCCGCTTTACCTGAGAGATTCGCCGGGCCGGCCAACACCCCGTTTTCACAGGACGCGCAGACTGCGGGTTGCTCCTTCGGTGGGTTGCAGTGAATGCAACCTCTCTCCAGTGGGGATTCGTCAAACGGCCGGGCGGCCCTTCAACGCTGGTCAGTCCTTTTGCCTGAGCGTTCAAACCGCTGCAATCAGCCGTCCTGCGCCTTCGGCGGTTTTCGCATGGAAAACTCTCTCCTGACGGGGGTGGATTCTAAACGAGGCGCAAGGGTGTTTGTCCAGACGGACTGCGCTCATCCGGATTTCCGGGCCGGGTATGTCACTGTTGACAAATCGCAACCGGATTGCCGTGATGCCCATCCAGAATCAGCTTCGGTGGTCTCTTGAATATTGTTTTTCTGGTGCGTATATCGGCCTGCGGTGCTCGTGGCCATTGGAGCCTCGCAAGGACATCACTTTGATTTTTGACAGGGGAAACATATGAACTCACTGATGACACGCGGCGGTTTTCTGAATGAATTTTTCAAGGATATCTCCCCCGGCTTTTACGTCAGGCCGTTGCACGGCGATCCGTTGCCCGACCCGGGGCAGATCAAGATCGACGTCAAGGAAAACGACAAGGCGTACACCGTCCTGGCGGAAGTTCCCGGTGTGAGTAAGGAAGATATTCAGGTGTCGCTGGACGGGCCGGTGGTCATGCTGCGGGCCGAGGTCAAGCAGCAGGATCTGCAAACCAAGGACGACAAGGTGTTGCGCAGTGAACGCTATTTCGGCTCCATCAGCCGCAGTTTTCAGTTGCCGCAGGAGATCGATACGTCCAAGGCGAGTGCCAGGTATGACAGCGGTGTGCTCACGCTCACCTTGCCCAAGAAGCAAGGTGGTGGTGGCGCACAAAACCTCAAGATCGAGTAGGGGCCGGGCAACGGGGTGCTGCCGGATCAGAATGCTGCGCCGTGTTGTAGGTCTGGATAGAAAGGCGGCAGGCGCACAAGGTTCGGCGTGGTCACCGGCAGGCGTTTCCGTTCGCAACAAAATTCCTGGCAAGGTCCAGCACTTGGGGCAGTGCGCCGGGGGCATCGCAGGCCACCACGCGGCGCTGCGGCATGGAGCGCAGCCAGGTGAGTTGGCGCTTGGCCAACTGGCGTGTGGCAAAGATGCCCTTGTCGCGCAACTCGTCCAGGGGCCAGCGGCCGTCCAGCGCCTCCCACGCCTGGCGGTAGCCGACGCAGCGCATGGAGGGCAAGTCAGGGTTCAGGTCGCCGCGCGCGCGCAGGGCTTTGACTTCATCCACCAAACCACTCGCCAGCATGGCGTCAAAGCGCTGGGCAATGCGCTGGTGCAGCCAGCTCCGCTCTTGCGGCTCCAGCGAAATCAGCAGTGTGTCGGAGCCGGCAGGATCAATGTGATTTGGATACTCTGTCCCGCTGGAATGTGCGTCGATGGCTGTTTTTTGTGCAGTGTGAAATGAGGACAGGGGNNTTCAGGCGTGCCGCGGTCACCGGGTCCACCCGCGCCAGCGCGGCGTGCAGGGCGGGCCAGCCTTGCTGGCGGGCCTCTTCTTCCAGTTCGGCGCGAATGGTCGGATCGGCCCTGGGCATGTCGTCCAGCCCCTGCTGTAGCGCTTTGAAGTAAAGCATGGTGCCACCCACCAGCAGGGGCAGGCGTCCGCGCGCGTGAATCTGGCCGATCAGGCGCGTGGCGTCCGCCACAAACCCGGCTGCGCTATAGGCTTGTAGCGGGTCGCAGATGTTGATCAGGTGGTGCGGCACGGCGGCCAGTTCGGCCGCGCTGGGTTTGGCGGTGCCGATGTCCATGTCACGGTAAACCAGTGCCGAGTCGACGCTGATGATCTCCACTTCCTGCTGGCGGGCGATGGCCAGGGCGACCGCGGTTTTGCCCGAGGCCGTTGGACCGGCCAGCGCCAGGTAGCGCAAGGGTGCGCGCGTCGGAGCGGCACCGGGCATTGTCGATCCGGGGGGGCTGGAGGAGGAAGGATGCATTTTGGCGAGCGTATCAGATCAAGGTTCCGGTCCAGACGTTGACAATGTGCAGGTCCGAATTCGTCCGCGGGCACCGTTACCGGATTTTTACGCGGGCAATCCTTTACGAGTCATACCATGTCCTGTAAGATTTTTCCATCTCCATTTCACTTCATTGGATTTGCCATGACCGTTTCTGACCGCGTCGGTTTTTACTGAAACTTCCCGCATGGAGACTCCTTCCAAGAGTGCATGCCACACACTCGAAGCCGGCTACCGGCTGCTGTTTGAGTGCAGTCCCGTGCCGACATGGGTCTATGACGTCCAGACGCTCGGCATACTGGCCGTCAACGAAGCGGGACTCGCACACTACGGTTATAGCCGCGAGGACTTTGCTGGATTGACTTTGCCGGATCTGCATCCAGCGGATGAGGTGGCGCAATTGCAGGGGCTGCCTGGATTGCCGTTGGCGCAGCGCTCCCAACCCAGACTTTGGCAGCACCGCCATCGCGATGGCGGTTTGATCGAGGTTGAGGTGACGACCGATGACTTTGAGTTTGAGGGTATTCACGCTCGCATGGTGCGGATCAGGGATCTGACCGGGCAGCACCTGCGGGAGGAGCGGGAGGCCCTTGTTGCCGTGCTCAATACGACAACCGATGCCATCCTCAGCATGAATGCCGAGGGACAGATAAAAATGTTCAATCCGGGGGCAGAACGCATCTTTGGCTATGCCCAGGAGAGCTTGCGGGGGCAGAACATGGACGTGCTTTTGCCCGAGCGTTTCCGGGCGGCGCACGGGGCGCACCTGCACCGGTTCGGCCAGTCAGGGAACGTGGGGCGCATGATGGGACTGGGGCTGGTGAAGGGGCTTCGTTCAGATGGCCAGGAACTGGACCTGGAAGGCACCATCTCCCAGGTGCGCGTTCATCAGCAACAGGTGCTGATCGTTTGCTTTCGGGACGTTACCCAGCGCGTGCGCGCCGATGCTGAATTTGCACAGTCACGGATACAACTCTCCGAGCTGACGCAAAGACTCATGACGCAGGAGAAGACGCTCATCCGGCGTCTGGCGCAAGCGCTGCACGATCAGTTGGGCCAGACGATGGCCGCCATCCGCATGGCGCATGA
This sequence comes from Rhodoferax sp. UBA6134, assembly GCA_002422455.1. Lineage (GTDB taxonomy): Bacteria > Pseudomonadota > Gammaproteobacteria > Burkholderiales > Burkholderiaceae_C > Rhodoferax. The sequence goes on from DIVK01000102.1 coordinate 6,983, forward strand.
AACGATCATTACCCTGCAGGACAACAGGGTTGCGCCGGGCATAGAGCGGCTCCAGGCGCAAATGAGTACGCTCATCGGTCAGGCCATCCGGCAGGTCAGGCAGGTGCTGATTGACTTGCGTCCGCCCTTGCTGGAGGAGCAGGGGCTCGTCGCGGCGCTCGACAATGAGTTGCGCAACCGTTCGTTGACGCAGCCCCAGGTTGATATCTCCATCAACGTGCCGCCTGAAGTTGAGCTTATGCGCTGGCCTACCGAGGTTGAATACGCCGCTTTCATGGTGGTGCGGGAGGCGGTTGAAAACGCCCTGCGTCACTCGGGGGCGTCCTGCGTGGCGGTACATCTCGCGGGTGCGGCCACGTCACTACAACTGGAAATTTCCGACAACGGCGTGGGAATTGCGACGCCCGTCCCGGCTCGAACCGGCCACCTTGGTATTCTCGGTATGCACGAGCGGGCGCAGGCGATTGGCGCCAGCGTCGCGGTCAATTCAGGGGATGGCTCGGGAACGCGCGTGAGCTTCAACTGGCAGTGCGCGCCATGACCCGGCTGTATCTGGTTGACGACCATCGGCTCATGCGGGAAGGCTTGCGTTCCCTGCTGGAGGCGAAGGGGCACACGGTGGTGGGCGAGTCGGCGGATCCCACCGAGGCGCTGGCTGACCTGCTGCGCCTGCGTCCCGAGGTGCTGCTGCTGGACCTCAATTTGGGGGGACACTCCGGTTTTGAATTGCTCGCGGGGTTGCAACGTCGTCGCCTGCCGACCCGCTGCGTCGTGCTGACCATGTCGGCGCAGCCGCGCCAGGTGGCGGAGGCGATGCGCATGGGGGCCAGTGCCTATGTACTCAAGGGCTCTGCGGGGAGCGATCTCATGACCGCCATTGATGCGGCGGTTCACGGAAAAAAACACCTTGGCGCCGACGTGGCGGACCTTGCGCTGCAGGTCTTCACGCAGGCGAATGACGACGACCCCTTGAGTTTGCTGTCACCGCGGGAGCGGCAAATCATCATCATGGTGGTCAACGGGCAGTCCAGCGCCAAAATCGGCCTGGAACTGCATTTGTCGCCCAAGACGGTCGCCACTTACCGTAGCCGGCTGATGGCCAAGCTGGGTGTGACCGACGTTGCCGGGCTGGTGCGCCTGGCGGTTCGCCACAAGTTGATCGACGCCGATGACCAGGGGGGCAGGGGGCGTCGCGCTACCGATTTTCCGGGTTGACTGTCGATAGCTGCTGGCACGATGCATCGATATCTCCTTACAGACGGAACCTGATGTGCCGCATAGAGTGGTTTACCGGCTTTGGCTTTTGCGTCTACCGGGCGCGGCTTGCGGCGGGGGAGTAACACCATGATGAATGTTCAGGCCATATCGAGTGCAGTCCGTTGGCAACCTTCGTTCGATCGACCCGTGCTGAAGCTGGAGAGGGATGAGCGCTGGTCTGATTTCAGGGAGGTTTTGAGCCTGTTGCGCTTTGACGGCTATGCCGCCGAAATGAATGGCAACAGTTTTTTCAGACGCCGGCGCCTCAAGGCGGGTCAGTCAGCCCTGAGCATGGGGCAACCGTTTGATGGACTTTATGTGGTGCGTCTCGGTGCCCTCAAGACGGCGGTGACGCACGTGGACGGTGCTGAGCACGTTCTTGCCTTCCCCATGAAAGGCGACCTGCTGGGTTTCGACGGTGTCTGTAAAAACAGGTACTTGAGCGAAGTGGTGGCCTTGACGGACTGCGACCTGATCAGGATCCCGTCTGCGGAGATGTTTTCACCGGGCCGGGGGTGCAATGATATCGAGCGCATGGCTTACTGGGCCATCAGCCGCGAGATCGTTCAGGAGCAAACAGCCTACGCCTTGTCCCATTCGGCCAAGGCCGAGGCTCGGGTGGCGCGTTTCCTGCGCATCCAGTCGGAACGATTTGCTGCCATGGGCTACTCGCCTACCTGCTTCACCTTGCCCATGACCCGGCGCGACATCGGCAATCACCTCAATGTCACGCTGGAGACTGTCAGCCGCGCCTTCTCGGCGCTGGACCAGCTTGGAATCATTGCGGTTGAGCGGCGTGAGATCAGGATTCTTTCGCCCGATGCGCTGCGCAAATTCGAGAATTAGGACAATGCTGAATAAGTCCGTTCGCGTTGAGCTTGTCGAAACGCAGTCCTTGCAAATCAACAACTTGCAGAAGCCTTCGACAGGCTCAGGCCGAACGGAGAGACTTGTTCAGCAAAGCCTTAGCGTTCATGGGGTTTGCTGCGGCGAGGTGACGCCCCGGCCCGGTCTGTTGCCGTGGCATTCAAGTCTGAAAGCACCCTTGAGTCCTGCGTAACAGGGTAATCCGGGAGGCATTGACGTGGTGGTGTAGCATCATGTTACGAATTAAGGATAGAACGCACAAACGTCCGAGCTTAAACTGCCACGGTGAGGGATAGGCGACTGGTCAATTCGTCCCTACACAGGCTCAGCGGAGGTCGATTGAAGAACAATGACGTGCCCCTGTCCCCGGCGCGTAAGCCCTTTTCCATCGCCGGCATTGGCGCCCCCGTTGGAGGGTTGGTGGCGCCGGCGCGGTTCTGGTTGCGTGCGCCGCTGCGTGGCCGCGTGTCGCAGGTTTTTTGTGCTTGTGCAGTATCCCGATCCCTGCCGGTTATCAGGCATGAAAATGGAGTTGCATTCCACGCAAGCCCGGTTTCAGATGCTCCTGGAGAGTGCAAAATCGTAGGGAAGGGGCTGTGATGGGCTATCGTAAAAATCCGGTAAGTGCGGCGAGTTTGCTTCGACTGGCGCAAGAGCGGTTTTTGGGCCATCAGGCAAATATCGGCACGGCCTTGACCCTGGCCGAGGCGCAGCAGCTATTTGAAGAGCTTGAAATCCATCAAATTGAACTGGAATTGCAAAATGAGCATCTGAATGCTGCCAGAGCGCAACTTGAGGTGGCGCTGAATCAAAGCAGCGAACTGTATGACTTTGCACCTGTGGGCATTCTTTCGCTCGATCAAATTGGCACCATCGTTAAATTGAACTTGGCAGGGGCTACGTTACTTGGCGGGGAGCGAGCCTGGCTGCTGGGCAGCAGATTCGGACTGTATGTGACTGATGCAGAACGCCCCGCGTTCGGTGCTTTGTTTGATCGGGCCATGACATCCGGTGACGTGCAGGACGGTGAAACATCTCTGGCCCAAGGGCCGCTTGCAACGCACGTGCAAATCAGGATTGCACCGTTGCCGCAAGCCATAGGGTGCCAGGTCGTCCTGGTGGATGCCACCGAGCGCAAACAAATCGAGGAAAGGCTGCGTCTGAGCGAGGAGCGCTGGAAGCTGGCACTGGATGCGGCGGGTGACGGCGTTTGGGACTGGAATGTGCAAACCGGTGAAGTGGTTTTTTCAAGGCGATTCGAACAACTCTTTGGGTTCTCTGAGAATGAATACGGGTGCCGCATCGAGGACTGGAGTTTGCGTACCCATCCCGATGACCGGTGGCGCATGATGACCGACCTGCAGGCGCAGCTCGGTGACGAGACGACCCGCTATTTCCATGAGCACCGGGGTCAATGCAAGGACGGCAGCTGGAAATGGGTGTTGTCTCGGGGCACGGTTGTCAGTCGCACGCCGGACGGCAAAGCCCTGCGGATGGTGGGAACGTCTGTCGATATCACGGGGCGCAAGCGAACGGAAGAGGCGTTGCTGGATGCCAGCCGATTTCAGCAGGCCGTGTTTGATTCCCTGATGGCTCACATCGCGATACTGGACCGCCACGGCACGATTCTTCAAACCAACGCGGCATGGCGCAAGTATGTGGCCGATAGCGGGTACGCGGAGGCCCCCGGTTTTGTTGGCGACAACTACCTGGAAGTCTTCGATTGCATGACTGGAGGCGATCTGGAAACGGTCCTGGCCGCCTCGGCGGGCATCACGTCCGTGGTCTGCGGCGAGGTTCCTCATTTCCAGCTGCAGCATCCCTTTTTTGCACCGCTGGACAAGCGCTGGTTTCTCGTGAGAGTCACTCCGGTGCATGACGTCGCGGAACGCGTGGTGGTCAGCCACCAGGAAGTCACCCGGCTCAAGGAAGCCGAACTTGCCAATTCCCGTCTTGCCAATACGGACGCTTTGACAGGCGCCCTGAGTCGACGCAATTTTCTGAATCTGGCCGAACAGGAGTTGGCCCGCTCCATGCGCTATGGAATGCCCCTGATGGTGCTGATGCTGGATATGGATCATTTCAAACTCATCAATGACCGGTATGGGCACGCCGTTGGCGATGCGGTGCTTCAGGGGTTTGTCCTGACGGTGACGGCCGTTTTGAGAGAGTCCGACCTGGTTGGCCGCATCGGTGGCGAGGAGTTTGCGGTGCTGTTGCCCAACACCACGCGTGAAGGAGGTTGCGCGCTGGCGCAACGGATTATCGAAAGTGTGCGGGCCAACCCGATCGAGGTCAACGGTGAACGCATCGCCTTTACGGTTAGCATCGGGGTGGGGTGTCTGGTGGCCGAGACTTCTTTTTCTGCCCTGCTGGGCCTGGCGGATGCAGCGCTGTACCGGGCAAAAAATGGCGGACGCAACCGTCTTGAAGTGGGGTCGGCATAGCCCGCCCGAAGAGGACGAATTGGACAAGAAACACACCTGGAATCTGGGCTATTGGATCATTGCGCTATTGCTGCTGGTGTTGCTGCAGGACATCTGGCAGGGCGTCAGCCAGTCGCAGGCCGTTGCGTACAGCGAATTTGAAAAAGCCCTGGCCGCAGGGCGCATTGCCGACATCACGGTTTCCGATCGCACAATGACGGGGCGGCTCAAAACGCCTGACGGCAGCAAGACCACCCTGGTCGCGGTGCGGGTAGAGCCCGAGCTGGTGGCCCGGCTCGAAAAATACGACGTACCCTATACCCGGGTCGTGGAGAGCACGCTGTTGACGAGCCTGTTGTCGTGGATCGTGCCGGCATTCATTTTCTTTGGCGTGTGGTTTTTTCTGTTTCGCCGTTTTGCCGACAGGCAGGGCATGGGTGGCTTTCTGTCGATCGGCAAGAGTCGCGCCAAAATTTACGCCCAGACCGACACCGGCGTTACCTTTGCCGACGTGGCCGGTGTCGATGAAGCCAAGCATGAACTGGAGGAGGTGGTGGATTTCCTCAAGCACCCGAAGGAATATGGGCGTCTGGGGGCCCATATTCCCAAGGGTGTGCTGCTGGTGGGGCCTCCGGGCACCGGCAAGACGCTGCTGGCCAGGGCTGTGGCGGGTGAAGCCGGCGTGCCATTTTTCTCGATCTCGGGCAGTGAATTCGTCGAGATGTTTGTTGGCGTCGGCGCGGCACGGGTGCGCGATCTGTTTGAGCAGGCGCGGTTGCGGGCACCGGCCATCATCTTCATTGACGAACTGGATGCGCTAGGGCGCGCCCGTGGCGCTTTTCCCGGCCTGGGCGGGCATGACGAGAAGGAACAGACGCTGAACCAGCTGTTGTCGGAGATGGACGGGTTCGACGCGTCGGTCGGGTTGATCATCCTGTCGGCGACCAATCGGCCGGAAATTCTGGACCCGGCACTGCTGCGGGCCGGCCGCTTTGACCGCCAGGTGCTGGTCGACCGGCCTGACCGTAAAGGCCGCACCGACATCCTGCAAGTACACGTGCGCCGGATCAAGATCGACGCCGCGCTGCAGCTGGAAGACGTGGCGGCCCTGACCCCCGGTTTCAGCGGTGCCGACCTGGCCAATCTGGTGAATGAGGCCGCGCTGGCGGCGACCCGGCGCAAGGCGGAGCAGGTGACGCTGCCCGACTTCACCGTCGCCGTGGAGCGCATCGTCGCCGGTCTGGAGCGCAAGAACCGGGTGCTCAACCCCAGGGAGCGCGAGGCCGTGGCGTTTCACGAAATGGGCCACGCCCTGGTGGCGCTGGCCCAGCCGGGCGCCGACCCGGTGCACAAGGTATCGATCATCCCGCATGGTATTGGTGCGCTGGGCTACACCATCCAGCGCCCCACCGAAGACCGCTACCTGATGACGCGGCCCGAACTGGAGCAGAAAATCGCAGTGCTGCTGGGCGGGCGGGCGGCCGAAAAGCTGGTGTTTGGCGTGCTCTCCACCGGAGCGGCGGACGATCTGGCCAAGGCGACGGACATTGCTCGCGACATGGTGACCCGCTATGGCATGGACGAAGACCTGGGCTACGTCGCCTTTGAGCCGCAGCGCCAGCAAATGCTCGACCTGTCGGCCGGCATGCTGCCGCGCGGCAGCCCGATGTCGGAAGAGACGCAACGGCGCATTGACGAGGCGATCCGCGGCATCGTGATGAGCGGTTTTGCGCAGGCAACGGCCATTCTGGGCGCCAACCGGGGTGTGCTTGAGCAGGGCGCGCGCGCCTTGCTTGACAAGGAGACGCTGGATGAAGCGGCCATTCGCGCCCTGACGGCCGAGCTGCGGCGCGTCGGGCCGGATCAGACTTCGCCTGCGGCCACACCCCTGGGCTAAGACTACGCTGAATAAGTCCGTTCACGTTAAGCCTGTCGAAACGCTGCCCTTGCAAATCAACAACTTGCGAAGGACTTCGACAGGCTCAGTCCGAACGGGGAGACTTGTTCAGCATTGCCGTTTGCGATTTGTCAAGGCCTCGCAGCAGGCCATGGCTACGCT
>DIVK01000028.1 GCA_002422455.1 Rhodoferax sp. UBA6134
ATTTTGCTCACGGCGTCTTCGGGCGAAAGGATGCCGCCGACGCCGATGATGGGAAAGTCTTTTCCCAGGGCGGTGCGCAATTGGCGGATCACGCGGTTGCTCATCTCCAGCACCGGCGCGCCCGACAGGCCGCCGGCTTCTTCAGCGTGTGGCAGGCCCTTGACCGCGTCACGGCTCAGCGTGGTGTTGGTGGCTACCACGCCATCCATCTTGTGGCGCTTGAGCGTGGCGGCGAGCACGTTCACCTGCGTTTCGTCCAGATCGGGCGCGATCTTCACGAAGATGGGCACGCGCCGGGGTGACACGCCGCCTTGTCCATCCGGCTTGCCGTGTTGCTGCGCCAGTTCTTCGCGCTTGGCGGCGATGGCGCCGAGCAGGGCGTCGAGCGCTTCGTCGCTTTGCAGTTCGCGCAGGTTTTTGGTGTTGGGGCTGGAGATGTTGACAGTGACGTAGTCGGCGTGCGGATAGACGCCGGCCAGCGCAACCAGGTAGTCATCGGTGGCGCGCTCGATGGGGGTGGTGGCGTTCTTGCCGATGTTCAGGCCCAGCAGCATCGGGCTGCCCTGTGCCTTGCGGCGGAAGGTGGCTTTTTGCACGTTGGCGATGAAGGCGTCCAGGCCGTCGTTGTTGAAGCCCAGGCGGTTGATGAGGGCGTTGGCCTGGGGCAGACGGAACATGCGCGGTTTGGGGTTGCCGGGTTGCGCCAGCGGCGTGACGGTGCCGACCTCGACGAAGCCGAAACCCATGGCCCCCAGGCCGTCGATGCAGCGTGCGTTCTTGTCCAATCCGGCGGCCAAGCCGACACGGTTGGGAAAAGTCAGGCCCGCCAGTTCAATCGGGTCTGCGATCCGGCTGGTGCAATAGGCCAGTTGCAAAGGAGTGCCTTGCAGGCCCGCCAGGGCGCGCAGGGTCAACTCGTGGGCCGTCTCCGGATCCATACTGAATAAAAATGGGCGGGCGAGGGCGTAGGGGACGAGAGACATCGGATAATTCCTGCAAAGTTTTTTTGATGAAGTTTCTGTAAACCCTTCGATTTTCCCAGATGACAAATTGCAACTTTCGGTCCGGCGCGATTCTTTCGCAGGACGAACTCAAAACCCTGGTGGGCCGGGCGGCCCTCCAGTATGTGGCGTCCGGCGAAATCGTGGGAGTCGGTACCGGCTCCACCGTCAATAAATTTATTGAGGCGCTGGCGACCATGAAGGGGAAAATCAAAGGGGCTGTGTCGAGTTCGCTGGCCACTACTGAGCGTCTGCTGGCGCTGGGTATTCCGGTGTTCGATGCCAACGACGTGGCCGAGCTGTCGGTTTACATCGACGGCGCCGACGAGATTGACGGCCAGGGTTTCATGATCAAGGGCGGTGGCGCGGCCCTGACGCGTGAAAAAATTGTGGCGGCTCAGTCGCGCAAGTTCGTCTGCATCGCCGACGAGTCCAAACTGGTCAACGCGCTGGGCAACTATCCCTTGCCGGTCGAGGTGATCCCGATGGCCGCGCAGCGGGTGATGCGGCAGTTCGCCGAGCTGGGCGGGCAAGCTCAGGTGCGACTCAACGGCGCTCAGCCCTTTGTGACGGACAACGGCCAGATCATTTTGGACGTGACCGGTTTGAAGATCACCGATCCATTGGCCTTTGAGCTGCAGGTGAGTCAGTGGCCGGGGGTGGTGACGGTGGGCGTGTTCGCCGTCCAGAAAGCCCAGATATGCCTGTTGGGCACGGCCAGCGGCGTCAAGACGCTGATGTTTTGACCCGCTGCGGGGCCGGCCCTTGATGCTACCCCCGACGGATCAAAACCGGATGCCGGCCGGGTTGGATGGGCTGTCCTGCGTTGGTGGGCGGATGGGTTCTTCTGGCGTGCGCGGGGGCCGGCTTTCTTCTGATTTGGCGACGGAATCCGGTTTTTGTACCGTGACCAAAGGCGTCGCGGCCGCAGCCCGGTAGCCGGCGGGCAAGGTCGAAGATTTCGGGTAGCCCGCGGCGTCCAGAAACTGGGTCCATTCGGCATCAGAGAACCCCTTGATCTGCTGGTCGCCGATGGTCAAAAGGGGCAGCGAGCTCTCGCCGCTGAGGCGCTGCAAGGCGGCAGCGTCTTTGGCGCTGGTGATGGTTTTTTCGGTGAAGGGAACGCCCCGGCGGTTCAACAACGCGCGGCCCAGGTCGCACGGGGCGCAATTGTTGGAAATGTAGAGGGTCACCGGGTATTTGCTGGCCACTTGGCGCAACGCGAACGGCAGCGTGGCACCCCCTGCGTCAACGGTCGTGCCGCCGGCACCTACAGCCGTGGCCTTGTCAGAGCTTGCCGGCGGTGTGTCGGAGAATGTGACCCGGCCATCCGGGCCCTTCACCCGGTAGATCGTCTGGGCCGGGGCCTGGCCTGCCGCCAGCAGCATGGCGCCGCCAAGGACGGCGCAGGTTGCCAGAAATTTCAGCTTGGTTTGATGGATGGTGTTTTTCATGGCGCCCCCCTTTTTACTTGCGTTCCGCCATGCCCTGATGCCGCAGCAATGCGTCCAGAGCCGGTTCACGTCCGCGAAAGGCCTTGAACGATTCAATGGCCGGGCGGCTGCCGCCCGCTTCCAGAATGGCCTGCCGGTATTTTCTGCCGGTTTCGGCATTGGGCAAACCGTCCTGGCCGACGGTTTCCTCAAAGGCGGCATAGGCGTCGGCGCTCAACACCTCGGCCCACTTGTAACTGTAGTAGCCCGCTGCGTAGCCGCCGGCAAAAATGTGGCTGAAGGTGTGGGCCGTGCGGCTCCAGTCAGGCGGCTGGAGCACCGCCACTTCGGCGCGCACCTGCGCCAGCAGGGGCATCAGGTCCAGCGCGGGATCGTGGGCGGTGTGCAGCAGCATGTCAAACAGCGAAAATTCGATCTGGCGCAGGGTTTGCATGCCGCTTTGGAAGTTTTTGGCGGCCAGCATCTTGTCAAACAGTTCGCGTGGCAGCGGCGCGCCGGTGTCCACGTGCGCCGTCATGTGTCGCAACACGTCCCACTCCCAGCAGAAGTTTTCCATGAACTGGCTGGGCAGTTCCACTGCGTCCCACTCCACGCCGCTGATGCCGGAGACGTCTCGCTCGTTGACCTGTGACAGCAGGTGATGCAGTCCGTGGCCGAACTCGTGGAACAGGGTGGTGACATCGTCATGCGTCAGCAGCGCCGGTTTGCCGTCCATGCCTTCGGCAAAGTTGCACACCAGATGGGCCACCGGTGTTTGCAGTTGTTGGGTGTCCGGACGCAGCCAGCGCGCGCGCACGTCGTCCATCCAGGCGCCGCCGCGCTTGCCGTGGCGCGCTGACGGGTCCAGGTAGAACTGGCCGACCAGCTTGCCATCGCGTTCCAGACGGTAAAACTCGACGCTGGGGTGCCACACCGGCGCCGTGTCGTTGCGGATGTTCACGTCGAACAGCGTTTCAACGATCTTGAACAGGCCGGCCAGCACCTTGGGCGCCGGAAAGTAGGGTTTGACTTCCTGCTCGCTGAAGGCGTAGCGTGCTTCCTTGAGCTTTTCGCTGACATAAGGCCAGTCCCAGGCCTGCGGGTCGGGCAGGCCCAGCTGGCGTGAGGCGAATTCGCGCAGATCGGCCAGGTCCTGCTCGGCGAACGGCCGGGCCCTGACCGCCAGATCGCGCAAAAAGGAAATGACCTGCTGTGGCGACTCGGCCATTTTGGGCACTACCGAGAGTTCGCCGAAGTTGCGGTAGCCCAGCAGCCTGGCTTCTTCCAGCCGCAGTGCCAGCATTTCGGTGATCAGGGTGGAGTTGTCGAACTTGCGGCTTGCTGCGTCGGCCTGGTCGGAGGCACGGGTCACGTAGGCGCGGTAGAGCCGCTCGCGCAGGTCGCTGCGGCGGGCAAACTGCATCACCGGCAGGTAGCACGGCATCTTGAGCGTGAGCTTGTAGCCATCCTTGCCTTCGGCCTTGGCCGCGGCTCGCGCGGCCTGCTGCACGTCGTCAGGCACGCCCTCCAGCTCGGATGCGTCGGCGTGGTAGGCGAAGGCATCGGTGGCGTCAAGCGCGTTTTCGCTGAACTTCTGGCTCAATTCGGCCTGCCGTTCCTGAATGGCAGCGAAACGCGCCCGGTCCGCCCCGGCCAGTTCGGCGCCACCGAGTACAAAGTTGCGCATGGCATTTCTGTGGGCCTGGCGCTGCTCGGCATTGAGCGTGGCGGTGTCAATCGCCTTGTACTTGGCGTAGAGCCGTTCGTCGGCACCCAGCCGGGTAAAGAACTCGGTGATTTTGGGCAGCGATTCGTTGTAGGCGGCCCGCAGTTCGGGCGTGTCGGCCACGCTGTTGAGGTGGCTCACGGCACCCCAGGCGCGCCCCAGCCTTTCAGTCGAAACGTCCAGCACGCAGGCAATGTCGTTCCAGCGCGCCGGGAAACCGGCGGCTGTGACGGTCTCCAGCGCAGCATTGGCCTGGGCGAGCAATTGGTCCACAGCCGGAGCCACGTGGCCGGGGGCAATCCGGTCAAACAGGGGCAAGTCATCGAAGGAGAGCAGGGGGTTGTTCATGGGGATTCAGGTTGTGGTGCGCTCGGCGGCTTCAAGAGTGTTGACCAGCAGCATCGTGATCGTCATGGGGCCGACGCCGCCGGGCACCGGAGTGATGAAGCTGGCCACTTCCTTCACGCCGGCGAAGTCCACGTCACCGCAGAGTTTGCCCTCGTCGTTGCGGTTCATGCCGACGTCAATGACGATGGCGCCGGGCTTGACCATGTCGGCGGTCAGCACGTTGCGCTTGCCAACGGCCGCCACGATCACGTCGGCCTGCCGGGTGTGGTGGCCGATGTCGGTGGTGGCGCTGTGGCAAACGGTGACCGTGGCGTTGGCTTGCAGCAGCAGCAGCGCCATTGGTTTGCCCACCGTGTTGCTGCGCCCAATGACGACCGCGTGCTTGCCGCGCAGGTCGACGCCGGTGCTTTCGATCAGTTTCATGCAGCCATAGGGGGTGCAGGGCCGAAAACCGGGTTGCCCGGTCATCAGTTCGCCGGCGCTCAGGGTGGCGTAGCCATCGACGTCCTTGGTGGCGGAAATGGCTTCGATCACCTTGTGCGGGTTGATGTGTTTGGGCAGGGGCATCTGCACCAGGATGCCGTGGATCGCCGGGTCCGCATTGAGCGCGGCGATGCGCGCCAGCAGCGCGGTTTCGGTCAGTGTGGCTGCGTACTTCTCGAACACCGAATGAACCCCGGTATCCGAGCAGCCCTTGACCTTGTTGCGCACATAAACGGCGCTGGCCGGATCATCGCCCACCAGGATGACGGCCAGCCCGGGGGTGATGCCGCGGGCCTTGAGGGCCGCGACGCGCATGGCCACTTCGGCACGCAGGCGGGTGGAGAGGGCGGTGCCATCGATGATCTGGCCGAAATTTCGAGTTGTCATGATTTCAATTTCATAAGTAAAAACGCCCGCTGGTCCTGGTCGGGCGGGCGTTTGCAGCTCCAAAGATGAGGCTGTGCGGAACAACGCAGCCCTCAGGTTTTGGCAGCAGGTTGGCCCAGGGCGATTTTCAGGAGGTCGGCGACTGTGTTGGCGCTGAGCTTTTCCATGATGTTGGCGCGGTGCGCCTCCACCGTCTTGATGCTGATTCCCAGGTCGTCGGCGATTTGCTTGTTCAGGCGGCCGGCCACGATGCGTTCCAGCACCTGCGTTTCGCGCAGCGTCAGCCGGGCCATGAGCGCATCACGGCTGGCCGCGCTCTGGTGCTCCGCGAAGGCGCTGTTGGCCTGCTCCAGCATGCGATCCACCAGCAACACCAGTTGCTCTTCATTGAAGGGTTTCTGGATGAAGTCCATCGCGCCTTTTTTCATGGTGTCCACGGCCATGGGCACGTCGCCGTGGCCGGTAATGAATACAATGGGCAGCGGCGAGTGGTTTTCGATCAGGTGGCTTTGCAGTTCAAGGCCGGTCATGCCGTTCATGCGGATGTCCACAATCAGACACCCTACCTTGCGTGCGTCGTAGCGGCTCAAAAATGATTCGGCCGAATCGAAGCAGCGCACGCGATAGTTTTTGCCTTCCAGCAGCCATTGAAGCGAGTCGCGAACCGCTTCATCGTCATCCACCACGTAGATCGTACCTTTTTTCGCTATCAAACTCATGCTGTGACCGGGGTCTGACCCGGGTGTCCTTGGTTATCAGTGCGGGGTGTGTGCATTGGGCAACGGGGAGCCCGCCACGGGGAGCCAGAATGAGAAACAGCAGCCTGTCACCTCGGCGCCATTGTAAAGGTTCTCGGCTTTCATCCGTCCCAGGTGCGACTCCACGATCGAGCGGCACAGGCTCAGGCCGACGCCCATGCCATCGGCCTTGGTGGAGTAAAAAGCTTCATACAGCCGTGCCATCACTTCGGGCGCCAAGCCCCGGCCATTGTCCATGACCATGAATTCAATCACCGGTTTGTCATTCACCTGTCCGGGTGCCACGCGCAACTTGACGCTGCGCTGCGCCGTGGGTCTTTGAGCCGCGTCAACCGACTCGGCCGCGTTTTTGAGCAGGTTGACCAGGACTTGCTCGATCAGAATCGGGTCCACCAGCAGCGCCGGCATGCGAGGTGCAATGTAATAGGTCAGCCGCACATTGCGACGCCGCATTTCGATTTCGGTCAGCTCAATCGCTTCGGCCACCATGTCCGCGCTTTCCGACAGGGAGCGATTGGGCCCGCTGCGTTTGATGAAAGAGCGAATGCGCTGGATGATCTGGCCGGCGCGCTGCGCCTGTCTGGCCGTTTTCTCCAGCGCCCCCAGCAACTCCTGTTCACTGATTTGCTGCGCCTTGATACGCGACACCATGCCGGTGCAGTAATTGCTGATGGCGGTGAGCGGCTGGTTCAGCTCATGCGCGACGCTGGACGCCATCTCGCCCATGGTGATCAGGCGGCTGACGGTCTGGGAGCGTTCGACTTGCGCCGCCGCTTGTTCCTCGGCGAGACGGCGCGCTGTGATGTCGGTGGCGATCACCATCTGCGCCAGCCGGCCATCGACCCAGCTCAGATAGCGGGTGCGGACCTCCAGCCATTTGCCCAGTGTTTCCAGGTGGATCTCGGCACTTTCGGCTTCTGCATCGGGCAGCTGGTTGGTGGGCAGGCCGGCAAAGGCATCCACGTTGTCCAGGGCGTCGTCACTGGGGGGGGGCGCCGGCACGCCGGCTTGGGCGACCAGTTGCAGGTGCCCGCCGGTCTGGGTGCCGAACCACAGGCGATACAGCTTGTTGGCAAACAAAAGCTCGTCGCTGCCCAGTGGCGCCACCGAGATGGAGGCGTCCAGCGCTTCCAGCACCGTGGTGAAGCGTTCATGCGAGGCCGACAGTTGTTCGCGAATCCGGTTGGGCTCGGTAATGTCCGTCATCGAACTCATCCAGCCGGTTTGCACGCCGTGGGCGTCAATCAGCGGGGAGACGTACAGCCGGGCGTCAAACAGTGTGCCGTTCTGGCGCTTGACACGCATTTGAATGCCGCTCGAAAGTGTTTTGCCCGACAGCTCTTCCTGCAGCCGGGAGTGCATCGAATCAATCTCCGCGTCAGGCCAATAGGGGAAGGGCGCGGTTCGCCCCACCAGGTCGGCTTCGCTCCAGCCGGTCATCTGGCAAAAAGCCGGGTTGACGTAGGTGATGCGGCCCTGCAGGTCGAGCGCCCGCATGCCTGTCAACATGGAGTTTTCCATGGCCCGGCGAAAGCCCGTTTCCGCCAGCAGGGCCTGCTGGGCCTGCTGGCGGCGCCGCGAATGGCGCCAGTTGGCGATCAGCATCCAGGCTGTCATCGCGCTCAGGGCGGTGACCAGCCAGAACAGTCCGCTACCGATCACGCCCAGTGAGGTTCGGTAAGCCTGGGCCCGGATGACGAGGCCGCTGCCCACCGGGGACACCGGTATTTCATAGGCGTTGACAGGACTGTCCCAGGGCAGCAGGCGGCTGGCCAGGTTGCGCGCCGGCATGCTGATGCCCACCAGCAGGGCGCCACTGGCATCATGCAGCGAGACGGCGTACCTGGCCGCCACTTCGGCCGGTACGCCGTAGCGAAACAGGCCATCGACCGAGTATTCGGCCAGAAGGATGCCTGAAAAGCCGGCGTGTTCGCTCAAGGGAACGTGCAATTGCAGCGTGGCGGGCGTGTTCGCTGTGGCGGAGCTCAGAAAATATTCGGGTTGCCGGAGTTCATGGGGCGGTACGTTGGTGTTGTCGGTTTCGGTAATTTGAAGGGTGCGGCCCAGCGGCCGGAGTTGATTGGCTGCGAGGCTGGCGGTGCGAAAGCTGGCCCTGACGCGTTGGCGCTCATCAATCCAGGTCAGGCCCTGCAACTCGGGGTATTGGGTGACCATGATTTCGGCCCGGCTTTTGAACTTGTCAGCCTGGAGCTCGCCGCTGGCCAACTCGCGGGCGATGCGCATGAGTTGCTCCTGGCGCTCCAGCAGACGCAGGCGAAGCCGCTGCTGGGTGTATTCCACGTCATGCTTGACGGCTTCCTGCTCCCGGCCTATTTCTTCCAGGCGCAAATAGCCAAATGCCGCCACGACGGCTGCCAGAAACAACAACACGGCTGCCAGCGGCGCCAGCACGGCGAAACGGTCCTGCCGCTGCGGCGTCAGGCGCCGCCACCAGCCCCGCAGGCGGGCCGCTGGCGGCAGGTTCATGAGATCGGGGAGGGGGGGCGGACGTGTCAAAGGCATGCCTCAAGTGTAGGTGGCGCGCGGTTTCGGCACGGTGCCGGGAGTATGGGACGTGGTTTCATATTTCTTAATATGAAATAAGAAAGCATATCTTGGGATTGTTGCACAAGTGTGTGAGAATCCTGGAACGGTACTAAATTGCGCAGAAAAATCAAGGAGACCAGCATGGCAGTTCCCGCAAACTTGTTCGGTTCGGCCGCACCCGACGCGGACCGCCAGGAAACCCGTGAGTGGATGGACGCCCTGTCCGCCGTCATCCAGAACGAGGGGCCGCAACGCGCCCATTTTCTGCTGGAACAGTTGCTTGAGCACGCGCGGCAGAGCAGCATCGACATGCCGTTTTCGGCCACCACCGGCTACGTGAACACCATCGAGTCCGACCAGGAGGAGCATTGCCCCGGCAATATTGAAATCGAAGAGCGTTTGCGCGCCTACATGCGCTGGAATGCGATGGCCATGGTGGTCAAGGCCAATCGCCATCACCCGGTGGATGGCGGTGACCTGGGCGGCCACATCGGCTCGTTCGCTTCACTGGCCCACCTGTTTGGTGCTGGCTTCAACCATTTCTGGCATGCCGAGAGCACTGAAGCGGGCAAAGAGCATGGCGGTGACTGTCTCTACATTCAGGGCCACGTGTCGCCGGGTGTCTATGCCCGCGCTTATCTGGAGGGACGTCTGACCGAAGAACAGTTGCTCAACTTCCGCCAGGAAGTGGGCGGCAAGGGCCTGTCGAGCTACCCGCACCCCAAGCTGATGCCCGAGTTCTGGCAGTTTCCGACCGTCTCCATGGGGCTGGGGCCGCTGATGGCGATTTACCAGGCGCGGTTTTTGAAATACCTGCATGCCCGCGGCATCGCCGACACCGCCAGCCGCAAGGTCTGGGTGTTTTGCGGCGACGGTGAGATGGACGAGGTGGAGTCCCTGGGCGCCATCGGCCTGGCGGCGCGCGAGAAACTGGACAACCTGATTTTCGTCATCAACTGCAATCTGCAGCGGCTGGACGGCCCGGTGCGAGGCAACGGCAAGATCATTCAGGAGCTCGAAGGCGAGTTCCGCGGTGCCGGCTGGAACGTCATCAAGTTGATATGGGGCAGTGATTGGGACCCCCTGCTGGCGCGTGACAAGGACGGCGCGTTGAAGAAGCTGATGATGGACACGCTGGACGGTGACTACCAGGCCTTCAAGGCCAATGATGGCGCTTACGTGCGCCAGCATTTCTTTGGCCGAGACCCGCGCACGCTGGCGATGGTCGCGCACATGAGCGACGACGAAATCTGGGCCCTGCGCCGGGGCGGTCATGATCCGAAGAAAGTCTATGCGGCCTACGCTGCCGCTGTCAAACACGAGGGTCAACCGACCGTGTTGCTGATCAAGACCGTCAAGGGTTTTGG
>DIVK01000037.1 GCA_002422455.1 Rhodoferax sp. UBA6134
GGCGCAGGCGCTGGCGCACGGCAGCGGCTCCGATGAGTTTACCTACCCGGCGCTGGCCTGGGCCGGCGACAGTTTGTGGGTGAGTTACACCGAGCAGCGTCGCCGCATTGCCTGGCAGCGTTTTTCCCTGCTGCCCGCGGCGCGCTGAGGCATCAACACGGCATCGACATGAACGATTTTCTGAACACCTTGTTGTCCAGCGGGGTCCCGCTGCTGCCCGGCGCCACGGTCATGCGGGTGGCCCTGTACCTGGCGTGGGCCGTCGTACTGGGCTGCGCCGCCATGGGGGTGGCGGGCAGGTGGTCCCGCCGGCATCAATGGGCGCTGGGCGCGCTGGTGATGGCGTGGACCCTGATACCCGGCAGCGCATCGCCCGCGCACTGGCTGGGGTTGGCGTTTCAAACGCCCAGCCTGACGAGCGTTGGCATTTGTCTGGTGTGGTGTTCAAACCGTGCGTGGCAAGGCGCAGGGTTCGCCGGCCCGCCGGCCGCGTCCCGGTTTGATGCCCCGAAAATCCTGGGCGCCGCCGCTGTCGTGCTGGGCTGGGTGTTGTTGCTGGACACGCTGGCCTGGCTGCCGGTGTCGGTTTATGCGTGGGGTTTCAGTTCGGCCGCCCTGGGCGCCGTGGCGGTGTTGCTCACATTGCTCTGGGTGCTGTCGGGCTCGGACGGCCCGGTGTTGATGCTGGGCGTCCTGGCCCTGTTCGTGCTGACCCGTCTGCCCACCGGCAATGTCTGGGATGCGCTGCTTGACCCCTGGCTGTGGGGGGGGCTTCAGGCCGGCTGGCTCATTGGCGCGGTGCGGCGCCGGCGGATGGCCAGCCGTTCGTCACCAGCCACTCGCGCCTGAACAGCCAGGTTTGCGGCTGCCAGAGATTGGCTGGATTGATTTCACCGCTGCGGTGGCGCCCCTTGACCTCCCAGCGCGACCCCAGCACGGTACACGCTGGCGCGCAGGGCGGGTGCAACTCCGCGGGGTCCGACTGCAGCCAGACCACCGCATCGTGCGCGGCCAGCAGACGTTTGAGTTCCCCGGCGGGAGTGCCGGAGGCGGTGGGGTCTTCAGCGTCATAGGGTAAAAACCGGTTGCCCGGCAGCAGAAACTGGAAGCGCTCGAACTGGCCGTTGAAATTGCTCGGCACGGCGATGCGGGCTTCGTGGAGTTGGGCCGCCACTCCGGCTTCGTACTGTCCGGCGCTGCCGTTCAGGGGGGCGGTGGCCAGGTTGAAGCAGGCATAGACCGCGAGGCAGGCAGCCACGGTGCAGGTGCGCGTCCAGGCGGGTCTGGCAAAGCCGCCGATCACGAGCAGGAAGCCGGCCAGCGCGGCGAACAGCGTGGCACCCAGTTCGATGCCGGAGCCGATCCCGATGGCATGCGCCGCCCAGGAGACGCGTCCCAGCACCCCGATGAAAATTGCGCACAGCAACAGGGAAATCAGAAACCAGCCCCGTGCAATGCGCTCCCAGTAGAGCGCGAGCAGCATGGCCAGTGCCGGCATGGCGGGCACGACGTAGCGCGCGGAGCGCTGACTGGGCAGGGTGAACACGATGAGCCAGACGCCGAGCCAGACCAGCATGATCAGCAGCGGCGGCGAAAGCCGGGCACCGGATTTGAGCCATGTCCGCAGGCCGATCCACGCCAGACCGGGCACGACGGGCGCCAGCAGGCCGGCATTTTGCACATAGGCCAGCAGTTGCACCCACATGCTGGCGCCGCCGCCGCGCAAGGCAACCTGCCAGTAGCCCAGGCCGCTGGACATCTTGCCCGCGTTTTCGCCGACGACGAACTCCTGCCAGACCGCGCCGGGGTCCGGGTCCAGCACAAACCACAGGGCAAAAATGCCCAGCGCCAGGGCGGCGCTCAGGCCCACCTTGAGCGTGATCTGCACCGCCGCACGCCAATTCGGGGGCGGCGCACTCAGCAGTTGGGCGCACCACAGTGTTGCGGCCGCTGGCGCGATCAGGGCGAACGACTTGTAGGCCAACCCGAGTCCCAGGGCCAGCCCGAAGCCGGCATGGGTCAGCCAGCCCAACTGCTGCGTGGTGGCGGTGACGGGCTGGCGTAAATGCTGCCGCAGCAGCCAGAACATTGGCAGACTCAGCCAGAAGGTTTCGGGCGCGCTGGTCAAAAACGTGCGCCCCAGGCGAAAGGTGCAGAAAAATGCGAGGTAAATGCAGGCCGTCAGGCAGGCGGTACGCAGGTTGCGGGTGATTTGGTGCATCGTCCAGGCCAGCGCAGCCGCCACCAGCAGCGTGTAGACCAGGCTGGGGGTGCGCAGGGCGGTCATGCTCCAGTGCCGCCCCCAGTCGCCGGCCACCATGGCTTGCCAGAACAGCAGGGGCGGCTTGGTGTTGCGCATGTGGTCGAGTTCGGACACCAGCGGCAACCAGTGGTTCGACGCCGCCGTCAGGCGCGCAATGTGCGTGTAGACCAGTTCGTCCCCGATGCTCGGGTTGTACTGTCCGCCCAGGCCGAAGGCGTAAATGCCGATGGCGCATGCCAGCAAAGCCAGCCAGACCAGCGTCGGGGCGTCAAGGCGGCGGTGTTGAGCTTGGCGGGTCATGATCGGTACTGGCGATCAGCGGCGAAAGGTCCAGCGGTCATTGGCCAGAAAGTTGCTCACGCTGGCCAGCAGGATGGCAATGACATTGGCCAGCATGTAATGCAGGAAATGCGCCAGCCACAGCGTCAGGCCATATTGCAGCGCGATGCCGAACCAGGAGGCAAGGGTGTAGCGCCCGAGTTGACCCAGGAATACGGCGATGCCGGTGGGGGCGGCTGGTCCGGGCTGGGCCTGTGCTGCCGCTTCGCGCAGCCGGTCGGCCCAGGTCCACAGGCGATTCCAGGTGAAGTTGTTGAGGGTGGCCACCGCAATGGCCAGGGCCAGCGAGGCATGAAGCCGGTTGCGCGGCTCTGCGATGGCCGCAAACAAATACTCCTGTGTGACAAACAGAACGGCCATGTTGACCACGGTGCCGCTGGCACCCACCAGGCCGAACTTGAAGTAGCGAAAGCCTTTGAGCCACTCGATCAGAAAATAAAGGCGCCGCTGCCAGCCCATGCGCTGGCTCATGACGCCGCGCGCGCCGGCCGGGCCAGGGCGGCCAGGGCATCGGCCAGCACCGGATCGGGGGCGATGCGCTTGAGGCACTGGTTGTCGCCATCGCAAAAGGTTTCGCGGTGGTTGTAGGCGCTCAGGCAGGGCGAGCAGGCAATGCCCGACTCCAGCACTTTGGCGCGCGGCCCAAGCGGCCCGTACAGGCGGCCGGTTTCGGGGCCGAAAAACACCATCGTGCGAATCGGCGTCAGACTGGCAAAGTGGCCGGGCCCGCCGTCGTTGGTGATCAATAAATCGGCGCCATGGAACAGCATCAGCAGTTCGCGAATGCTGCGGGTGTAGCCGGTCAGGTTCACGCAATATTCGCTGTTGACTTGCGCCTGCAGCGCGCGCGCCAGGGCGGCATCGTCGCGCAGGCCAATCAGCCCGACGGCGTGCCCGGCCTGGCACAGGCCGCTGGCCACCCGGGCATAGTGCGTGGCGGGCCAGGCGCGCTCGGGCAGGATGCCCCCGCCGGCGTAGAGCAGCACGATTTTGCGGCCAGCCAAGGCGGGGTGGTCGCTCAGCATCTGATGACGGTAGGCTTGCAGCTCCGCGGTGTCAAACGGCACGGCCAGTTGCGTGTCGGAGGGCAGCCCGCGAATCGGGGCCGCCTTGTGGCGCGGCATGGCGCTGGCGCCGAGCGCATCGACCAGCGACAGGAATTGTTGGCTGATGTGCTGGTACGGGTTGTAGGGAATGGCCTGGTTGATGTAGCTGCCGCGGTACAGGCCTTCCTGCGTATGCGGCGTGAAGCCGACGCGCAGTGACGCGCCGCTCAGGTAAGACATCAGGCTGCTGACGCGGGAAAACAGTTCGCAATCGATCACGGCGTCGAGCGGCAGGCGGCGCAGCGTCCTGCTGACGCGCCAGATGTCGCGCAGCAAGCCCGGCCCGCTGCTGTCGTCCAGCGAATGCAGGTGTTCCGGTTGGGCCAGCCCCAGCAGCCGGGCGACTTCCTGATTTTTCTTGAGTTGCAGCACGTGCAGCGTGGCGCCGGGGTAGCGCTGCCGCAGCGCGGCAAACATGGGGCCGGCCAGCACCACGCTGCCCATTTCCGACAGCAGGATGACCAAAATGTGGCGCGGTGCCCGGCTGTGGTCTGGCTTCGGCGCCCGGGTACCGGCGAGCCGCGCCCACAACGAAACCACGCCGCACAGGAGCTGGCCGATCCAGCGGTCAATCCAGCGTTGTGTTTGCAGTTTCATGGATGCTTTCCTTGCTCTCAATGCCTCGTGGCTGCGCTCGGCGCTGCGCGCCCTGATTTTGCCGCAAGGCCCGGGATGCGCTTCGTGCGTGCCGTGCTTACAGTCCGGCCGCTGCGCGAAGCGCCTGGGCCTTGTCGGTGCGCTCCCAGGTGAACTCGGGCTCTTCACGGCCGAAGTGGCCGTAGGCGGCAGTCTTCTGGTAGATTGGACGCAGCAGGTCCAGCATCTGGATGATGCCTTTGGGGCGCAGGTCAAAGTGTTCGTTCACCAGGGCCGCGATTTGCTCGTCGGGGATCACGCCGGTGCCTTCCGTGTACACCGTCACGTTCATCGGCCTGGCCACGCCGATGGCGTAAGCCACCTGGATCTGGCACTGGCGCGCCAGGCCGGCGGCCACAATGTTCTTGGCCACATAGCGTGCGGCATAGGCGGCCGAACGGTCCACTTTCGTCGGGTCTTTGCCGCTGAAGGCGCCGCCGCCGTGCGGACAGGCGCCGCCGTAGGTGTCGACGATGATCTTGCGCCCGGTCAGGCCGCAGTCGCCCTGCGGGCCGCCGATGACGAAACGGCCGGTCGGGTTGATCAGGTACTTGGTGTCGGAGGTCAGCCACTCCCGCGGCAGCACGGGTTTGATGATGTCCTCAATCACCGCCTCGATGAAGGCCGGTTTCATCCTGGCGCCGTCGCTCATTTCCGGGCTGTGCTGGCTCGACAGCACCACGGTGTCGATGCTGTGCGGCTTGCCATCCACATAGCGCAGGGTGACCTGGCTCTTGGCATCCGGGCGCAGGAAGGGCAGGCGGCCATCCTTGCGCAACTGGGCCTGGCGCTCGACCAGCCGGTGGGCGTAGTGGATCGGCGCGGGCATCAGTTCGGGCGTTTCATCGCAGGCGTAGCCGAACATCAGGCCCTGGTCGCCGGCGCCGGTGTTGAGGTGGTCGTCGCTGGCGTGGTCCACGCCCTGGGCGATGTCGTTGGATTGCTTGTCGTAGGCCACCAGCACGGCGCAGCCCTTGTAGTCGATGCCGTACTCGGTGTTGTCGTAGCCGATGCGCTTGATGGTGTCGCGCGCGACCTGGATGTAGTCCACGTGCGCGTTGGTGGTGATCTCGCCGGCGAGCACCACCAGACCGGTGTTGGTCAGGGTCTCGGCGGCCACGCGGCTGCGCGGGTCTTGTTCGAAGATCGCGTCGAGGATGGCATCCGAGATCTGGTCGGCCACCTTGTCGGGGTGACCTTCGGAAACGGACTCGGAAGTGAATAGAAAATCGTTCGCCATGGCTTCAAGCTCCAATTAAGTTCAAACACGTTTAAGACTGCGCTGCTTGGGCCTGGGAGCTTCGGCGAACGCTTTAGCAGAATTTATAAATCGCCCTGCAAGTAGTTCAGTAACTCGGCGATGTTCCAATTTTAATACGCTTCAGGCAGCGAGGTGTTGCCCGAAATCAGCCTTGAGCCGGTTCATGATGTCGTGCGTCAGGCGGTTGCCGTGTTGGCCAACCACCCGCGCGGCCGCCTGGTTGGCCAGCCAGGCGGCCTGTTCGTTGCTGTAGCCGTGTGTGACGGCGTACAGGAAGGCGCCGGCAAACATGTCACCCGCGCCGTTGGTGTCCAGCGCTGTGACGCGGGCGGCGGGCACGGTGGTTTGCCGGGCGCCTTCGAGCACCACGCAGCCCTGCGGGCCGCGCGTCAGGCAGACGGTACGCGCCAGCTGGCTGATGCGCTGGCAGACCACCTGCAGGTCTTGCGTGCCGCACCAGACCTGGGCCTCTTCCTCGTTGCAGAACAGGTAGTCCAGCCCCTGGCCAATGATGGCATCCAGGCCCGGACGACAGAAATTGATCATGCTCACGTCGCTCAGGGTGCTGGCCAGGGCCACGCCCGCAGCGCTGGCGACCTGGCGCCCCTGCAGCGCTGCGTGCAGCCCGCTGGGCGAGGCGGCGAGGTAGCCCTCCATGTAGTAGATTTTGGACTTGGCAATGTCTTTGTCGTGCAGGGCAGTGTGGTCAAGCTCGGCGGTGGCCCCTAAAAACGTGCTCATGCTGCGTTCGGCGTCGGGCGTCACCAGCACCATGCAGCTGCCGGTCTGGCCGGGAGCGGATTGGCTGTGGCTGAGGTTGGTCGCCACGCCGTTGGTGACCAGGTCCCGGGTGTAGAACGCACCCAATTCATCATCGGCCACTCGACACGAGTAAAACGCCTTGCCGCCGAGTTGCGCCAGTGCCACCACGGTGTTGCCCGCCGAGCCGCCGCCGGTGCGCCGGGGGGTGACGGCCTTCAGATGGCCGAGCAACTCGGTCCGGCGCGCGGCGTCAATCAGGGTCATGTGCCGTTTGTCCACGCCCATGGACTGGAGCTGGGCATCGGACACTTCGTATTCAGAGTCCACCAGGGCGTTGCCGATGGCGTAAAGGTCGTAGCGTGTCATGGTTCAGTGTGGGTAGTGAGAGAGAACAGGGGGGTGAACTCGGCGGCCGGCCGGCATTCGGAGTGGGCAAGGAGTGGATCGATAGTTTGTGTCTGAGTCGGCTATTGTGACAAATGCGACCAGTGCATCGCCCGAAGGGCCGGTGTTGACAAGGCACAATGGCGGCCCGTGCCAGTTTTGCCCTTTTGCGTGTCGTTCGGCAACTGTTTTCATGACGTGGCGACTTTGAAGTTTTATCTCCCATGACCACCTTGTTCAAAATTTTGTCCGTACTGCCTTTGTGGCTGCTGCATGGGATTGGCTGGGGGCTGGGTTGGTTGGTTTTCATGCTGTCCGGGGTGTACCGTCGCCGCTTTCTGGCCAATGTACGCCAGGCCGGCATGGGGTGGCGGCAGTGGAGGGGCGCCGTTGGCGAGAGCGGAAAGCTGGTGGCTGAACTGCCCCGCCTGTGGCTGGGGCGGCCGGTGCCGGTGCTGTGGGAGGGGGCGCATCATGTCGAGGCGGCGCTGGCCGCCGGGCACGGCGTGGTGTTTTTGACGCCCCACCTGGGCTGCTTCGAGGTCACCGCCCAAGCTTATGCGCAACGCTATGGACAAGGGGCGCAGCCTGTGACGGTGCTGTTTCGTCCGTCACGCCAGCCCTGGTTGCGCGAGCTGGTGAATACTGCGCGCGCCCGCCCCGGCCTGCACACGGCGCCAACCACGCTGGCGGGCGTCAAGCAGATGATCAAGGCCTTGAAGCAGGGGCAGTCCCTGGGTCTGCTGCCGGACCAGGTGCCGCCGCTGGGCCTGGGGTTGTGGGTGCCATTTTTTGGCCGCGAGGCGTACACCATGACGCTCTCGGTACGCCTGGCGCAGCAAACCGGGGCCGCCGTGCTGCTGATCTGGGGTGAGCGTTTGTCCTGGGGGCGGGGCTACCGGGTACACGTGCAGCCCCTGGCGCGCGATTTGCCCGCTGACGGCGCGCAGGCCGCTGGCGTCATCAACCAGGCCATGGAAACCCTGATTCGCGGTTGTCCGCAACAGTATTTGTGGGGCTATGCGCGGTACAAACAGCCCCGGCAGGAAATTTGACCCATGGTTTTTAAGTACAGCTTGGATTGCTTATGTTGAGTTGTTTGGGCATCGGCGTGATGCGCGTGTTGGGGCGGCTGCCGCTGGCGTGGGTGCGTGCGCTCGGCTGGCTGTTGGGTTGCGTGCTTTATGTGTTGGCAGTGCCGCGGCGCCGGGTGGCGCAGATCAACCTGCGTCGGTGTTTTCCGGATCGGTCGGCAGGTCAGATCCGGGCGCTGGCGTTGCGGACTTTCGTTCATTTTTCCCAGGCCTGGCTGGACCGGGGCTGGCTCTGGCATGGCTCGCCCGCGGTGGTGCGCCGGCGCCTGAGCCTGGTGGGGGCCGTGAACGAATTGCAGGGCGAGGCACCGGTGGTTGTGTTCGCGCCGCATTTCGTGGGGCTGGATGCGGGCTGGACCGCGCTGACCCAGCAGCTGCCGCGCCACTTCACGACCATTTACACCGATCAGGCCAATAAAGTTGTTGATGCCTGGATGCTGGCCGGGCGTCGGCGCTTCGGGGTGGCTCGGCTCTTTGGCCGTGTCGATGGCGTCAAAACCATCGTGGCGTCGCTGCGCCAGGGTGAGCCACTGTATCTGTTGCCCGACATGAACTTCGGGCCGCACGAATCGGTGTTTGTGCCGTTTTATGGGGTGCCGGCGGCCACCGTGCCGTCCTTGTCCCGTTTTGCCCGGCTGGGGCGCGCCCGGGTGGTGCCGGTGGTGACGCGCATGACGCGCCAGGGCTATGAGGTTCAGGTCATGCCGGCCTGGCAGGGATTCCCGTCCGGGGACGTGGTTGCCGATACGGCGCTCATGAATCTGCGGCTGCAGACGTACATTGATACCATGCCCGACCAGTATTTCTGGGTTCACAAGCGGTTCAAGGACCAGCCGCCCGGCGCCCCTGCGGTGTACTGACTCTTCCTGATCGTTACGCGGGCACGGTGCCTGCCGGATGCGCCCACTGCCACAGCAAGGTGGCGATTTCATCGATGCCCTGGCGCTTGGTGGCCGAAAAAAGCCGCACCTCGCCACCGCCGGCCTGCAGCTTCATGATCGACAGGGCCTTGTTCTGCTCGACGCGGGTCAGCTTGTCGGCCTTGGTGAGGATGACCAGAAATTTGAGACCTTCCTCCACCCGCGGCCGGATGATCTCCAGCAGGATTTCATCGAGTTCCGTTAGCCCGTGGCGCGGGTCGCACATGAGCACAATGGCCTTGAGGTTTTCCCGTGTGACCAGGTAATTGGCCATCACCTGCTGCCAGCGGATCTTGTCCGACTTGGGAACTGCGGCATAACCGTAGCCCGGCAGGTCGGTCAGGACGGCGTCGGTCACGCCCTGCTTGCCCAGCGCGAACAGGTTGATGTGCTGGGTGCGCCCCGGTTTCTTGGAGGCAAAGGCCAGTTGTTTTTGCTGCGTCAGGGTGTTGATGCAGGTCGACTTGCCCGCGTTGGATCGGCCCACAAACGCAATTTCGGGAACCTCGAGGGACGGCAGAAAGTGCAATTGGGGTGCTGTCGTGAGGAATTTGGCCGTGTGAAGCCAGCCCAATGCGACCGTGGCCGCGGCCTTGGCAGCGGTGTCCGGCGCAGGTGGCGGGGGAGGAGAACCCGGTGGGTTTGAGTTGGTAGTCATTAAGTAAAGGGGAGAAACCCGAGGCTGCATTGTAGAATCACGCAGTTTTGCCCACCTGACACACGACATTTCCTATGAAGTTGCTTGCCTCTTTCTTGTTTGCTGCCGCCCTGACCGCGTCCGCCTTTTCGACCTTGGCACAAGAGCCTCGGCCCGCTGCGTCCCATGCCCAGGCAGAACCCGTGAAAGCGGTCAAACCTGATCTGGTCAAGGGCGAAGCCAGCTTTGCCGCAGTTTGTGCTGCCTGCCATGGCGCGGACGGCAACTCGGGCATTCCCGTCAACCCCAAACTGGCGCAGCAGCACCCGGAGTACCTGGTGAAGCAACTGCAGGAATTCAAATCGGGTAAACGCGCCAACGCCATCATGTCCGGTTTCGCGGCAACGCTGAGCGATGCCGACATGAAGGACATCGCCTACTGGCTGACTTCCAAGAGCGCCAAACCCGGCTTTGCCAAGGACAAGGAACTGGTGACCCTGGGTGAGCGCATCTACCGTGGCGGCATCGCCGACCGGCAGGTCGCGGCCTGCGCCGGTTGCCATAGCCCCAATGGGGCCGGCATTCCTTCCCAGTATCCGCGTCTGAGCGGCCAGCATGCGGATTACACGGTGGCCCAGTTGATCGGTTTCCGTGACGGCACCCGCAAGAACAGTGAGCAGATGATGCAGGTGGCGGCCAAGATGAACGATCGCGAAATCAAGGCGGTGGCCGACTACATCGCCGGCCTGCGGTAAGCGCCGGTCAGTGCGTCTGGTCTTGATTGAACCAGGCGCCGCTCACAAACCCTAGAGGGGGCGGGCCCATTTTGAAATGGTCTGCCCTTTTTTTTCGAGTCAACGACAATCCCGCAATGTCAGTCTCCACCCAGGGCCTAGAGCTCACATCCGGGTCGCGCCCGCTGCGCGCCGCCGTCGAGTTGCTGTCTTCGATGCGCTTCTCGATTTCTTTGCTGAGCGTCATCTGCATTGCCTCGGTGATCGGCACGGTGCTCAGGCAGCACGAACCCTTGTCCAATTACGTCAACCAGTTCGGACCCTTCTGGGCCGAGGTGTTTGCCGCTGCCAGCCTGTATTCTGTTTACAGCGCCTGGTGGTTTTTGCTGATACTGGCGTTCCTGGTGACCAGCACCTCGCTTTGCATTGCGCGCAACACGCCCAAAATCCTGGCGGATATCAAAACCTGCAAGGAAAACATTCGTGTGCAAAGCCTCAAGGCGTTTGGTCACCGGGCCCTGGCTGACCTGGATGAATCGCCGGAAGTGGCGGCCAGGCGCATCGGCCAGATGCTTGCCGGCGGCGGCTGGAAGGTCAAGCTGCAGCAGCGCGACTCGCCGCCGGGGGGGGAGTATGGCTGGATGGTGGCCGCCAGGGCGGGTGCTGCCAACAAAATCGGTTACATCGCGGCCCACAGCGCCATTGTCCTGGTGTGTCTGGGGGGCTTGCTGGACGGTGACCTGATCGTCCGCGCCCAGATGTGGTTCAACGGAAAATCGGTGTACAGCGGCGGCGGCATGATTGCCGACGTGAAGCCGCAACATCGCCTGAGTGAGCGCAACCCCACTTTCCGCGGCAATTTGCTGGTGACCGAGGGGGCGCAGTCCAGCACGGCGATATTGAACCAGTCGGACGGCGTTTTGCTGCAGGAACTGCCGTTTTCGGTGGAGCTGAAAAAGTTCATCGTGGAGTACTATTCCACCGGCATGCCCAAGCTGTTTGCCAGCGACATCATCATTCACGATCTTCATACCGGGGAAAAAATACCGGCACGGGTCGAGGTCAACCACCCGGCCAGTTACAAGGGCGTGGAAATCTACCAGTCCAGTTTTGAGGATGGTGGCTCCAGCGTCAAACTCAAAGCCCTGTCCCTGACGGCGGACGCGAAACCGTTTGACATCGAGGGCGTGATCGGTGGCTCATCCCAATTGGTCAATGGCAATGACAAGCTGACCGTCGAGTACACCGGGTTGCGGGTGATCAATGTCGAGAATTTTTCGGACAATGGCGCGGCCGGCGTCGACGTGCGCAAGGTGGACCTGCGCGCGTCTCTTGAGGCCCGGCTCGGCGCGGCCAACAAGGCGGATGACAAAAAAGAGCTGCGCAATGTGGGCCCCAGCGTCAGCTACAAGCTGCGCGACGCTGCCGGCCAGGCGCGTGAGTTCCACAACTATATGCTGCCGGTGGACCTGGGCGATGGCGTTCCGGTGTTTTTGATGGGGCTGCGCGATTCACCGGCGGAGCCGTTCCGTTATTGGCGGGTGCCGGCGGATGAGCAGGGCAGTTCCGAAGCGTTTTTCCGCTTGCGTGCCGCCCTGGCGGATACCGGCATGCGTGAGCTGGCCATTCAGCGTTACGTTGCACGCGCGGTAGACCCCGGCCGGCCGGACCTGAACAAGCCGTTGACTGCGTCGGCGTCGCGGGCACTGGCCTTGTTTGCCGGTGCCGGGCCGGAGCGGGCCGGCAAGGCTGTTGGCGGTTTACAGGCCATTGCCGACTTCATGGAAACCAATGTGCCGCAGGACGAGCGCGCTCGTGCGGGTGAGGTGCTGATCCGCATTCTGAATGGCGCCTTGTTTGAACTGGCCCAGCTCACGCGTGAGCGTGCCGGCCTGACACCGTTTGAGCCCGATGAAAAAACGCAAAGGTTCATGACCCAGGCCGTGCTGGCGTTGAGTGATGCCCAGGCCTACCCGGCGCCCGTGGTGCTGCAACTGACAGACTTCACCCAGGTGCAGGCCAGCGTCTTCCAGGTGGCCCGTGCGCCCGGGAGAAATATCGTTTATCTGGGTTGTGCCCTGCTGATTCTGGGCGTTTTTGCCATGCTCTATGTGCGTGAACGGCGGCTGTGGGTGTGGCTGGCGCCGCGCGATGGGGACGGCAAGGCCACGGCCACCATGGCCTTGTCAAGCAACCGCAAAACCATGGATGGCGACCGCGAGTTTGAACAGCTCAAGGCCAAGCTTATTGGAATCAAGGAAGAATGACATGACTGACGCTGCAACGACTGTGGATACCACATTGAGCCTGAACGAAGCTTATTTCGCCAAACGCAACGGGTTTGACTGGTTGTTTGCGGCCCTTGTGCTCGCGGCCGGTGTGTTTGCCTTTTCGCGCTACAGCGCTGCGATGGACGTGTATGAGAAGGGCATTTTGCTCGCTGCCATGCCGGGCGCCGTTGCCCTGGGCTGGTTCTGGCGGCCCCTGCGCGCGCTGATGCTGGTGGTGGCCGGGTTCTCGTTGCTGGCCATCGTGTCGTACCAGGGCAGCCTGGCGAATGCGGACAGTGTTTTCTGGCTCAAGTATTTTTTGTCCAGCCAGTCGGCCATCCTGTGGATGAGCATGTTGTTCTTCATGAGCACGGTCTTTTACTGGATCGGCATGTTCGCCCCCCGCAAGGGGGGGGACGCCCTGGCGCTGGTGGCTTCGCGCCTGCTCTGGGTGGCCGTGACCATGGCCTTGATCGGTACCATGGTGCGCTGGTATGAAGGTTATTTGCTGGGTGCCGACATCGGACATATTCCGGTGAGCAACCTGTACGAAGTGTTTGTGCTGTTTTGCTGGCTGACCGCAGCTTTCTATCTTTATTTTGAGGAGCAGTACAAAACCCGCGCGCTGGGCGCCTTTGTCATGCTGGTGGTCAGCGCGGCGGTCGGTTTCCTGCTCTGGTACACGCTGGTGCGCGGGGCGCACGAGATTCAGCCGCTGGTGCCGGCGCTCAAGAGCTGGTGGATGAAGCTGCACGTGCCGGCCAACTTCATCGGCTATGGCACGTTTGCGCTGGCGGCCATGGTGGCGTTTGCCTACCTGATCAAGCAGCAGGCAGGTGAGACGCGCTGGTACAAGCTGGCACCGCTGTGGTTGCTGGGCATTGTGCTGTGTTTCGAGCCGATTGTTTTTCGCAAGTCGGCCGCCAGCGGCATGAGTGACTACTGGGCCGTGTATTTTGGTATTTCGGCGCTGGCGATTGGCGGTATCCTGTGGGGACGGCGCCAGATTGCGGCCCGGCTGCCCTCCTTCGAGATTCTGGACGACGTGATGTACAAGTCCATCGCCGTGGGTTTTGCCTTCTTCACCATCGCCACGGTGCTCGGCGCCCTGTGGGCCGCCGAAGCCTGGGGCGGCTACTGGAGCTGGGATCCCAAGGAAACCTGGGCCCTGATCGTCTGGCTCAACTATGCGGCCTGGCTGCACATGCGCCTGATGAAGGGTCTGCGCGGTACCGTGGCGGCCTGGTGGGCCTTATCCGGCTTGGCGGTGACCACCTTTGCCTTTATTGGCGTTAACATGTTCCTGAGCGGCTTGCACAGCTACGGCACGCTGTAGCGCAACGATGTGGCGCAACGGGTTGCAGATTTTTGTAAGAACAGGCCTTGTCCCACGACTGCTACCGCAACGAGGACAACATCATGCTTATCAAAACCAGCCGCAACGGCTTTTGCCACCCGGTCTCCAGCGAAATCACCAGCCAGCGCGCCTATGCGGGACGGCGCGATCTCATCAAGCTCATGGCCAGCGGCGTTGCGGGTGCTGCACTGGCTTCCTGGGCCTCACGGGAGGCCCGGGCGCAGGGCGCCGGGTCGATCCCCCGACCCGGAAGGCTGGCCGCATTGCCGGGGGTGAAGTCGAGTCTTTCAGGGGCGCTCACTCTGGAGAAGCTGACGGCTTACCAGGATGCCAGCAGCTACAACAACTTTTATGAATTCGGTACCGACAAGTCGGACCCGGCGCGCAATGCCCACACCCTGAGGACCAGTCCGTGGACGGTGGAGATCGAAGGCTTGGTCAAAAAGCCGGCCCGCTACGCGCTGGAAGACCTGCTCAAGCTCGGCACGCAGGAGGAGCGGATTTACCGCCTGCGCTGCGTCGAAGGCTGGTCCATGGTGATTCCGTGGGTCGGCTACTCATTGAGTGAGCTGATCCGCAAAGTCGAGCCACTGGGCAGCGCCCGCTACGTCGAGTTCGTGACCCTGGCCGATCACAAAACCATGCCGTTTGTGGGTTCCCGTGTGCTGGACTGGCCTTATGTGGAGGGTCTGCGCATGGACGAGGCCATGCACCCGCTGACTCTGCTGAGCTTCGGCATGTATGGCGAGGTCTTGCCCAAGCAGAACGGTGCGCCAGTGCGTCTGGTGGTGCCATGGAAGTACGGCTTCAAGAGCGCCAAGAGTCTGGTCAAAATCCGCTTCACCGATAAACCGCCCGCCACCGCCTGGAACAAGGCGGCCGCCAATGAGTATGGCTTTTTCTCCAACGTCAACCCCAATGTCGACCACCCGCGCTGGAGTCAGGCCACCGAGCGGCGCATTGGCGAGGATGGCCTGTTCGCCAGGAAGCGCAAGACGCTGATGTTCAACGGCTATGAGGCGCAAGTGGGGCAGCTTTACGCGGGCATGGACCTCAAGAAGTTTTTTTGATGCCGACATCCGCCCGTCCGCGGCCGCCGCAGCAGGTGAGCAATCTGCTTCTCCACCGTTTCGCCAAACCGCTTGTGTTTGGCCTGGCGCTGCTGCCGTTTGGCTGGTTGCTGCTGGCGGCCGGCAGCAACCAGCTGGGCGCCAATCCGGCGGAGGCGTTGATCCGCGCCACCGGCGACTGGACCTTGCGTTTTTTATGCGGGGTGCTGGCAGTGACGCCGCTGCGTGTCATCACTGCCAGCCCGGCGCTGGCGCGCTTTCGGCGCATGCTGGGCCTGTTTGTCTATTTCTATGCAGTGCTGCACCTGCTCAGCTACAGCTGGTTCGACATGGGTTTTGACGTGACCGATATCGCCGGGGACATCACCAAGCGGCCCTTCATTCTGGTGGGTTTCACGGCTTTTGTGCTGCTCACGGCGCTGGCGTTGACGTCCTTCAACCGGGCAATCAGGGCGCTGGGGGCCAAACGCTGGCAGGCTTTGCACCAGCTGGTGTACGGCATCGCCGGGCTTGCGGTGCTGCACTTTTTCTGGATGCGCGCCGGCAAGAACAACTTTACCGAGGTGTTCGTTTACGCCGCCATTCTGGCCACGTTGCTGGGCTGGCGACTGGCCCGGTTTATAAGGAAAAACAGGCGGTAGCCGACGTGAAATAAGCGCGGGAAGCTATTTGATCAATAGCGAACTCTCTTGTCGCAGCTGATCGGCCATCGTCTCCCGTTGACGAATCAGGCGGGCCTGGCTGCCGTCCACCAGAATCTCGGCGGCGCGTCCGCGCGAGTTGTAATTGCTGGCCATGCTCATGCAGTAGGCGCCGGCCGACAGCACCGCCAGCCGGTCGCCTGGCCGCACGGCCAGGGCGCGGTCATGGCCAATCCAGTCGCCACTTTCGCAGATCGGCCCCACCACGTCCCAGGTGCCGGGCGCCTCAGTGCGCGGCTGCAACGGCACGATCTGGTGGAATGCCTGGTACATGGCCGGGCGCGGCAAGTCGTTCATGGCGGCGTCGATGATGCAGAAGTTTTTCTGCTCGCCGGGTTTGAGGTACAGCACTTCGGTCAGGCACACGCCGGCATTGCCCACCAGCGAGCGGCCGGGTTCGATCATCAGTTGCCGCGTTCCAAACCCGCGGGCATCCAGTTTGGCCAGCAGCTTTTTCCACAGGTCGTCGGCGCTGGGGGGGGTGTCGCCGTTGTAGTTGATGCCCAGGCCGCCACCAAAGTCGATGTGATGGATGGGAATGCCAACCGCTTCAATTGCTTCCACCAGGTCCAGCATCCGGTCCAGCGCGTCAAGGTAGGGTCCTTCCTGCGTGATCTGCGAGCCGATGTGGCAGTCGATACCGACCACCCGTATGCCCGCCAGTTCGGCAGCACGCTGGTAGGTTGGCACCACGCGTTCGTGGGCGATGCCGAACTTGTTGCCTTTGAGGCCGGTGGAAATGTAGGGGTGGGTCTTGGGGTCGACGTTGGGGTTGACGCGAATGCTGACCGGTGCGCGCAGACCCATGGACCGGGCCACTTCACTCAGGACTTCAAGCTCGGCTTCGCTCTCGACGTTGAAACAGCCGATGCCGGCCTTTAATGCGCAGCGCATCTCCGCGCGCGTCTTGCCCACGCCGGAGAAGATGATTTTTTCGGCCTGCCCGCCGGCGGCCAGCACCCGCTCCATGTCGCCGCCGGAGACAATGTCAAAACCACAGCCCGCCTGGGCGAAAACCTGAATCACACCCAGGGCCGGGTTGGCCTTCATGGCGTAGCAGATTTGAACCTTGCGGCCGGCAAAGCCGCGCTGGTAGGCGGCCAGCGCTGACAGCATGGCGCCTTTCGAGTACACGAAAAGCGGCGTGCCGTGCGCTTCGGCCAGATCATTCAGGCGGACATCTTCCGCGAAAAGTTCATTGCCCCGGTAGGCAATGTGGGGCTGGCCGGGAAGGTTTGGGACGGTCATTGGACAGGGCTGGGGGCGGGAGAGGGGGCGTTTGTCGTTTCAGGCTGTGCGGATTGCGCGGAGCCTGGGCGCATCAATGTTTCTGGCAGGGTGGCGCGGCTGGCGGCGGCCGGTTCGGTGGGTAAATACAGCGGGCCCTGCTGACCGCAGGCCGACAGACTGAGCACATTGAGGCCAAGGACGGGCAGACTGACTAAAATTCGGAAAAATCGCAACATGGTGAAATTGTAATGACCGACCTTGAATTCATGGACCGCGCGGAAATTCTGCTCAAGGCGGTTGAAGCCAGCTGTGACCGTATCAATGACGAGGCGCGGGCAGATATCGACAATCAGCGCGTGGGGGGCATGGTCACGCTGGTTTTTTCAAACCGGAGCCAGATCGTGATCAACCTGCAAAAACCCTTGCATGAAGTCTGGCTGGCGGCCCGGTCAGGCGGCTACCACTACAAATTCGATGGTGCGCAGTGGATGGATACCAAGGGGCAGGGCGAGTTTTTTGCCAATTTGTCGCACTTTGCCAGTGAGCAGGCGGGTTGCTCCGTGAAATTCCAGGTCAGTTCTTGAACAGGTCGATAATCTGTTTTCTTTCATCGGCGGGTGGCAGTGTGTGGATGTTGCCTCCCGCGCCCCCTTCCGACTTTCCGTCCAGCCCCATGCTGCTGACGCCGGCACCCCTGGCGTATTCGTCATAAAACCATTCGCCGCCTGAATTGACAACGCCTTCAGGCACGCTGGGCTCCATGACCGGAACATTTTTCAGTGCCTGCTCCATGAACCGGATCCAGATCGGCAGGCTCAAGCCGCCGCCTGTTTCGCGGTCGCCCAGTTTGCGTGGCGTGTCGTAGCCAATCCAGGTGATGGCGGCCAGGGTCGGCTGGAAGCCTGAAAACCAGGCGTCCATGGAGTCGTTGGTGGTTCCCGTTTTTCCATACAGGTCCGGCCGTTTCAGCGTGGCTTGCGCGGAGGCCGCCGTTCCGGAGCGGGTGACTTCCTGCAACAGACTGTTCATGACGAAGGCATTGCGCGCATCAATGGCGCGCATCGATTCATCCAGAATAAGGGGTTTGGTTTCCTGCAAGACTTTGCCTTTTTGCTCGGTCACTTTGGCGATCAGCCACGGATTGACGCGGTAGCCGCCATTGGCGAAAACCGAGTAGGCTGAAGCCATCTGCATGGGCGTGACCGATCCTGCGCCCAGTGCCATGGTCAGGTAGGCCGGGTGTTTGTTTGCATCGAAGCCAAAGCGCGTGATCCATTCTTGCGCGTTCTGGGCGCCCACTGCTTGCAGGATGCGGATCGAGACCATGTTTTTGGACTTGGCCAGGCCCCGGCGCATGGTCATCGGACCCTCGAATTTTCCGTCGTAATTTTTTGGTTCCCACGGCTGCCCCCCCGTCACGCCCGCGTCAAAAAAGAGGGGCGCATCGTTGATGACCGTCGCTGGGGTAAAGCCTTTTTCCAGGGCGGCGGAGTAGATGAACGGCTTGAAGCCGGAACCGGGCTGACGCCAAGCTTGCGTGACGTGGTTGAACTTGTTTTTCTCAAAATCAAAACCGCCCACCAGTGCCTTGATGGAGCCGTCGCGCGGGTCCAGTGCCACAAAGGCCCCCTCAACTTCGGGCAGTTGCGTGATTTCCCAGGTGTTTTTTTGCGTTTTCGCCACCCGGATCACGGCACCGCGCCGAATTTTGATGTGGGGCGGTGCCTTGTCCGCCAAACCCGACTGGGCGGGTCGGAGGCCTTCGCCGGTAATTTCAAGCGTTTCGCCGTTCTGACGGATGGCCCTTATTTTTCGGGCATCCGCTTCCAGCACCACGGCCGACATCACGTCGCCATTGTCGCGGTGCTCGTCCAGGGCCTCGTCAATGGCATCTTCCCTTTCCTGCGGATCGGATGGCAGCGTGATGAATTCCTCGGGTCCCCGGTAGACCTGGCGGCGTTCAAAGTCCATGATGCCGCGTCGCAGAGCCCGATAAGCCGCATCCTGGCTGGCCGCCCGCAGCGTGGTGTAAACGTTCAGGCCCCGGGTGTAGGTTTCGTCGCCATACTGTGCATACATCAGTTGGCGCACCATCTCAGCCACGTACTCGGCATGTACCTTGGTATTGTCCAGGCCCGACTTGACTTTCAATTCCTCATTTTTGGCGGCAGCGGCCTGCCCGGCGGTGATGAACCCGTTTTCCTGCATGCGCTCAATGATGTAGAGCTGGCGCGCCCGGGCCCGCTTGGGGTTGTTGATCGGGTTGTAGGCGGAGGGCGCCTTGGGCAGGCCTGCCAGCATTGCTGCTTCGGCAATCGTGACGTCTTTCAGTGGCTTGTCGAAGTACGCCTCTGCGGCAGCGGCGAAACCGTAGGCGCGGTTGCCCAGAAAAATCTGATTCATGTAAATCTCAAGAATCTGATTTTTGGTCAGTGCGTGTTCCAGCTTGAAGGTCAGCAGGATTTCGTAGATCTTGCGGGTGTAGGTTTTTTCCGAAGACAGATAAACGTTGCGTGCCACCTGCATCGTGATGGTGGATGCGCCCTGGCTTTTGATGCGTCCCAGGTTGGCCAGTGCGGCGCGCAAAACGCCTTTGTAATCAACGCCGCCATGCTCGAAAAACCGCGAGTCTTCAATGGCCAGGACGGCGTCCGTCATGACTTTCGGAATATCCTTGATCGGCGTCAGGTGTCGACGTTCTTCGCCAAACTCGCCAATCAGGGCGCCTTCCGCTGAAAACACGCGCAAGGGCAATTTCGGACGGTAATCCGACAGGTCGGAAATATCCGGCAAGTTCGGGAATGCCACCGCCATCGCGATCGCAACGACCAGCAGAAGCGACAGCAGGCCAGCCAGTGCCAATCCGCCGCCCCATAATGCAATGCGCAGCAGCCAATTCATTGCGCTGGCATTGGGGCTGGAGCGGGGCGGGTTGGATTCACTGGATGGGTTTTTTGGGGACATAAAAATCTTGTGGAAACGTCGTGTCATTATAAAAATGACGTTCGAACGGCTCTGGTGAGGAAGTGCCCGCCATTGTTGCTGTTGCGCCTTCAGGCGTCTGTTCGAACCTTATCGAGGGTGGGGTTTGAATGAAAAACGTCTGCTTTTGACAACGCTGGAAAAGCCTGAAATTTGAAAAAACCTTTGCTGGACAATGGGCTTGCTGCTAGCATTCAAGTGAATTGTTAAGTTTCGCCGATTTCTGATTGGCCTGTTTCAGGGGATGGTTTTGATCTCTTTGGCGTCCTTGTTTAGCAGTCAACCCGCTCCCATGCTGGGTTTGGATATCAGTTCTTCGAGTGTCAAGCTGGTTGAGTTGGGTCAAGACAAAGCTGGAAATCTGGTGCTTGAGCGGTGCGTGATTGTGCCGCTTGAGCGGGGGTGGATCACCGATGGCAACATCGAGAAGTTCGATGAGGTGGCGGAGGCGGTTCGTCAACTGGTGAAAAAAAGCGGGACCAAAACCAGAAATGTGGCGATGGCCCTGCCACCGTCAGCGGTCATCACCAAAAAAATCATGTTGCCGGGCGGCTTGTCCGACCAGGAGTTGGAGTTGCAGGTCGAGGCCGAGGCCAACCAGTACATTCCGTTTCCGCTGGATGAAGTCAGTCTTGATTTTTGCGTGGCGGGTCCCAGCGCCAGTTCGCCCGATGATGTTGACGTGCTGATTGCTGCGTCACGCCGGGAAAAGGTTCAGGATATTCAGGGTCTGGCGGAGGCCGCCGGTTTGAAACCGGTCATTGTGGACGTGGAATCTTACGCGTCGCGTCTGGCGGTTGGCCGTTTGATTGAAAACCTGCCCGACAAAGGGGTAGGCAGTGTGGTGGCCTTGTTTGAGGTGGGTGCCTTGACCACCAGCATGCAAGTCATCCGTGATGGCGAGGTGCTGTACGATCGGGATCAGGCGTTTGGCGGTGCCCAGTTGACACAGCTGATTGTGCGTCAGTATGGTTTTTCCCAGGAAGAAGCGGAGAGTAAAAAGCGCAGCGGTGAGTTGCCGGGCGAATATGAGTCCAGTGTGTTGCGTCCGTTTATTGACAGCATGGTGCAGGAGATTGGTCGCGCCCTGCAGTTTTTCTTTACCAGCACGCCATATAACAAGGTCGATTACGTGATGCTGGCGGGTGGCTCGGCCGCTTTGCCGGGGTTGACGGAAGCCGTGACGCAGCACACCACGTTCCCTTGTAGTTTGGTGAATCCGTTTGAAGGAATGGAAATCGGTGAAAATGTTCGCATGAAGAAAATGGCAAGGGAAGCGCCGTCCTATCTCACTTCGTGCGGATTGGCTTTGCGGAGGTTCGTGCAGTGATTCTGATCAATCTGCTACCGCACCGCGAGGCGGCGCGCAAACTGCGCCAGGATATATTCAATGCCAGTTTGGGAGTCTCGGTTCTTGCCGGTGGTTTGCTCGCCGGAGTCATTTTTCTTTGGTTTCAGACCCAGATATCTGGGCAACAGGAAAAAAACCAACTGCTGCAAACCGAGATCAAACGATTTGATGAGCAGATCAAGGATATTGCCAGTCTGGAAGCGGAGATTGCGGCCTTGCGGGCGCGCCAGCAGGCGGTGGAGGACTTGCAGGCCGACCGCAATTTGCCAGTTCATTTGCTGACAGAGCTGGTCAGGCAGTTGCCTGATGGCGTTTATATTGCCAGCATGCGTCAAGATAACCAGAGTGTGACGTTGCAAGGTGTTGCGCAGTCCAACGAGCGAGTGTCTGAACTGTTGCGCAATCTGGGAAACAATTCGCCCTGGTTTTCCAAGCCGGAACTGGTTGAAATTGTGGCGGGTTCGGTTGCCTTGGCGCCGCGGGAGCAACGGCGCGTTGCCAATTTCACCATTCGGGTTCGTTTGATGCGCGCCAGCGAGGCTGAAAAAATGCGAGCGGCTGCGAGCGCCGCCTCCGCTGCGGGTTCGGTTTCCATGGCTGCGGCTCCGCTGGTTGCTGCCTCAACTCCTGTCAAGAAATAGGAGCCGGGCATGGTGACAAAAAAATCCTCAGTGAATTTCAATTTTTCTGTTTTCCTGGAAAAATCACTCGGTCAGTTTCGCAACCTGAATCCTCGATATCCGGCGGGTTGGCCTGCGCTGCCCCGGTATGCGCTCTTCGCGGGCATTGCCATTCTGGTTGTGGTGGTGCTGTGGTTCTTGTGGTTGAACACCTATGAAGCCGAGTTGGAGGCAGAGCAGGCCAGGGAAGTGGCGTTGCGTGAAGAATACAAAGTCAAGTTGGGCAAGGCAGTCAACCTCGAAGCCCTGAAGAAACAGCTTGAGCAGGTGAAACAGTACGTCACGCAACTGGAGAAGCAGTTGCCGAGCAAGGCTGAAATGGATGCCCTGCTTTCGGATATCAATCAGGCCGGCCTGGGGCGTAGTCTTCAGTTTGAGCTGTTCCGGCCCGGGCAAGTGGCTGTCAAGGATTACTATGCCGAGCTGCC
>DIVK01000095.1:0-1532 GCA_002422455.1 Rhodoferax sp. UBA6134
CTGAATCGCCTGGCTACCTGCGCCCCGGCGGCAAGTCCGTGCAACTGCCGTGCGCCATTTCCGCCGCCATGCCGATGCTCTCGCCCAGCGTGGGATGCGGGTGGATGGTCTTGCCGATGTCGACCGCGTCGGCGCCCATTTCGATGGCCAGCGCAATCTCGCCGATCATGTCGCCCGCATGGGTGCCCACAATGCCGCCGCCGACGATGCGATGCGTTGCCTCATCGAACAGCAGCTTGGTGAAGCCTTCGTCGCGGCCGTTGGCAATGGCCCGACCGGACGCGGCCCAGGGGAACAAGCCCTTGTTGACCTTGACGCCCTGCGCCCTGGCCTGGTCTTCGGTGAGTCCAACCCAGGCCACTTCGGGGTCGGTGTAGGCCACGCTGGGGATGACGCGGGCGTTGAACGCCGTGCTGCTGAGTTCCTTGTTGCCTTGCAGTTCACCGGCAATCACTTCAGCCGCCACGTGCCCTTCGTGCACCGCCTTGTGCGCCAGCATCGGCTGGCCGACGATGTCGCCAATGGCGAAGATGTGCGGCATGTTGGTGCGCATCTGGATGTCCACCGGGATGAGGCCGCGCTCCGTCACGGCCACACCGGCCTTGTCGGCGGCGATTTTCTTGCCGTTGGGCGTGCGGCCCACCGCTTGCAGCACCAGGTCGTAGGTCTGCGGTGCGGGGCAGGTGCCGCCCTCCTCGGCTGGCGCAAACGTCACTTCAATGCCTTCGGGTGTGGCGCGGGCAGCGACCGTTTTGGTCTTGAGCATGATGTTATCGAACCGTGGCGCGTTCAGCTTCTGCCACACCCTGACCAGGTCGCGGTCGGCGCCCGGCATCAGGCCGTCTTGCATCTCCACCACGTCCAGCCGCGCGCCTAAAGCGCTGTACACCGTGCCCATCTCCAGCCCGATGATGCCGCCGCCCAGGATCAGCATGCGTTTGGGGACTTCCTGCAAGGCCAGCGCGCCGGTCGAATCCACCACACGCGGATCGTCCGGCAGACAAGGCAGGCGCACCGCCTGGCTGCCGGCCGCGATGATGCACTTTTTGAAGGCGATGGTCTGCGTCTTGCCGGTTTTCTCTTGCGCGCTGCCGGTGGTTTCTTCCACCTGCACATGGTTGGCGCCGACGAAGGCGCCGTAGCCGCGCAGCACGGTGACCTTGCGCACCTTGGCCATGGCGGCCAGGCCGCCGGTGAGCTTGGTGATGACCTTTTCCTTGTGGGCGCGCAGCTTGTCGATGCTGACCGTGGGCGCACCAAA
This sequence comes from Rhodoferax sp. UBA6134, assembly GCA_002422455.1. Classification (GTDB taxonomy): domain Bacteria; phylum Pseudomonadota; class Gammaproteobacteria; order Burkholderiales; family Burkholderiaceae_C; genus Rhodoferax. Next base: position 1,262 of record DIVK01000095.1, read on the forward strand.
GTCGATGCCGAGCGCAGCCAGGCGGCTTACCTCATCCATCACGGCGGCCACGTGCAGCAGGGTCTTGCTGGGGATGCAACCCACGTTCAGGCAGACGCCGCCGAGTTGCGCGTAACGCTCGACCAGGATGACCTTGAGGCCCAGGTCGGCCGCACGGAACGCCGCGCTGTAGCCGCCGGGGCCGCCGCCAAGCACCAGCAAGTCGCAGTCCGGATCGGCCGAGCCGGTGAAACTGGCAGCGGCCGGAGCCGATACCACGGCCTTGCCCGTT
>DIVK01000095.1:1565-2912 GCA_002422455.1 Rhodoferax sp. UBA6134
CCTGACCTTGAGCTCCTTCACCACACCGCCGTGCGACGATGGAATTTCCATGGAAGCCTTGTCGCTCTCGACGGTGATCAGACTCTGCTCGGGCTTGATGCGGTCACCGGCCTTGACCAGCACTTCAATGACGGTGACCTCGGCGAAATCACCGATATCGGGCACTTGAATATCCAGGGTTGCCATGTCTTATCCAATCAGTTGGTCACAAGAGAACCCGACGGAAGTCACCCAGTATCTGGCCCAGGTAGACGTTGAAGCGGGCCGCAGCGGCGCCGTCGATCACACGGTGGTCCCAGGTCAGACTGAGCGGCAACATCAGGCGCGGCTGGAAGGTTTTGCCGTCCCACACCGGCTGGATGGTCGATTTGCAAACCCCCAGAATCGCGACTTCAGGCGCATTGATGATGGGGGTGAAGTAACGCCCGCCAATGCCGCCCAGGGACGAGATGGTGAACGATGCGCCCGACATTTCAGCCGGACTGAGCTTGCCGTCACGCGCCTTCTGAGCCAGTTCACTCATCTCCAGAGATATCTGCATGATGCCTTTTTTGTCGGCATCCTTGATCACCGGCACCATCAGGCCATTGGGCGTGTCCGCCGCAAAGCCGATGTGGAAGTACTGTTTGTAGATCAGCGCATCGCCATCCAGCGAGCTGTTGAACTCGGGGAACTTCTTGAGCGCAGCGACACAGGACTTGATCAGAAAGGCGAGCATGGTGACTTTGACACCCGATTTTTCGTTCTCCTTGTTGGTGGACACGCGGAAGGCCTCAAGTTCCGTGATATCGCAGTCGTCATGGCTGGTGACGGCCGGAATCATGATCGCGTTGCGCAACAGGTTGGCGCCGCTGATCTTCTTGATGCGCGACATGTCCTTGCGCTCGATCGAACCGAACTTGGCGAAGTCGACCTTGGGCCAGGGAATCAGGCCAAGCCCAGCACCATCACCACCTGCGGGGGCCGCGCTCTTGACCTGCGCCGCCGCAGCCAAGGTTTGAACAGCACCATTCATCACGGAGCGGGTGAACGCCTGCACGTCGGCGGCGGTGATGCGTCCTTTCAATCCGCTACCCTTGACTTCGCCCAGCGGAACACCCAGCTCGCGGGCGAATTTGCGCACCGAAGGCGAGGCGTGCGGCAGACTGCCGGCACGGTCGCCTGCACTCACGTCAACGCTGACCTGAGCGGCCGGATTGACAACCTCTTGCGCTGCGGCAACGGGCACTGCCGCCGGTTTTTCCCCAAGCACAGGAGCCGCAGACACGGGCGCCTCGACAGCGGCGGCATCGGCAACGTCCAGCAGCAACAGCAGCGAGCCCTGCTTGACCTTGTCGCCCAGCGCGA
>DIVK01000095.1:3059-5226 GCA_002422455.1 Rhodoferax sp. UBA6134
ACGCTGCCCTCCTCCGACAGGGCCTTGAGCGCGGCCACCACGATGTAGTGGCGATTCACCTCGAAATGCTCGCGCAATTTGCTGCGGAAGTCGCTGCGGCCAAAACCATCGGTGCCCAGCACCTTGTAGGGACGCCCCTTCGGGATGAAGGAGCGTATCTGCTCGGCATACGCTTTCATGTGGTCGGTGGACGCCACCACCGGGCCGGTGTGTTTTTCCAGTTGCCGGCCGACGAACGGGACGCGCTGCTCGCCCGCGGGGTGCAACAGGTTGTGGCGCTCGCAGTCCTGGCCATCCCGGGCCAGTTCGTTGAAGCTGGGGCAGCTCCAGACGTTGGCGGCCACGCCCCATTCTTGTTCCAGCAACGCCTGCGCGGCCATGCTTTCGCGCAGGATGGAGCCCGAGCCGAGCAGTTGCACGCGCGGCGTCAGCTTGGGCCCTTCCCTGCACAGGTACATGCCCTTGATGATCTGCTCTTCGGTGCCCGCAGTGAGACCCGGCATGGCGTAATTTTCATTCAGCAGCGTGATGTAGTAATACACGTTGTCCTGCCTTTCCACCATGCGTTTCAGGCCATGGTGCAGGATGACGGCCACCTCGTGCGCGAAGGTCGGGTCGTAGCTGATGCAGTTCGGAATGGTGCCGGCCAGAATGTGGCTGTGGCCGTCTTCGTGCTGCAGACCCTCGCCATTGAGCGTGGTGCGCCCGGAAGTACCGCCCAGCAGAAAGCCCCGGGCCTGCATGTCGCCCGCGGCCCAGGCCAGATCACCGACGCGCTGGAAGCCGAACATCGAGTAGTACACGTAGAACGGCACCATGATGCGATTGGTGGTGCTGTAGCTGGTGGCGGCGGCAATCCAGCTGCTCATGCCACCGGCTTCGTTGATGCCTTCCTGCAGAATCTGGCCAGCCTTGTCTTCCCGGTAGTACATCACCTGGTCTTTGTCGACCGGGGTGTATTTCTGGCCCTCCGGGTTGTAGATGCCGATCTGGCGAAACAGGCCTTCCATGCCGAAGGTGCGCGCCTCGTCCACCAGAATCGGCACCACGCGCGGCCCCAGCGCCGGGTCGCGCAGCAGCGTGCCCAAAAAGCGCACATACGCTTGCGTGGTGGATATCTCGCGCCCTTCGGCGGTCGGCTCGGTCACCGCCTTGAAGGTCTCCAGCGCAGGCACGGCAAGTTGCTCGTCGGCCCTGGTGCGGCGGTGCGGAAGATAACCACCCAGCGCCTGGCGGCGCTCATGCAGGTAGCGCATCTCGGGCGTGTCATCGGCCGGTTTGTAAAACGGAATGTCGGCAATCTGACTGTCCGGCACCGGGATGTTGAAGCGGTCGCGAAAGATTTTGATGTCTTCATCGGTCAGCTTCTTGGTCTGATGCACATTGTTTTTACCCTCGCCGCTCTTGCCCATGCCAAAACCCTTGACGGTCTTGATCAACAACACGGTCGGTTGACCCTCGTGTTTGACAGCGGCAGCGTAGGCCGCATAGACTTTCTTCGGATCATGACCGCCCCGGCGCAGGGCCCAGATTTCGTCGTCGCTCATGTGCGCGACCATCGCCAGCGTGCGCGGGTCTCGGCCAAAGAAATGCTGGCGCACATAAGCGCCATCATTGGCCTTGAAGGCCTGGTAGTCACCGTCCAGCGTGTCCATCATCAGCTTCTTCAACGCGCCGTCCTTGTCACGCGCCAGCAGGGGGTCCCAATCACTGCCCCATATCAACTTGATGACGTTCCAGCCGGCACCGCGGAACTCGCCTTCGAGCTCCTGAATGATCTTGCCGTTGCCTCGCACCGGGCCGTCCAGCCGCTGCAGATTGCAGTTGATGACGAAAATCAGGTTGTCCAGCTTCTCGCGCGCCGCCAGGCCGATGGCGCCCAGGGACTCCACCTCGTCCATCTCACCGTCGCCGCAAAACACCCAGACCTTGCGGCTGGCGGTGTCGGCGATGCCGCGGGCATGCAAGTATTTCAAAAACCGCGCCTGGTAAATCGCCATCAGCGGCCCCAGCCCCATGGAGACGGTCGGAAACTGCCAGAACTCGGGCATCAGCTTGGGGTGCGGGTAGCTCGACAGGCCCTTGCCGCCCACTTCCTGGCGGAAGTTGAGCAACTGTTCTTCGGTCAGACGTCCCTCCAGGTAAGCGCGGGCATAGACACCCGGCG
>DIVK01000046.1:0-1259 GCA_002422455.1 Rhodoferax sp. UBA6134
GGTGGCGAGATCAGGTTCGTCGTGATCGACAATCCCGCCAGCGCTGCGGTGCGCAGCGTCCCCGATGCTCTGGTGCGCGAGGTGATTGATGCTTGCTGTCTTTGCGTGTGATCCGGCCCGGTCGCGGGGCCGTCGTCATCCACAAGCGCCAGCACCGACGCGCACCGAGTTCCAGCGTGACCGCGACCGCATCGTGCACTGCACGGCGTTTCGGCGTCTGGTGTACAAAACCCAGGTATTTCTCAACCACGAGGGCGACCTGTTTCGCACACGTCTCACGCACTCGCTGGAGGTGGCGCAGCTGGGGCGCTCGATGGCCCGTTCGCTGGGGCTCAATGAAGACCTGGTGGAAGCCATTGCGCTGGCGCATGACCTGGGCCATACGCCGTTCGGTCACGCCGGGCAGGATGCCCTCAATGAATGCATGGCCGGTCATGGCGGCTTCGAACACAACCTGCAAAGCCTGCGCGTGGTTGATCAACTGGAAGAGCGCTACCCGCAGTTTGATGGCTTGAACCTTACTTTTGAAACGCGCGAAGGCATTCTCAAGCACTGCTCGCGGGTCAATGCCGAGCGGCTGGAGGCGGTCGAGCCGCTCGGCGTGGGTCACCGTTTTCTGGCACGCAGCCAGCCCGGCCTGGAGGCACAGCTGTGCAATCTGGCGGACGAGATTGCCTACAACGCACATGACATTGACGACGGTGTGCGCTCGGGCCTGATTGCGCTGGAGCAGCTCCAGGAGGTGGCGCTGTTTGACGATTTTCGGCGCCAGACACTGGTCGAATTCCCGCATCTGGGCGACAAGGCGCAGGGTCGTCGCCTGCTGTACGAGACCATCCGCCGTATGCTCAGTGCGCAGGTCTACGACGTGATCGACGCGACCGGGCGCGCCCTGGCCGCGGCCGGTCCCCGCGACGTGGACGAGGCCCGCCAGATGGGCCCCTTGCTGCAGTTTGGCGATGAAATGCGGCAAAAATCCATGACGCTCAAGAAGTTTCTGTTGCAAAACCTGTATCGCCACCCGCAGGTCATGCAGACCACGGGGCGGGCGCAGCAGATGGTGCGTGAGCTGTTTGATGCCTATGTTCAGGCGCCGGTGGAAATGCAGGGCCGGTTTGCGGCACGTGCGCAGGTGGTGCGGGCCGGGGCGGATGAACCCGCTGCCCTGTTGCGGGTGGTGGCTGATTACATCGCCGGCATGACGGACCGCTTTGCGTCGCGCGAGCACGAACGGTTGACCGGCCGGCGTTTGCTGGCAT
>DIVK01000046.1:1320-6122 GCA_002422455.1 Rhodoferax sp. UBA6134
TGCTGAAAGACCTGATTTTTGAGCTAAAAGAGCTCGTAGCCCAGGATGCATCAGTGCGTGATACCACGCTGTTGATCGCGCCCGACTGCCTGGCCGATTTTCTCGACTTCAATGATTTTCTGGCGGACGCTGACCAGGCCCTGGTGGATATGGAGCTCGACGGCGTGCTGCAGATTGCCAGTCTGCACCCCCATTACCAGTTTGCCGGCACCTCGGTGGACGACATCACCAATTTCACCAACCGCTCGCCTTATCCGACCTTGCACCTGCTGCGCGAGGACAGCATCGACCGTGCGGTGGCCGCTTTTCCGGATGCGGAAGCTATTTTCGGGGTGAACATGCAAACCATGGAACAGTTGGGGGCCGAGGGGTGGGCGGCATTGAGCGTCGGGCGCAGTCAGAAATAATGATGAGAACAAAAAGAAATGATCGTCCACCCGGCCACGGCCCGCAGGCTGCAACTCATGCCGCGACGCAGGACGCCTCTGCCATCGCCCCTGAAATCAGGCCCGGCCAGTCGATTGAATTGCTCAAAGAGCTGCACATCCTGACGCGCGAGGGCCGGCTCAATCAGGACTCGCGGCGCAAACTGAAACAGGTCTACCACCTGTTTCAGTTCATCGAAAAGTTGTTGCTGGAGTTGCCCGCCGAGGCAGGCGGCATCACGCTGGCCGATCATGGCGCGGGCAAGTCGTATCTGGGCTTCATCATTTACGACCTGTTTTTCAGGACGCGCAAGGCGGGCCACATTTACGGCATCGAGACCCGCCCCGAGCTGGTGCAAAAGTCACGTGAACTGGCGGCCCGGCTCGGTTTTGACCGCATGTCGTTCCTGAACCTGAGCGTGGCGGAGTCTGCGCAATCCGGTGAACTGCCGGCATGCGTTGACGTGGTGACTGCGCTGCATGCCTGCGATACCGCCACCGATGACGCCATTGCCTTTGGCCTGCAAAAACACGCCAAATTCATGGTGCTGGTGCCCTGCTGCCAGGCCGAAGTGGCGCGTGTCCTGAGCGGGCACAAGGCGCTCTCGCTGTCGCGCACGCCGCTGGCCGAGCTCTGGCGTCACCCGTTGCACACGCGCGAGCTGGGTAGCCAGATCACCAACGTGCTGCGCTGCCTGTACCTGGAGGCCTGGGGCTACCAGGTCACCGTCACCGAGCTGGTGGGTTGGGAGCACAGCATGAAGAACGAACTCATCATCGCGCGCCATACCGGTCAGAGCAGGCGGGCGGCAGCGCAGCGCCTGCGCGCCCTGCTGCAGGAATTCGGGTTGACCGGTTTGCTGGACACCCGTTTTACATTGCCGCCAGACAATGGCCCGGATCACGAAACACGGGCCTGACGCATTTCGGGTGATCGCGTTATTATTTGCCCCTTGCCTTTTTGGAGTCCTGGATGAAACAAGTTTTGAACCTGAGCCTGGCCCTGGTTGTGGCGGCCACCTTGGGGGCCTGCGCCAGCAGCAGCCCTGATGTCATTCAGCGCGGTGACACTCAGCGCATGTCCGAGGTGCAGGATGCCCGCGTGCTGACCATTCGCACCGTCACGGTCGACGGCAATCAGTCCGGCATGGGCGCGGCGGCGGGCGGCGTGGTTGGCGGCCTCGCGGGCGCCGGTGTCGGTGGTCAGCGGGAAAGCGCCATTGTTGGCGTACTGGGTGCTGTGGCCGGCGCTGTGGCGGGCAATGCAATCGAGCGCATGGGAACCCGCGAAGAAGCCGTTGAAATCCTGGTGCAGCTGAAAAATGGCGACCGGCGCGCCATTGTGCAGGCCAAGGGCGCCGAAGTGCTGGTTCCGGGCGACGCCGTGATTTTGGTGACCACGGGTGGCAGGATTCGCGTCGTCAAAGCACCTCGCTGAGTCGCATGCATCCGGCAAATTTGTAAATTCGGGGTCGGGTTCCAGTCAGGATGGCACGTCTCCCCCGGCTCACGCTGCCCGGCTACCCCCACCACGTGATTCAGCGGGGCAACAACCGGCAGCCCATCTTTACCTCCCCCGCGGATTACCAGACCCTGCTTGATCTGCTGCGCGAAAACGCAGAGAAGTTCCAGGTTGCCATTCATGCCTATGTGCTGATGAGCAACCACTTCCACCTGCTGGCCACGCCCGGCACCCTGGAGGGCTTGCCGCAGATGATGCAGGCGGTGGGTCGGCGCTATGTGCGCTATTTCAATGACTTGCAAAAGCGCAGCGGCACCTTGTGGGAGGGGCGCTACAAGTCCACGCTGATTCAGGCCGACCGCTATTTGCTGGCCTGCATGGCCTACATTGATCTCAACCCGGTGCGCGCCGGGCTGGTGGCTCAGGCACGGGACTACCCCTGCTCCAGCCATGGCCACTACACGGGGCAGTGCGTGGATAAACTCGTCACGCCGCACGCTTTGTACTGGGAACTGGGCAACACCCCCTTTGCCCGGGAGGCGGCCTATGCGGAGTTGGTGCAGAGTGGCATCAGTGTGGCGCAGCAGACGGCCTTGACCGACGCGGCGCTGAGCGGCTGGGCTCTGGGTGGTGCAGATTTTGTTGCAGATTTACAAAAAAGAACGCAGCGTCGCGTGCTCAAAAGCATGGCCGGTCGACCTGTTTCGACCTCCGAAAAGATAAGACGATAGTCATCATTGTCCCGTTGGCGGGGCTTTTGATGCTCCTGTTTTTGATGTGTCCCTGATTATCTTTGATCTATTTTTTTTGAAAGATAATTGGAATCTGACCCCAATTATTCTGCTTGGTATTTCTATTGCATTGCACTATCCTCCGGGAATCTGTCATTTATAGGAGCGCGCCATGACGACGGCTGCCGAGATCAAGCATCTCAAGGAACACGGTTTGTATTCTTCTGCCAGCGAGCATGATGCTTGTGGCGTGGGTTTTGTGGCGCACGTCAAGGGCATCAAGTCGCACGACATTGTGCGCAATGCGCTGAAGATTCTTGAAAATCTGGACCACCGGGGGGCCGTGGGTGCCGACAAGCTGATGGGGGACGGCGCCGGCATCCTGATTCAGCTGCCGGACGCGCTGTACCGCGAAGAGATGGCCACACAGGGTGTGACCCTGCCGCCGCCCGGCGAGTATGGCGTGGGCATGGTCTTTTTGCCCAAGGAGCACGCCTCGCGGCTGGCCTGCGAGCAGGAGATGGAACGCGCCGTCAAGGCCGAGGGCCAGGTGTTGCTGGGCTGGCGCGACGTGCCGGTCAACCGCGAGATGCCGATGTCGCCCACCGTGCGCGAAAAGGAGCCCATTCTGCGTCAGGTCTTCATCGGTCGCGGCAATGACGTCATCGTGCAGGACGCGCTGGAGCGCAAGCTGTATGTGATCCGCAAGACGGCGAGCGCCAACATCCAGCGCCTCAAGCTGACGCACAGCAAGGAATATTATGTGCCCAGCATGTCCAGCCGTACCGTCGTCTACAAGGGCTTGCTGCTGGCCGATCAGGTGGGTGTGTATTTCAAAGATCTGGAAGACGTGCGCTGCGTCTCCGCCCTGGGCCTGGTGCACCAGCGTTTCTCCACCAACACCTTCCCCGAGTGGCCGCTGGCGCACCCGTACCGCTATGTGGCGCACAACGGCGAGATCAACACCGTCAAGGGCAACTACAACTGGATGAAGGCCAGAGAAGGCGTGATGTCGTCCCCCGTGCTGGGCGCCGATCTGCAAAAGCTCTACCCGATCAGCTTCGCCGGCCAGTCCGACACGGCCACCTTCGACAACTGTCTGGAACTGCTGACCATGGCGGGCTACCCGATCAGCCAGGCCGTGATGATGATGATTCCCGAGCCCTGGGAGCAGCACACCACGATGAGCGAGCGCCGCAAGGCCTTCTATGAATACCATGCCGCGATGCTGGAGCCGTGGGACGGCCCGGCCTCCATCGTGTTCACCGACGGCCGCCAGATCGGCGCCACGCTGGACCGCAATGGCCTGCGCCCTTCGCGTTATTGCATCACCGATGACGACCTCGTCATCATGGGCTCCGAGTCCGGCGTGCTGCCGGTGCCCGAGAACAAGATCGTGCGCAAATGGCGTCTGCAGCCGGGCAAGATGTTCCTGATCGATCTGGAGCAGGGCCGCATGATCGACGACGAGGAGCTCAAGTCGAATCTGGCCAACAGCAAGCCCTACAAGCAGTGGATTGAAAACCTGCGTATCAAGCTCGACGACGTGGTGGGTGGCGGCGAGCCCGCCAGCGCATCCGAGAGCGTGGTGGGCCTGCTGGACCGTCAGCAGGCCTTTGGCTTCACCCAGGAAGACATCAAGTTCCTGATTGCCCCCATGGCCACCGCGGGCGAGGAAGCCATTGGCTCCATGGGCAACGACAGCCCGCTGGCCGTTTTGAGTGACAAAAACAAGCCGCTGTACAACTACTTCAAGCAGTTGTTTGCGCAGGTGACCAACCCGCCGATCGACCCGATCCGCGAAGCCATCGTGATGTCGCTGGTCTCCTTCATCGGCCCCAAGCCCAATTTGCTGGATATCAACCAGGTCAACCCGCCCATGCGGCTGGAAGTGGCGCAGCCGATTCTCGACTTTGCCGACATGGCCAAGCTGCGCGACATCGAAAAACACACGCAGGGCAAGTTTCGCAGTCACACGCTGGACATCACCTACCCGCTGGCCTGGGGCCATGAGGGTGTGGAGGCCAAGCTGGCGTCGCTGTGTGCCGAAGCCGTGGATGCGATCAAGGGTGGCAACAACATCCTGATCATCAGCGACCGGGCGGTGAGCGCCACCCAGGTGGCGATTCCCGCGCTGCTGGCCCTGTCCGCCATTCACCAGCATCTGGTGGTGGCCGGCTTGCG
>DIVK01000075.1:0-8952 GCA_002422455.1 Rhodoferax sp. UBA6134
CGCGGGCTTGCCGGCCTCGCGGCGGCGGTCGGGGGTTAGCCATCCCAGATTGAGGTCGAAGTCACCGAGAACATCTGCATTCACAATCCGCAAACGGCCGTTGAACAACTCGAAAAACTCTGCCAGCTCGGCGTCAGCGTTGCCATCGACGACTTTGGAACCGGTTATTCCTCGTTGTCCTACCTGCACCGCTTCCCGATTCACACCATCAAGATCGATCGCTCCTTCATCATGGAAATCAAGAATGACCAGTCGCAATTTCCGGTGGTGCTTGCAATCATTTCGATCGCGCGAGGCCTGGGTCTGAACCTCGTCGCCGAAGGTGTTGAAACTTCGGTACAGGAGCGCTATCTGGAAAATTCCGGATGCAAAACCATGCAAGGCTACCTGTATCACAAGCCCATGTCGCAACAAAAACTGCTTGAGTTGCTGCGCGAACAGGCAAACCGGTCCTAACGCACGCTCCACCGTTCCCGGCCCGATCGTCAACCGGTGCCGGGCCGCCTTGAACTTCACGCCCGCACGATGCTGCCGTAATCCATGACCAGACAATGGTCTGCGCGGTAAGAGACAATCCCGCCATGCACACGGCTACCGACCCTCATGGCGATCTCGACGTGGGACTGACCTGGAAGAACAGCTTCACCCGACTGGGGGAAGATTTCTACACCTTTCTCCTGCCCCAGCCACTGCCGGCGCCCTACTGGGTAGGCCGCAGCGATGCGCTGGCCGGCGAGCTGGGGCTGCACAAGTCATGGCTGGCGTCGCCAGAACTGCTGGAGGCGCTCTCCGGCAACCGTCTTCTGGCCGGCACGCAGCCTCTGGCCAGTGTCTACGGCGGCCACCAGTTTGGCATGTGGGCCGGCCAGCTGGGCGATGGCCGCGCCATCCTGCTGGGGGAGACCTCAGACGGACTGGAAATGCAACTCAAGGGCGCCGGACGCACGCCCTATTCCCGCATGGGCGACGGCCGGGCCGTTCTGCGCTCCAGCATCCGTGAATTTTTGTGCAGCGAGGCGATGCGGGGGCTGGACATTCCAACTTCGCGTGCGCTGTGCGTTACCGGCTCGGATGCGCCGGTCCGGCGTGAAACCGTCGAGACGGCGGCGGTGGTGACGCGGGTGGCACCCAGCTTTATCCGCTTCGGTCACTTCGAACATTTTTCACACCGGGGCCAGCATGGGCAACTCAAAATTCTGGCCGACCACGTGATCGACCGGTTTTATCCGCAATGCCGAACGGACGAAAAATTCGCCGGCAATCCCTATGCCGCCCTGCTGGAAGCGGTCAGCGAACGTACTGCCCGCATGGTGGCGCAATGGCAGGCCGTGGGGTTTTGCCATGGCGTCATGAATACCGACAACATGAGTATTCTGGGTCTGACCATTGACTACGGCCCCTTCCAGTTTCTGGACGCCTTCGACCCCGGCCACGTCTGCAACCACTCGGACACGCAAGGTCGCTACGCTTTCAATCAACAAGCCAACGTCGCCTACTGGAATCTGTTTTGTCTGGCGCAGGCCCTACTGCCCCTGATTGAGGAGCAGAAACTCGCACTTGCTGCGCTGGAGTCGTTCAAGGCCGTGTTTGCGGCCGCCTTTGAAAAACAGATGCGCGCCAAGCTGGGCCTGGCCGATCCGCACGGCGCTGGGGCACCCCGTGACGCGGCAGGTGACCGTGCCCTGATCGAAGACATCCTGACGCTGCTGGCCCGCAACCGGGTGGACTACACCATCTTCTGGCGCCGCCTGAGCCACGCCGCCGCAGACGGCAACACCGAACCCGTGCGCGTCCTGTTTCCGGACCAAGCTGCGGCGGATGCCTGGCTACTGCGCCATGCGCAGCGGATTGCGTCCATGCCACGCGGGCTGACAACCGGGCTGATGCTGAAAACCAACCCGAAGTTTGTGCTGCGCAATCATCTGGGCGAACAAGCCATCCAGGCAGCAAAACTCAAAGACTTTTCACAAGTCACTACACTCCTGGGGTTGCTTGAATCACCCTTTGAGGAACATCCCGGTTTTGATGCCTATGCTGATTTTCCGCCCGAGTGGGCCAGCAGCATCGCGGTCAGCTGCAGTTCCTGAACTCGTCCCCACCACAGCAAACCCCGTCATGCCATACCCCATTGAAAAAACCGACGACCAGTGGCGAACCCTGCTGGCAGAAAAAGGCGCCGAGCCGCTGGCGTTTGAAGTCACACGCCATGCCGCCACCGAACGCGCCCACAGCGGCCGGCTGGCGGGCAACACGGCGGCCGGCGTCTACCAGTGCATTTGCTGCGATCAGCCCCTGTTTGACGCCAGCACCAAATTCGACGCCGGTTGCGGCTGGCCCAGTTATTTCCGGCCCATCGATGAAGCTGCCGTGGCCACCCAGGCCGATGACTCGCTGCGGATGCGGCGCACCGAAGTGCATTGCGCCAACTGCGGCGCGCACCTGGGCCACGTATTTGAAGACGGTCCGGCGCCCACGGGTCTGCGCTACTGCATGAACTCAGCCTCGTTAAACTTCACTCCCAAATGAAAATACTGATCGACTTCTTCCCCATCCTGCTTTTTTTTGGCGCCTACAAGCATTACGACATTTATGTGGGCACCGGCGTGCTGATGGCCGCCACCGTGCTGCAAATGGGCCTGATTTACAAAATTGACAGCAGACTGACGGCCATGCACAAGATCACGCTGGCCCTGGTGCTGATTTTTGGCGCCCTGACGCTGCTGCTGCACGACGACCGCTTCATCAAGTGGAAACCCACCGTGCTGTACGCCGCCATGGCCATTGGGCTGGCGGTGGCGCTCTGGATTTACAAGAAAAACTTCCTCAAACTGATGCTGGGCAGCCAACTCGACCTGCCCGATCCGGTGTGGCAGCGGCTCAATATGATCTGGATCGTCTACAGCGCATTCATGTCACTCATCAACGCCTACGTGGCCGCCTACTTCAGCACGGAAGCCTGGGTCAATTTCAAACTGTGGGGCTATGCGTTTCCACTGGTCTTCCTCATTGGCCAGGGCTTCTACATCGCGCGCTACCTCAAACCCGACCAACCCAAAGCCTGAGCGACAGCATCATGACACCCGCCACCCCGTCAACCGGCCCCACGGCACAGCAACTTGAACAGCGTCTGCGCAAAAAGCTCCAGCCCAGCGCGCTGGAGGTGGTGGACGAAAGCTTTCAACACCACGGCCACGCCGGCGCAAATGACAGCGGCCTGGGCACCCATTTTCGGGTGCGCGTCACGTCCCCATTATTTGTCGGAAAGTCAGCCGTCATGCGCCACCGCCTTGTGTATGATGCGCTGCAAGATTTCATGAACCAGGGCCTGCACGCACTGGCCATTGAAGCCCGATTGCCAGCAGCCTGAACCTGACCCGAAGCTGTTTGTTTAAACCTTGTTCATTAGACCTTGTTACCTGGGGAACCCGCATGAAAATGAAATTTTTGTCAGCCGTTGCAACGGCCGCCATGCTGTGCACACTGACACCGGCTGCGCTGGCGCAAAACGTGGCCATCGTCAATGGCAAAGCCGTGCCCAAGTCGCGTGTGGACGCCTTGGCGCAGCAAATCGCGCGCTCAGGCCGCCCAGTGACGCCTGAAATGGAGAGCCAGCTCAAGGACGAAGTCATCGCCCGCGAAATTTTCATCCAGGAAGCCCAGAAACAGGGGCTGGACACCACCGACGACTACAAAGTCCAGATTGAACTGGCACGCCAGACGATTCTGATCCGCGAACTGTTTGGCAACTACCAAAAGGCCAATCCCGTCACCGATGACGAGATCAAGGCCGAGTACGATAAATTCGCGGCCGCCAACAACGGCAAGGAATACCGGGCCCGCCACATTCTGGTTGACAAGGAAGATCAGGCCAAAGCCATCATTGCCCAACTGAAAAAGGGCGGGAAATTTGAAGAAATTGCCAAGAAATTATCCAAAGACCCGGGCTCCGGCGCCAAAGGTGGCGATCTGGACTGGGCCGGCGCTGGCAGCTATGTCGCCGAGTTCTCCGAGGCCCTGACCAAGCTGGCCAAAGGCAAAATCACCGAGACACCCGTCAAGACCCAGTTCGGCTACCACGTCATCCGTCTGGACAATATCCGCGATGCCCAACTGCCCAAACTGGAGGACATCAAGTCGCAAATTACCCAGCAATTGCAACAGCAAAAAATGGGGAAATTCCAGGAAGAACTGCGTGCCAGGGCCAAAATCGAATAAGACAGCGCGAACCTCAACAAAAAAGCGGCCGAGTGCCGCTTTTTTTACCTCACATGATTTGGCAAGACGGCAGCCGCAAGCAACGACCTGCCCGGGGGACTGACTACCCCACCCACTTGCGTGCGTTGCGCCACAATTGCATCCACGGACTGAAGGTGGACGGGTCGCCGCTGGTCCAGCTCATCTGGATGTTGCGAAACACGCGCTCGGGGTGCGGCATCATGGCAGTGAAGCGACCGTCTGCCGTGGTCACCGCCGTCAGGCCGCCGGGGCTGCCATTCGGGTTGAACGGGTAGGCCTCGGTGGCGGCACCATGATTGCCAATGAAACGCATGGCGGCAATGGCCTTGTCGGCATTGCCCCGGTACTTGAAGTTGGCAAAACCCTCACCATGGGCCACGGCAATCGGCAAGCAACTGCCCGCCATGCCGGCGAAGAACAGCGAGGGCGACTCCAGCACCTCGACCATGGACAGACGGGCCTCAAAGCGCTCGCTCTGGTTGGTGGTAAAGCGCGGCCAGTCCTGTGCGCCGGGAATGATGTCGGCCAGTTCGGCAAACATCTGGCAACCATTGCACACACCCAGGCCGAAAGTGTCACCGCGGCCAAAAAAGGACTTGAACTGCTCGGCCAATCCCTGGTTGAAGGTGATGGAACGTGCCCATCCAATGCCGGCGCCCAGCGTGTCGCCATAAGAGAAGCCGCCGCACGCCACCACGCCCTTGAAATCGGCCAGGTTGGCGCGGCCGGTCTGCAAGTCGGTCATGTGGACATCAAAGGCTTCAAAGCCGGCTTCGGTGAAGGCGTAGGCCATCTCGACGTGCGAGTTGACGCCCTGCTCGCGCAGCACCGCCACTTTGGGGCGCGACAGCATGAGGGCGGGCGCCACTTGCTGCGCCGGATCAAACGCAAGGTGAACATGCATACCGGGGTCGGTCGGCTCGCCGGCGGCGGCATGCTCGGCATCGGCGCAAGCCGGGTTGTCGCGCCGCTGGCAGATCTTCCAGCTGGTGGCGTCCCAGACCTGGTGCAGGTCTTGCAGCCTGGCGCTGAACACCGCTTTGGCATCGCGCCAGACTTGTACCTCACCCACGCCAACGGTGACGGAAGAGTCTGCCGGACGGGTTTTGCCGATCACGTGGCTGTATTTGCTCAAACCATGCTCGCGCAGGACTTGCATGACTTCGTTGCGCTGCGCCGTGCGTACCTGCAGCACGACCCCCAGCTCTTCATTGAACAGCGCCTTGAGCGTGAGCTCGTCACGCCGGGCACTGACCTGCGCTGCCCAGTTCTTGCTGTCACCAGCATCAGCGCGGCTGTCGGTGATGCCGTCGCCTTCCGTCACCAGCAGGTCGACATTGAGCGCCACACCCACATGGCCGGCAAACGCCATTTCGCACACGGTGGCAAACAGGCCGCCGTCGCTGCGGTCATGGTAGGCCAGAATCTGGCCCCGTGCGCGCAGGGCGTTGACAGCGTTGACGAGGCTCACCAGGTCTTGCGGCTGGTCAAGGTCCGGCACCCGATCACCCAGCTGACCCAGCGTTTGCACCAGCATGCTGCCGCCCATGCGGTTCTGGCCGCGGCCCAGGTCGATCAGCACCAGCGTGGTGTCTTGCATCGCGTCGAGTTGCGGCGTCAGGGTGCCGCGCACGTCGGCCAAAGTGGCAAAGGCGCTCACGATCAGGGACACCGGCGAGGTCACCTTTTTGGCGCCCGTCTCGTCCGTCCACTGCGTGCGCATGGAAAGCGAATCCTTGCCGACCGGAATGGAGATACCCAGCGCCGGGCACAGTTCCAGCCCCACCGCCTTCACCGTGGCATACAGCGCGGCATCTTCGCCCGGCTCACCGCAGGCGGCCATCCAGTTGGCCGACAGTTTGACGCGCGACAGCTCGATGGGAGCAGCCAGCAAATTGGTGATGGCCTCGGCCACCGCCATGCGGCCAGAGGCCGGCGCGTTGACCGTGGCCAGCGGCGTGCGCTCGCCCATGCTCATGGCCTCGCCGGCAAAGCCCCGGTAGTCGGCCAGCGTCACGGCGCAATCGGCCACCGGCACTTGCCAGGGGCCGACCATCTGGTCGCGGTGGCTGAGGCCGCCCACGCTGCGGTCACCGATGGTGATGAGAAAGCGCTTGGACGCCACCGTCGGGCTGCCCAGCACGGCGATGCAGGCTTTTTGCAGTTCCACCCCGCTCAGGTCGACGGGCGCAAAGCAGCGCGCCACAGTTTGCACCTCGCGGTGCATCTTGGGCGGCTTGCCCAGCAGCACGTTCATTGGCATGTTGACTGGAGCCCCCACGCTTGTCACTTCGTGTACTGCGCTGCCCCCCGATGGGGTTGATTTTCCTTGGGACGGCCCGGCGGAAAATTCTGGAGCCCCCACGCTTGTCACTTCGTGTACTGCGCGGCGCACGCTCGCCTCCCCATCGGTCACCACGAGATTTCTCTCCTCAGTCGCCACGCCCACCACCGCAAACGGGCAACGTTCGCGCTCGCACAGGGCTTTGAACAGCTCAAGCGACTCGGGCGCAATGGCCAGCACATAGCGCTCCTGACTCTCGTTGCACCAGATTTCCTTCGGCGCCATGCCGGACTCTTCCAACGGCACGGCGCGCAGGTCAAAGCGGGCACCGCGCCCGGCGTCGTTGGTGAGCTCGGGAAAGGCATTGCTCAAGCCACCGGCACCCACGTCGTGGATCGCCAGAATGGGGTTGCCGCTACCGGCGGGGCCGCCGTGCTCGCCCAGCATCCAGCACTGGTTGATGACCTCCTGCGCCCGGCGCTCGAGCTCGGGGTTGCCACGCTGCACCGAATCAAAGTCGAGTTCGGCCGCGTTCGCGCCGGTGGCCATGGAGCTGGCCGCGCTGCCGCCCATGCCGATGCGCATGCCGGGACCGCCAAGCTGGATCAGCAAGCTGCCGGCGGGAAACCCGATCTTGTGGGTTTGGGTGGCGTCAATCACACCCAGGCCACCGGCGATCATGATGGGCTTGTGGTAGCCGCGCTGCTCTTCCTTGACCAGGGCATCGCCTGCCGCGTCCGTCACCGAGTAGCTCAGGCTTTGTTCATATTCGCGGAAGTAGCCCAGCAAATTGGGGCGGCCAAACTCGTTGTTGAAGGCCGCGCCGCCCAGCGGGCCTTCAATCATGATTTGCAAGGGGCTGGCAATGTGGCCGGGCTTGCCGTAACCTTCGCGATCATCGTCAAAGCGCAGCCTGGACACGGTGAAACCGGTCAAGCCCGCTTTGGGTTTGGAGCCACGCCCGGTGGCGCCTTCGTCGCGGATCTCGCCGCCGGCACCGGTGGAGGCGCCGGGAAACGGCGAGATGGCGGTGGGATGGTTGTGGGTTTCCACCTTCATCAGAATGTGGTTGACCTCGCTATGTTTTTCATAGCTTGCAGAGATTATTTCACGGGAACCGGCAGCAGCTTTTGCCGTGAACCTCTCAACCTGCGCCCCCGCCATCACCGATGCATTGTCCGAGTACGCCACCAGCATGTGCTGCGGATTCATCTGGTGCGTGTGCCGGATCATGCCGAACATGCTGTGTTCTTGCGCCACACCGTCAATCGTGAAGCGGGCGTTGAAAATCTTGTGGCGGCAGTGCTCGCTGTTGGCCTGCGCAAACATCATCAGCTCCACGTCGGTGGGGTTACGCTGCAACTGGCTGAAGGCCTGTACCAGGTAGTCGATCTCATCACTGGCAAGCGCCAGGCCAAACTGCGTGTTGGCAGCCTCCAGCGCCGCCCTGCCGCCGCCCAAAACGTCCACATGCGCCATCGGTGCCGGTTGCAGCTCGGTGAACAGGCCGCAGGCGGCCGCGCGGTCGAACATCACGCTCTCGGTCATGCGGTCATGCAGCAAGACGCCAATCTGCGCCAGCTGCGCCTCACTCAGGCTGGCCTTGCCCAGCAAACCAGGTTTCAGCGTGACGCGGTATTCCAGCACCCGCTCCACCCGCCGCACACCCAGGCCGCAGTTGTGGGCAATGTCGGTGGCTTTGGAGGCCCAGGGCGAAACCGTTCCGAAACGCGGCGTCACCACAATCAGGGCGCCCTCCAGCGGACCATCGTAGGGATCGCCATAGGTCAGCAAGGCGGCCAGCTGCTCTTTCATGGCCGGCGTGAGCTCCGCATCCGAGGTCACAAGATGCACAAAGCGGGCGGCAACGCCGCTGATTTTGCCGCCAATGGCCTGCAAGCCCGGCAATAGCTGTTGAATACGAAAACTGCTGAGAGCGCTGCCGCCCTCGAATTGGGTAATGTGCAGGGTCACTTTGATGGCCTGAATGGGGGCTGACTGGGTTGACGATCTATTCAGGCAATGGACGCTGACTGGGTCCGGCCATGAAAGCGCCCGATTTTACCAGCGCGGAGTGAGCGCCACACAAACAAAAAGCCCCAGCCAGGAAGACTGAGGCCTTGGATTGGTGGGCCCCCCGTGAGTCGAACACGGCACCAACGGATTATGAGTCCGCTGCTCTAACCAGGCATGAGCTAGGGGCCCCGATTGAAGCGGTGATTGTACGGGAGCTATTTGTGGTGACTGAGCGCGTTGCTCACCAGCCTGGAGGTGATGTCCACGATCTGGATCATGCGGTCGTAGGCCATGCGCGTCGGGCCGATGACGCCCAGGGTGCCGACCACCTGACCATCCACCTCGTAGGGCGCGCTGACGATGGACAGGTCTTCAAAAGGCACCACCTGGCTTTCACCGCCAATGAAAATGCGCAC
>DIVK01000075.1:8965-25952 GCA_002422455.1 Rhodoferax sp. UBA6134
CAGGTTTCGCTCGCCGGAAATAACCACCTCGTCCTGCGTTTCTGAAATAGCGTCGGAACTGGCGGCCACGGCCGCCTGCATCAGGCTGGCAATTTCGGAGCGCAGCGATTCAACCTCGCCTTGCAAGCGTTCGCGCACCTGCTCGATGGCCAGCCCCATGTAATTGCTGTTCAGGTAATTGGCTGCCTCAACGAGCTGGGTCTGCGAATAATCCACCCCGGTAAAAATCACGCGGTTTTGCACGTCTCCCTCGGGCGAGACGATGATGACCAACAGCCGCCGCTCTGACAATCGCAAAAATTCGATGTGGCGAAACACGGAAGAGCGGCGCGGCGCGATGACCACACCGACAAACTGGGACAGACTGGAGAGCAGATTGGCCGCGTTGGAAATCACCCGTTGCGGCTGATCCGGCGCCAGACTGTGTGCCGCAAACTGCCCCTGACGCACCGTCAGCATGGTGTCGACGAACAGGCGATAGCCGCGCGCCGTGGGAATGCGTCCGGCCGAAGTGTGCGGGCTGGCAATCAGGCCGAGTTCTTCCAGGTCGGCCATGACATTGCGGATGGTGGCGGGCGACAGGTCCAGCCCCGAGGCTTTGGAGAGCGTGCGCGAGCCCACCGGCTGCCCGTCGGCGATATAGCGCTCAACCAGCGCCTTCAATAACAACTTGGCACGATCATCCAGCATCGGTGCATTTTAGTGATGTAATTTGCCGATGAAATCTGAATTCAGGCATGTGGCGGTGATCGGCAAGTACCAGACGGTGGCATCGGGTGCTTCAGGAGCATCCTCCCGCCGCGCGATGGAGGGCATTGCCCACTTTTTGCATGCCCAGGGTTGTGAGGTAACCTTTGAGCGTGACACGGCGCGCAATCTGGGAATTTCAGGCTATCCGGTTCTGAGTGTCGCCGCCATCGGGGCGCAGTGTGACCTTGGGTTGGTGGTGGGCGGCGACGGCACCATGCTGGGCATTGGCCGCCAGTTGGCCCATTTTGGCGTGCCGCTGATCGGCATCAACCAGGGGCGGCTGGGGTTCATCACCGACATCCCGTTTGACGGCTTCGCCACCACGCTGGCGCCCATGCTGCGCGGCGCGTTTGATGAAGACCATCGCAGCCTGATGCAGGGCCGGGTCATGCGCGACGGGCATTGTGTCTTTGATGCGCTGGCCATGAACGACGTGGTGGTGAATCGGGCCGCAACCTCGGGCATGGTGGAGTTGCGGGTTGAAGTGGATGGCCATTTTGTGGCCAACCAACGCGCCGATGGCCTGATCATCGCCACACCCACCGGCTCCACCGCTTACGCGCTGTCCGCCGGCGGGCCGCTGTTGCACCCGTCCATCCCGGGCTGGGTCCTGGTGCCCATCGCGCCCCACACCTTATCCAACCGGCCCATCGTCCTTGCCAACGCGACGGAGATCGCCATTGAACTGGTGGCAGGCCGGGATGCCAGCGCCAGTTTCGACATGCAATCGCTGGCGTCGCTGCTGCACGGCGACCGCATCGTAGTGACGCGGTCGAAACATCACGTGCGGTTCTTGCACCCCAAAGGCTGGTCCTACTTTGACACCCTGCGCAAAAAACTGCACTGGAATGAGGGAGCGGCCAGCCCGTGAGCCTGAAACGCATTGTCCTGCGTGACTTCGTCATCGTCAGCGAGCTCGAACTCGACCTGGCCCGCGGTTTCACCGTCCTCACGGGCGAGACAGGGGCCGGCAAGTCGATCCTGATCGATGCGCTGCAACTGGTCACCGGCGGACGGGCGGACGTCGGGGCGATTCGCGAAGGCGCTCAGCGCACCGAGGTCGGTGCCGAATTTGACGTCACCGCCGCAGTGACGGCCTGGCTGGAGAGCGCCGGATTTGAGGCTGGCGACAGCCTGTTATTGCGACGCACGGTAGATGCACAGGGCAAAAGCCGCGCCTGGATCAACGGCAGCCCGGCCACCGCCACGCAACTGCGCGAGCTGGGCGAGCAACTGCTGGACATTCACGGTCAGCATGCCTGGCAAAGCCTGACCCGGCCCGAGGCGGTACGAGGCCTGCTGGACGCCTACGCCCGCATCTCACCCACCGCCCTGACCGCCTTGTGGCAGCGCTGGCGGCAGGCGCAAAGTGAGCTGACGCAAGCCCATGACGCACAGGAATCCTTGCACCGTGAGCGCGAGCGCCTGGCCTGGCAAATTGCCGAAGTTGAAAAACTGGCGCCACGGCCGGACGAATGGGACGCGCTCAACACGGAACATGGCCGCCTGTCCAACGCGCAGGCGCTGCTGGACGCGGCGCAGGGCGCCATGCAAAGCCTGGACAACGATGCCGGCGGCGCGTTGGGCGCCCTGCATCAGGCCTGTCACACGCTGCAACAACAGGAACACCTGGAGCCCTCTTTCAAAGCGTTGACTGAAATCTTGTCTTCCAGTCTGGCGCAGGTGGAAGACTCGGTTCACACCCTGCGGGCCTACCTGCGCAAGACCGAGCTTGACCCCCGGCGCCAGGGCGAGCTCGACGCGCGCATGGCCTTGTGGCTGTCATTGGCCAGACGCTACAAGCGCGCCCCGGCGGAGCTGCCCGGCTTACTGGCCTCCTGGAAGCAGGAGCTGGAAAAACTGGAGGCCGCCGCCGATCTGGCGGGACTGCAAGCCGCCGAAAAATCCGCGCTGGATGCCTACATGGCGGAAGCCAAACTGCTCTCCAGGGCCCGCACCAAAACCGCCCCGCAACTGGCCAAGGCCATCACGCAGGCGATGCAGGGACTGGGCATGGCCGGCGGCCAATTCGAAGTGACGCTGCAAAAAACAGCGCAACCCATGCAAAGCGGCCTGGAAGACGTGAGCTTCCTGGTTGCAGGCCACGCCGGCAGCACACCGCGGCCTGTCAGCAAAGTCGCCTCCGGCGGTGAGCTGTCGCGCATGGCGCTGGCCATCGCGGTCACCACCAGCCAGCTCGGCACCGCACAGACACTGATTTTTGACGAAGTCGACGCCGGCGTGGGCGGCGCGGTGGCCGAAACCGTGGGTCGCCTCATGAAGCAATTGGGTCTTGACCGGCAAGTGCTCGCCGTGACCCACCTGCCGCAAGTGGCGGCCTGTGCAGACCAGCACGTGGTGGTGACCAAACAATTGCAGGGACATTCGACAGTGAGCTCGGTCGCCACCGTCCAGGGCGAACAACGGATAGCAGAAATCGCACGCATGCTGGGAGGCGAGCGCCTATCAAACACCACCCTGGCCCACGCCCGGGAAATGCTGCAGGCACGGGAATGATTCGATGAAAACCCCTAACCCAAATCTGCAGATTGTTCTCATCACCGGCATGTCGGGCTCCGGCAAGTCGGTGGCACTGCGCGCGCTGGAGGATGCCGGATTTTTCTGCGTGGACAATTTACCCCCCGAGTTGCTCGCACCCTTTGTGACCCTGCAGAAAAAACAGAAAGCCAGCCGGGTCGCGATTGCCATGGACGTGCGCAGCGCCAGGTCACTGCCCGCGCTGCCAGAACAGCTCTCGATCCTGCGGGAACAGGGCGTCACGATCAAGTCCTTGTTTCTGGATGCCACGACTGAAACGCTGGTGCGGCGCTATTCCGAAACCCGACGCAAGCACCCGCTGTCACAATCCGCCTCCGATCATTCAACGCAAGATCAGCGGCGTGCGCTGGTGGATGCCATTGAACTGGAGCGGGAGCTGTTGGCGAATCTGCGCGAACAAACCCATGTCATCGACACCAGCATCATTCGCCCCTCGCAGTTGCAGGGCTACGTCAAGTCCCTGATTTCCGCACCCGGCGGGCAGTTGACGCTGGTGTTCGAATCATTTGCCTTCAAACGTGGCGTCCCGGGGGATGCCGACTATGTGTTTGACGTGCGCATGCTGCCCAACCCGCACTACGAACCCGAATTGCGCACTTTGACCGGGCAGGACGAGCCGGTCGCCGCTTTCCTGCGGGCGCAGGCGGACGTCACGCAGATGCTTGAGCACATCCGGAAGTTTTTGGACCATTGGCTTGACGCGCTGGCACGGGATCACCGCAGTTACGTCACGGTGGCCATCGGCTGCACCGGCGGACAACATCGTTCGGTTTATCTGGTCGAACAGTTGGTGACATTATTTGAAAATCAGTGGGTCACGTTGAAGCGGCACCGCGAACTGGAATCCATCTGATCGGACACCTGCCGGCCGACGCGCCGGAGGTGACCCCGAACCACTCATCCCTGCAGCAGCAGCCTGCGAATCGGCGCCGGCAAGCCCAGGCGAGGCCAGTCATCGACGGCCACCCAACAACCTTCCAGTCGCGCCGTGGCTGAGGCTGGCACCAACACCCGCACTGGATGCAGATGCAAGTCCTTATGGGTCAACACGTGGGTCAAGGTCGGTCCCTCCTGCAACGCTGCGCGGTAGCCCTCGGGAACCACCGCCTGCAGCGCCTCGCGGCTGTCGAACAGGGGAAAACAATACAGCCCGGCCCAGACACCCGGGGTCGGGCGTTTGCTCAACCACACGCTGGCCTCCTCGGTCTGCGCCCACAACAACCAGATCGACTGCACGCCGCGCCGGAGTTTGCGTGACTTCACCGGATATCGTTCGGGCTGACCCAGACGCCGAGCCACGCAGCGTCCAGCCACCGGACAGGCACCACACAGGGGCTTTTTGGCCGTACACACCGTCGCCCCCAGGTCCATCACGCCCTGCGTGTAGCGCGGCATGGTCTGCGGCAGATCGGACGATGGCAGCAACTGCGAGGCCGCATCCCACAGCCGCCGCTCATTGGCCGCCACGCTCAAGTCGGCATCGAAACCCAGCACACGGGTCAGCACACGTTTGACATTGCCGTCCAGAATGGCGACCCGCTGCGCAAAACACAGGGACGCAATCGCGGCCGCCGTGGAGCGGCCAATGCCCGGCAATGTTTGCAGCAACTGCGCGGTCTGCGGGAACACGCCACCATGCAGTTCCATCACCGCACGGGCACACAAATGGAGGTTGCGGGCACGGCTGTAGTAGCCCAGGCCACTCCACAAACCCAGCACGTCATCAAGCGGTGCCGCGGCCAGCGCAGCCACGTCGGAAAAGCGCGTCAGAAAGCGCGGAAAATAATCCAGCACAGTCGCCACCTGGGTCTGCTGCAGCATGATTTCGGACAGCCAGACCCGGTAGGGATCGCGTGTGTTCTGCCATGGCAAGTCGTTTCGGCCATGGGTTTTTTGCCAGCGCACCAGTTGGACGGCCCAATCCATCAACGCTCCGTCGCCGGTGGAGCTCAAGCCGGTTCCGCTGCGGCAGCCACCCCGGAACGAGCCGACCCCGTCGCCGTTACCAGATGGTGCGTCAACTCTGACATCTTGGCATCGAGTTGCTGCAAGGCATCGGCCTGGGCCTGCAATTCGACCAGCCGCTCATCGAGTCCACCAGCAGCCTGCTGGATGCGATCGATGGCCTCCAGGCGTCGGCCGAAGTTTCGACGCCGCTCCCGCAACTGGACATCGAGCTGGGCCATTGCCGATTTGCCCCACAACTCAATGTCACCCAGCGCCACCTCATGAATATCACGCAGACGGGTGGAAAGCGCACGGACCAGCCGATCCGCGAACTCGGCTTGCGCCAACCTGAAGGCGTTGCCAATGCCGAGATACTGCAAATGGCTGCGCTCCACCCGGTCCAGGTCATGCAGGTAGCCGGCCAAGGATAGCTCGATCGGCGCCTGCAGTGAAAACCCGTATTCGGCATTCAACTGCCGAAAAGTCGCCGCCAGCATGACCTGAATTTCTGCGCAGATGGACTGAACCTGTCGCAAGCCCGCGCGCAGCCGGTCAAACGTCTCGCCATAAGCCCGTTTGACACCCAGCTTGAGGCCTTTTTGCTGCAACATCCGGGTCAGCTCCATCATTTCCTTCTTCAGCGTCTTTGCCCCCAAAATACCGAACACCTCACGCAGCAACTTCAGGTGCACGGAGCGCACGGCATGGATTTTTGCCCCGCCCAAATCGAACTCGGCCTGCTCCTGCGAAATCCGGAATCGCATGCTCTTGATCACGGCCGAATTCTTGCCCTGCAGCCCCTTGAGCTCCATCACCTGCTCGGTCAGGTCGCGCCGTCGGATGTTGATGACGCGACCCGTCTCGGCGCGCAACTCGGCAACACCACCGGCCATGGCGGCACCCAGAATTTTCTGCCGCTGGCCCATGATGCCCTGGCTGAGAGCGGACTCCAGCGCAGGCAGGCAACTCAACTCCAGCAAGGCCGCGTCGTCCGTCACCTTGGCCACCAGCCCCTTCTGCGCGGACACCGCAATCACCTGCTGCGCGGGGACACCCAGAATTTCGGCCGTGGACGCCCGCTGACGTTCAATCTGCGCCTGCACCTGGGCCGGCGAACTGAGGGCGTCCCACAAGGTATCAATCTTGTTGAGAACCACCAACCGGGTGCCTGCATCTTCCGCATCACTGGCCAGGTGTTCACGCCAGATGGTGAGATCCGATTGGGTCACCCCCGTATCGGCCCCAAGGAGAAAAACCACGGCATTCGCCTGTGGAATCAAGCTGACGGTGAGTTCGGGCTCGGCCCCGACGGCGTTCAGCCCCGGCGTGTCCAGAATCACCAGCCCCTGCTTCAACAGGGGATGTGCAATATTGATCAGTGCATGACGCCACCTGGGCACCTCCACCAGCCCCTGGGCATCAGACATCGGATTATCTTGCGGCGTCTCAGTTTGCCAAAAACCCAGCGCCCGGGCCTCGTCTTGCGTCACGCGACGGGTTTCGGCCACCTTCTCCAGCGCCACCGACAGCTGCTTGGAATCACTCACGTCCAGATCAATGCACGTCCATTTCTCCGGCACCATGCGCCACTCCATCAGGGATTGAGGCTGCAAGCGCGTTTCAATCGGCAAAAGTCGCAGACACGGCGGAACGCCAGCGTCGTAGCCCATCTCGGTGGGGCACATCGTCGTGCGCCCGGCACTTGCCGGCATGATGCGCCGACCATAGCCAGCAAAGAAAATGGCGTTGATCAACTCGGACTTCCCGCGGGAAAACTCCGCCACAAAGGCAACCATGATCTTGTCGGCGCGCACCCTGGTTTCCAGCCGCCGCAAACGCTCCTCCACGGCGGCGTCCAGCAGCTCATGGTCTTTCATCCACTCGGCCAGCAACTTCAGACGAAGAGAGAACTCCCGCCGCCAGGCACCGTGTTGGTCAAAATTTTCATTGAAAGAAGTAGCCAAGTATCCTCCGGGCAATGTTTCAACATGGTACCGCGCCACGCTGGTACGTCTAGGTCTTCTGGCAATGGGGGCAGTAAAAGGTCGAACGTTGCCCCTGGCGCAAGTGTCTGATGGGTGTCCCGCACACCCGGCAAGGCAGCCCCTGCCGCCCGTAAACCATGGCTTCAAGCTGAAAGTATCCGGTTTCACCCTTGGCGCTGGAGAAGTCTCGCAGGGTGCTGCCGCCCTTGGCCACCGCGCGCGCCAGCACCTCCCGGATCGCCGCATGAAGTCTGGCGCTGCGCGGCCGACTCAGTCGCGCAGCGCTCAGGGTCGGCCGGATACCGGCCAGAAACAGCGCTTCGGAAGCATAGATATTGCCCACCCCGACCACCAGGTCACCGGCCAGCAAAACCTGCTTGATCGCCGCCTTGCGCCGTTTCAAACCAGCGTAGAACTGATTGACATCAAACCCCTCCGACAAAGGCTCCATACCGAGTTTCCCCAACAGCTTGCGAGCCTCGGGCGCCTCCTCGCTGCCGGCGTAAACCACCGCCCCAAAACGACGCGGGTCGTGGAGTCTGAGCGTGCCGCGGTTAGTCACCAACTCGAAATGGTCATGAGCCCCCGGAGGCGCCAAGTGCTGTGCAAAACTCAAGCTGCCGGACATGCCCAGATGCACCAGCAGCAGGCCCTGATCCAGATCAATCAGCAAATATTTCCCGCGTCTGCGTACTGCCAGCACCGTTCGTCCCGCGAGCCGGGCCGGTGCGCAGCCCAAAGGCCATCGCAACGCTTTGCCCAGATGCACCGACACGACCTTCGCCCCCGCAATGGCGCCGGCAAAACTCAGGCGCGTAACTTCAACTTCGGGCAATTCAGGCATGGGAGAGAAATCGGGCTGACATGGATTATTATGTATCCGATGGCACGTTTCAACCATTTCCCCCCTCTTGTCCTGCTTGTTTGCGCACTGGCCGCAAATGCGCAAATCCCCGACAACAAACCAGCCGAACCGCTCAGTTCGGCGCTGGACAGCAATCTCTTTTATGAGCTCCTGCTGGGGGAACTCAGTGCCCGCGAAGGGAATCCCGGCGCAGCGTACTCGCTGATGCTTGATGCGGCGCGAAAAACAGGAGACGCCCGGCTGTACCAGCGGGCCATCGAAATAGCGTTGCAAGCGCGCTCCGGCGACTCCGCACTGCTGGCGGCCCGCGCCTGGAAACAGGCCCTCCCAGCATCCAGGGAGGCCAATCGCTACGTCCTGCAGATATTGATAGGCTTGAATCGAATTGACGAAACGCTGGAACCACTCAAGCAAGAGATTGCGGCAACAGATGTCAAAGACCGGGTGGCAGTCATATCATCCATTCCGCGCTACTTTTCACGCGTGACCGACAAAAAACTGGCGGCCAGCACGGTCGAGAAGGCACTGGGCGGCTATCTGACGACGCCTGGCGTCGGCGTTTCTGCATGGATCACCATCGGGCGTATGCGTTTTGATGCCGGCGACAGCAGCGGGGCCGTGGACGCGGCCCGCAAGGCGCAGGCCATGGATGCCAAATCGGAAGCGCCCGTCCTGTTGGCCTTGTCCATGATGAGTCCGAAAACTCCGCAAGCCGAAGCCATCGTCAAAAAATATCTCGAAGGTACACCCCGGCCTGACGTCCACATGGTGTATGTCCGCGCCCTGCTGGAGGCGCAGCGCTACGCGGAGGCGCTGGCCCAGCTGCAAGCCATCACCTCCGACACGCCCGACTACCCGCAAGCCTGGCTGGTACGGGGCGCGCTCGAATGGCAGGATGGCAAGCCCGCCGTGGCCGAACGATCCTTCCAGCGTTACGTGACGTTGGCACTGGCCGGGCGCAGCGACACACCTCGCGCTCAAACAGATCGCGGTCTGGTACAGGCCTACCTCTCGCTGGCCCAGATTGCCGAACAGAGAAAAGACTTCACGCAGGCAGACGCGTGGCTCCAGCGCATTGACAGCGCCGAAGACATGCTCAACGCCCAACTGCGGCGCGCCACCCTCCTGGCCCGGCAGGGCAAACTCGAAGAGGCACGCAAACTGATTCGCAGCCAACCCGAAAAGTTTCCGGCAGACGCCCGGCAGAAAGTCACCGCAGAAGTCCAATTGCTGCGAGACAGCCATCAATATCAAGCCGCCTATGACCTTCTCACCGAGGCCACTTCGCGCACGCCTGACGACTTTGATCTCGTCTACGACATGGCGATGGTCGCCGAAGAATTGGGCCGCCTGGACGAGATGGAGCGCCTGCTGCGCCGTGTGATTGACAACAAACCCGAGTACCAGCACGCGTACAACGCCCTGGGCTACTCGCTGGCGGATCGCAGCATCCGTCTGCCCGAGGCCCGGCAGCTTATCCTGAAGGCGCTGGAATATGCGCCGGACGATCCCTTCATCAACGACAGCCTGGGCTGGGTTGAATTCCGTAGCGGCAATCTGGCGCAGGCCCTGAGCATTCTTCAGGCCGCATTCAAGGCCCGGCCGGATGCGGAAATTGCAGCCCATCTGGGTGAAGTCTTGTGGAGCATGGATCAACGTGATCAAGCCGTGACGGTCTGGCGAGAGGGCGCAAAACTCAATGCCGGGAACAAAACCTTACAGGAAACACTCAAACGGCTGCGTGTGAAGCTGTGAAGCCCGTGGTGAGGGTCGTTGGCACGGCCTTTGTTGTTGCCACCATTTTCATGGCGGGCTGCGCCGTTCCGGCAAGGCTTGACACCACCCGTCAAACTGAGGCATCACCCTGGCGCGGACGACTGGCCGTCCGAATCGAGTCCGACCCGTCGCAATCCCAATCCCAGCCCCAATCCTTTACCGCCGCATTTGAGTTGAATGGCAACGCACTGGCGGGTGAACTGACGCTGTACACGCCGCTGGGCGGCACAGCCGCAACCCTCTCCTGGTCTCCCCAGACCGCCGTCATGCGCCGCCATGGTGACATCCGCCATTTCAAATCACTGGAGGCCTTGATTGAGCAGACCGTCGGCACCGAGATACCCGTGGCCGCCCTCTTCGCATGGCTGAAGGGTGACAACATGACGGCGGCCGGCTGGCGGGCCGACCTGTCGCAACATGCCAACGGCCGGATCACGGCCCGACGTACGGAGCCGCCGCCCCAGGCGGAACTTCGCCTGGTGTTTGAAAAATAAAAGAACGCTCGATCAGTCCAATCAGTTAGGGATAAAGCCGAAAGTCTGTCCCGCAGCAAGTTCTCAGGTCACATGAAGTCGCTCTACGATATTTCTGCTCCAGCCAAACTCAACCTGTTTCTGCACGTCACGGGCCGGAGAAGCGATGGCTATCACCTGTTGCAATCCGTCTTCATGCTGATCGACTGGTGCGACACGCTGCACTTCGACCTTCGCGCTGACGGGCGCATCAGCCGCGAAGACCTTGGCCCCCCTTTGCCGGTTGACGACCTGGTCGTGCGTGCGGCACGCGCCCTGCAGGCCGCCAGCAACAGCCCGCTCGGGGCTCACATCGGCATTGAGAAGCACATTCCCGCCCAGGCTGGCATGGGCGGCGGCTCGTCCGACGCAGCCTCGACCCTGCTCGCGCTGAACCGCCTGTGGAAACTTAACCTTTCTCTGGAGAAACTCATCAAAATCGGACTTCAATTGGGGGCTGACGTGCCATTTTTCCTGAACGGGCGAAATGCCTGGGTCGAAGGTATCGGCGAAAAAATGACCCCTGTCTCCCTGCCGTCAGCCCATTTTTTGGTGGTTAAACCCCCTGAAGGACTGGAAACCCGGCTAATTTTCTCGGACCCTGCCTTAAAAAGAGACAGTGAAACTGCTATAATCTCAGGCTTCGCTGCAGATGCTTTCGGCTTTGGCCGTAATGACTTGCAGGGCGTTGCCCAAAGACTGTGTCCTGGCGTGACCCGAGCCCTTGACTGGCTTGCTTCACGTGGACTCAGTGGCCGGATGACAGGCTCTGGAAGTGCTGTGTTTGCGCAGGTGTTGCAGCACATTGACCTGACACACGCCCCGGGTGCGTTTCAGGTCAGGTTATGCAGCAGTCTGGATGTTCATCCCCTGATGGGTTGGGCGGCCAGCGACGGTTAGTCAAGAAAATTATCGGTTGGTGGCGTTTGGCCGTCGACCCGTGTAGGGGAATCGCCAAGTTGGTTAAGGCACTGGATTTTGATTCCAGCATGCGAAGGTTCGAATCCTTCTTCCCCTGCCAAATATTTAGTTGTGCGTTCCACACACCGAATGCACAGGCGCAAACGTCACTCAATCGCTGGGATACTCATGCAGGCTCCTCAATCCCCTGATTTCATGGTTTTTACCGGCAATGCCAATCCCGGCATGGCAGCAGAAATTGCCAGCCACCTGGGCATCAGACTGGGTGCCGCAACAGTGGGCCGCTTCTCTGATGGCGAGGTAACCGTCGAGATCAATCAAAACGTACGGGCCCGGGACGTCTTCGTGGTGCAGTCCACCTGCGCACCGACCAACGAAAACCTGATGGAATTGCTCATCATGGTGGACGCTCTCAAACGAGCCTCCGCCGAGCGCATCAGTGCCGTAATTCCCTATTTCGGCTATGCCCGGCAAGACCGTCGCCCGCGCTCCAGCCGTGTGCCCATCAGCGCCAAGGTTGTGGCCAACATGTTGCAGGCCGTCGGCGTGGCCCGCGTCTTGACCATGGATTTGCATGCCGACCAGATTCAGGGCTTTTTTGATATCCCGGTCGACAACATTTATGCCTCCCCGGTGCTGCTGGGTGATCTGCGCCAGAAAAATTACGAAGACCTGATTGTGGTCTCCCCCGACGTGGGTGGTGTGGTGCGCGCCCGCGCCCTGGCCAAGCAGCTCAACTGTGACCTGGCCATCATCGACAAGCGTCGCCCCAAGGCCAATGTGAGCGAAGTGATGCACGTCATCGGTGAAATCGATGGCCGTAACTGCGTCATCATGGACGACATGATCGACACGGCGGGCACCCTGGTCAAGGCCGCCGAGGTCCTGAAAGAACGCGGTGCGAAAAAAGTTTACGCCTATTGCACGCACCCCATTTTTTCGGGCCCCGCCATTGAACGCATCACCCATGGCAGCGCACTCGATGAAGTGGTGGTCACCAACACGATTCCCTTGAACCTGGCAGCGTCTTCCTGCCAGAAAATACGGCAACTGTCCGTGGCACCACTGATCGCCGAAACGATCCAGCGCATTGCCAAGGGCGAATCCGTCATGAGTTTGTTCTCGGATCAAGACAACCTCTTTTGAGGTTTCTGATTCGGACAAAAGCGGGCTCAGACACAGGTAATCACGTGTTTTGGGTCTTTTTAAAATCGGAGTCACACTGGTCGCGGTGGACTCTTACCGGAGTTACATATGAAATTCGTCGCTTTTGAGCGCGCCAAGCAGGGCACGGGTGCGAGCCGCCGTCTCCGCATTTCCGGTCGTACGCCCGGCATCGTCTACGGTGGCGCAGGTGAACCCCTGCTCATCGAACTTGACCACAACGCCCTGTGGCATGCCCTGAAAAAGGAAGCATTCCACGCCGCCGTTCTGGACATGGAGATGGGTGGAAAAGACCACAAGGTTTTGTTGCGTGACGTGCAAATGCACCCCTTCAAACAACTCATCCTGCACGTGGACTTCCAGCGCGTTGATGCCAACACCCGGCTGCACATGAAAGTGCCGCTGCACTACAGCGGCGATGAAAATTCGCCTGCCGTCAAAACCGACGGCTGCATCGCCAACCACGTGGTGACCGAGCTTGAAGTGCTGTGCCTGCCCTCAGACCTGCCTGAGTTCATCGCGGTGGACTTGAGTAGCCTGAAAAAAGGTGCCTCGCTGCACCTCGCCGACGTCACCCTGCCCAAGGGCGTGACGGCCGTCACGCACGGCAACAAAAATCCGGTTCTGGTGTCCGTGGTGGCCGTTGCAGGCGCCGAAGTTCCCGCCGCAGAGACCGAAGCGGCAGCCGCGCCCGCCGGAAAGGCTGCAGCAAAAGCACCGCCAGCCAAGAAGAAATAACCCTCGGCGGTCTTTGCACCCATGGCCCACTTCGGTGGGCCATTTTTTTCAGCATTTACCCTGATAATTTGTACATGATCAAACTCCTTGTTGGTCTTGGCAATCCCGGTCCGGAATACGAGTTCACCCGTCACAACGCGGGTTTCTGGTGGCTCGACGAAGTGGCACGCGCACTCAAAACGCCTCTCGTAATGGATAAAAATTATCACGGCCTGGTGGGACGCACGTCCGTCAACGGGCAAATGGTGTGGCTGCTGAAACCTCAAACCTTCATGAATCTGTGCGGGAAATCAGTCGCGACCCTGGCGCGTTTCTTCAAAATTCAGCCGCAAGAAATACTGGTCGCGCACGATGAGCTGGACATCATTCCGGGCGAAGCCAAGCTCAAGCTCGGCGGCAGCCATGCCGGACACAACGGCTTGCGCGACATCCACGCCCAACTTGGAACCGACAACTACTGGCGCCTGCGCCTGGGGATCGGACATCCGGGCGTCAAGTCAGAGGTCGTCCACTGGGTGCTGAAAAAACCCTCTCTGGATCACCGGGTGGCGATTGATCAGAGCATTGGCCGCGCGCTCACAGCCCTGCCGAACCTGTTGGCAGGTGACATGGATAAGGCCACCTTACTGGTGCATACCAGCAAGCCACCCCGAGCCAAACCACCCAAGCCGGACCATCCGGCGCAGTAAATCCAGTCTCGCCAAACCGCATCGGAACAGGATACGCACCATGCCAAGCCACACACTGAAAACGACTTTCTTGATCGCCATGGGGGGGTTTTCGGTGGGAATGCCGGCTCAAAACATTCATAAATGTGGTGACACCTACAGTCAGATGCCCTGCCCTGGCGGCGACGTCATCAATACCGCCGACCCGCGGACCCCTGCTCAAAAAATTCAATCCGATCTGACGACGAGTCGCAATGCCAAAGCCGCCGATGCGCTGGAAAAGACACGACTGAAACAGGAAAAAATGGATGCTGCCGCCAGCGCACCGCCAATACCCTCGACGAGCAGCGGTATTGAACGTACCCCCAGCATGCTCCAGAAGGAAAAACAGAAAAAGAAAACGCCAGGGTATTTTACGGCGCAGACTCCGGGCAAGAAAACACCGCCCCAAAAAAATCGGGATGGAAACAAAGCCGCCGGCAAGTCCTGAGAAAACCCATCGTTCCAGGCAGAATCAATCGTCAGCGACAAGCTTCACCGTCAACTGCAAACGCCGGTACTTTTGCCACAGTGTTTCCCGATCTTCCTGCCACTGGGGGTTGACAGGTATACAGGCCACCGGGCAGACCTGGACACACTGGGGCTCATCAAAATGACCCATGCATTCCGTGCATTTGCGGGGGTCAATCTCATAGATTTCCGCACCCAGGTAAATAGCCTCGTTCGGACACTCTGGCTCGCACACGTCGCAGTTGATGCACTCGTCGGTAATGATCAGTGCCATGGCTTGCCACTCGCCATAGGGTCAAAAACAGTCAGGATCAAAGACATGAATAACGCGGTCGTCAAGCATGGTGTTAAACCAAAAACCATCACTTCACCTTGCTGATCGGAATGTATATCTCTCCGCCGCCTTGCTTGAACTCCTGCGACTTGCTGTCCATGCCCGACCTCAGCGCATCCTCTTCGCTCACTCCTTTGAGTTTGGCGTAGTCGCGCACCTCCTGCGAGATTTTCATGGAGCAGAACTTCGGGCCACACATGGAGCAAAAATGCGCCACCTTGGACGAGTCCTTCGGCAGCGTCTCATCATGAAAGTTGCGCGCCGTATCCGGGTCGAGCGACAGGTTGAACTGATCCATCCAGCGAAACTCGAAGCGCGCTTTCGACAGCGCGTCGTCGCGTGCCCGCACCCCCGGGTGGCCCTTGGCCACGTCGGCCACGTGGGCGGCAATTTTGTAGGTGATGATGCCAACCTTCACGTCGTCACGATCCGGCAGACCCAGGTGCTCCTTGGGCGTCACGTAGCACAGCATGGCGGTGCCGAACCAGCCGATCATGGCCGCGCCGATGCCGCTGGTGATGTGGTCGTAGCCCGGCGCGATATCGGTCGTCAGCGGGCCCAGGGTGTAGAACGGCGCCTCGTGGCAATGCTTGAGCTGCTCGGTCATGTTGGCCTGCACCATGTGCATGGGCACATGGCCGGGGCCTTCGATCATGACCTGCACGTCCTGCTGCCAGGCCTTTTGCGTCAGCTCGCCCAGCGTGCGCAGCTCGGCGAACTGGGCCTCGTCGTTGGCGTCGGCGCCCGAGCCGGGGCGCAGGCCGTCGCCGAGCGAGTAGCTCACGTCGTAGGCCTTGAGGATCTCGGTCATTTCATCGAAATGGGTGTAGATGAAATTCTCTTTGTGGTGTGCAATGCACCACTTGGCCATGATGGAGCCGCCGCGCGAGACGATGCCGGTGACGCGGTTGGCCGTGAGGTGGATGAAGGGCAGGCGCACGCCGGCATGCACGGTGAAGTAGTCCACGCCCTGCTCGGCCTGTTCGATCAGCGTGTCGCGGAAGATTTCCCAAGTGAGGTCTTCGGCCACGCCGCCGACTTTCTCCAGCGCCTGGTAGATCGGCACGGTGCCGATGGGCACGGGCGAGTTGCGCAAAATCCAGTCGCGCGTGGTGTGGATGTTCTTGCCGGTCGAGAGGTCCATCACGGTGTCGGCGCCCCAGCGGATGGACCACACCAGCTTTTCCACCTCTTCCTCGATGCTGGAGGTGACGGCCGAGTTGCCGATGTTGGCGTTGATCTTGACCAGGAAGTTACGGCCAATGGCCATCGGCTCCACTTCCGGGTGGTTGATGTTGGCCGGGATGATGGCGCGGCCGCGCGCCACTTCGTCGCGCACAAATTCAGGGGTCATGACCTTCGGGATGGCGGCACCGAAGCTGTTGCCGGCCAGGCGCGCCTCGCGCTCGGCGTTGCCCAAGTACTGCGTCATCCATTCGAGCTTCTGATTCTCGCGGATGGCCACATATTCCATCTCAGGCGTGATGATGCCGCGGCGCGCATAGTGCATCTGCGACACATTGGCACCGGCCTTGGCGCGGCGCGGCGTGCGCTGCAGGCCAGCGGCCTGGGCACGCAACAAAGCCAATATCCCGGTTTCGCCATTTTTCAGGCCGTCATCGAGCGCAAAGGGCTTGCGTCCGGCGTAGCTCTCGGTGTCGCCACGGCCCTCGATCCAGTTCTGACGCAAGGCTGCCAGGCCTTGCCGCACGTCGATGGTGACGGCTGGATCGGTGTAGGGGCCAGAAGTGTCATAGACCGTGATGGCTTCACCGTTGCTCTGCATGATTTCACGCATGGGCACCTGAACCCCGGCCAGGCTGCCTGGCACATAAATTTTGCGAGAGGCCGGCAAGGACTCACGCGTGAGGCTCATCAATTCGCTGAATTTGTCGGGTGCGTTCATCGCAAGTCTCCTGAAGATATGGCACGTCGCCCCAGAGCACAGTCAAGCAAACGAGCACAGAGACAGCGCTGAACCCGGCGAGGGGAAAATTGCAGTCTGGCTCTTCTTACGCCGGCATGAACCGGATCAAGTTCGCGGGTTTGGTGACCATCTCAGCGCATCCACAGCGCACCCCGGGCATAAGGAAAGTTTAAGCGATTCGCGGCAATGCCGTGCGCCCGAAGCTGGTGAACCCAATATGCAAGTGGTTACTGAACCGGCCTCAGGGCAATGCTGAACGAACGGGCAACTCGTTCAGCATATCCTTAGTCTTACTATGTCATAAACTATGGCATGATATGAGCATCATTGA
>DIVK01000075.1:26081-45842 GCA_002422455.1 Rhodoferax sp. UBA6134
ATGACACCGGATTCCCCAAGAAGGGTACCCATTCGGTGGGTGTGGCCCGCCAATACTGCGGCGTACTGGGCAAACAGGACAACTGCCAAGTGGCTGTCAGTGTTTCTCTGGCCTGCGAAGAAGGCAGCCTGCCGGTGGCCTGGCAACTGTACTTGCCCCACAGCTGGGCCGAAGACGCTGTTCGCAAGAAGAAGGCAGGGATTCCCGAAGACATCGAGTTTGCGACCAAGCCTCAGATTGCCCTGCAACAGTTGCGCGATCTGCTCGGTGACGGCGCACCCAGGCACTGCGTGCTGGCCGACGCCGGCTACGGCATCGACTACACGTTTCGTCAGGGCCTGACCGATCTGGGCCTGGACTACGTGGTCGGTATCACCTCTGCTGTCGTGGTCTGGCCCCCGGGCGTGGAGCCGCTACCGCCCAAGCCCTACAGCGGCATGGGCCGTCCGCCGGTGGTGCCACGACGAACCACCCAACGCCAGCCCGTGAACGTCAAGACCTTGGCGCAGGGCTTGCCCGACAGTGCATTCCAGAACATCAGCTGGCGCGAGGGCAGCAATGAGCGCCTGACGGGCCGCTTTGCCGCGCTGAGGGTACGCTGCGCCGGGGGCAACGTAGGCAAGGCGCGCCTTTTGCCCGAGCAATGGCTGCTCATTGAGTGGCCCACAGGTCAGGCCGAGCCTGAAAAATACTATCTATCCACTCTGCCAGAGACCGCCGCGCTGAACGATCTGGTGCGCGCTGCGCACATGCGCTGGCGCATCGAGCGCGATTACCAGGACTTGAAGCAGGACTTGGGGTTGGGCCACTATGAAGGACGGGGTTGGCGGGGCTTTCACCACCACGCCAGTCTGAGCATTGCAGCGTACGGCTTCCTGATGGCACAGCGACTGAAGGCTGGCAGCGATGCCAGCGGTAAAAAAAACTTCATCGAACGCCAAGTGCCTGCCGTTCCCAAGGATTACGTCCCTCGGGGCAGTCCAGCGCGCGCAGCGTCACGTGCCAAACTCGATCACAACGTTGCGCCTCCAACTGGGCGTCGTACTCGCAAGCATCCTGGGACACTGCCCGCACTGCAATTCGGTAAATCTGCGTTTGAATTTATGACACAGTAAGATTAGTGCAAGTGACGCGGCTTACGCCCACCGCCGTGCCCCGCGCCGCCGTGACCGCCCCCCGAACCACGCGGAGGTTTGCCCAACTGAAGAGAGCTCACCAGGTCGTCAAAGCGCTGACTGAACAGCTTGTCGATCTCGGCCACCACGCCACCCAACTCTGCGCCATCAAAATGACGCTCCATCATGTTCACCACGTCCTGAACCAGCAAGTCGCGCTGGACCTGCATGATGGCGGCAGGGTCCGGCCCCACGAAAAGCATGACGAAGTCATCACGCGACTCGGCATCCGACTCTTCATCCTCGTCATCAAACTCCGCATCGTAAAAAGTAACCTCGATTGCCGCACCGGCCTGCGCCAGCTCGTTGAGGTTCATGCACATTTCGTCCAGCACCTGACGAAAATCATCGTCGCCCGCCACGGTCCAGCACATCTGGAGCAAGTGTTCCTGCGGGTCAAACTTGATGCCGGGTTCGTCTTCATAAGAACTGTCGGCCGCATCCGCCAGAGAGCGCGCTCCCGCATACCTCCACAGCGGCTTGAGGGCATCTTGCACCTGCGCCAAAACAACATCGGCGCGCAAGACCACCTGACCATGGACATGAATTTCAAAAGGAGCGTTGTAGCGTGGCATGAATTGAACGGGACCAGAATCACAAGTCGGGCCAAAACCCGCATGGTTACCAAATTCCTGAAATCTGTTTTTGAAAAGCACTGTCAAAAGCGCCGTTATTTCCAAATAATGTCCTTTTTGCGGGATTTTGGACACATTGTGGTTGATTGTGCCACGGTGCATCCCGCCCATGCGCAACACAGTAAGATCGGGCCCCACGTTTACTATCCTGGCAACGCAGGAGTTCCCATCCCCATGGCTATCAAAAGTGACAAATGGATTCGCCGCATGGCCGAGAGCACCGGCATGATCGAGCCCTTCGAGCCCGGCCAGATCCGCGAGCGTGACGGTCAAAAAATCATCAGTTATGGCACCAGCAGCTACGGCTACGACATCCGCTGCGCCCCCGAGTTCAAGGTCTTCACCAACATCCACAGCACGGTGGTGGATCCGAAGAACTTCGACGAAAAGAGTTTTGTCGATTTTCACGGCGACAGCTGCATCATCCCGCCCAACAGTTTCGCGCTGGCGCGTACCGTAGAGTACTTCCGCATTCCGCGCAACGTGTTGACCATCTGCCTGGGCAAGAGCACCTACGCACGCTGCGGCATCATCGTCAACGTGACACCCTTTGAGCCGGAGTGGGAAGGCTACGTCACGTTGGAGTTCAGCAACACCACACCGCTGCCCGCCAGAATTTACGCTGGCGAAGGCTGCGCCCAGGTGCTGTTCTTCGAGAGCGACGAGGTTTGTGAAACCAGCTACAAGGACCGCGGCGGCAAGTACCAGGGGCAAGTTGGGGTGACCCTGCCCAGGGCCTGAGAACAGCACGTCAGGCCGGTGCGTGCAGCATTCGGGCCGAATGGAGGATAATCAGGGTTTGCCCCAAGCCTCTGGGGTGCAATCAGCTATCGGATGGATAGCATCCGACTCTGACGATAAATGACCGACTTGACCTCCGATACCTTGCCGATGGCCTTTGCCCAGTTGCAACTGGCCGCGCCCCTGGCCCGTGCCGTGGCTGAAATGGGCTACGAGTCCATGACCCCGATCCAGGCGCAGGCCATTCCCGTGGTGCTGCAGGGCCGTGACGTGATGGGCGCCGCCCAGACCGGTACCGGCAAGACCGCCGCTTTCTCGCTGCCCTTGCTGCAGCGCATGCTGAAACACGAAAACAGCTCCACCTCGCCCGCCCGCCATCCGGTACGCGCACTGGTGTTGCTGCCCACGCGCGAACTGGCCGACCAGGTGGCGCAGCAAATCAAGCTGTACGCCAAATACACCAACCTGCGCAGCGCCGTGGTCTTTGGCGGCATGGACATGAAGCCGCAGACGCTGGAACTGAAAAAAGGCGTCGAAGTCCTGGTGGCCACACCGGGCCGGCTGCTCGATCACATCGAGGCCAAGAACGCGGTACTCAACCAGGTCGAGTACGTGGTGCTGGACGAGGCCGACCGCATGCTCGACATCGGCTTCCTGCCTGACCTGCAGCGCATCCTGAGTTACCTGCCCAAGCAGCGCATCACGCTCCTGTTCAGCGCCACCTTCTCACCCGAGATCAAGCGCCTGGCCAGCAGCTACCTGCAAGACCCGGTGACGATTGAAGTGGCCCGCTCCAACGCCACTGCCTCCACCGTGGAGCAACACTTCTACAGCGTGGGCGACGACGACAAGCGCCACGCCCTGCACCAGATCCTGAAGCAGCGCGACATGAAGCAGGCTTTCGTGTTCGTCAACAGCAAGCTAGGCTGTGCCCGGCTGGCCCGCTCGCTGGAACGCGAAGGCCTGAAAACCACCGCCCTGCACGGTGACAAAAGCCAGGATGAGCGTTTGAAAGCCCTTGACTCCTTCAAGAAAGGCGAGGTTGACTTGCTGGTCTGCACCGACGTGGCCGCACGCGGGCTGGACATCAAGGACGTGCCGGCGGTGTTCAACTTTGACGTACCCTTCAATGCCGAAGACTATGTGCACCGCATCGGCCGCACCGGCCGCGCCGGCGCCTCGGGCCTGGCGGTCACGTTTGTGTCCAAGAGCGATGCCCGTCTGGTGGGCGATATTGAAAAGCTCATCAAGAGCAAGATCGAACTCGAAGCCATCGAATTCGATGAAGACGTGCCGGACATTCGCAAACAGGGACGCATCAACGATGGCCGTCGCATGTATGCCGAAGGCGCACAGGATGATTCGCGTCAGGTCCGTCACCGCTCCGGCGCCATGCATGACGTGGCGCACGAGGGGCAGTATGCCCGCCAGGAGCGCCCTCCCCGGCGCAATTACTCGCGTCCGGCGCCGGCGCCACGCGACCCCTTCTTTGACAAGCCCTACGAGCCGGCACCAGCCCCAGAGACCCCGCCGTCCTGGGAGGCCGCGACGGCCGTGCGGCACGGCGCACGCAGCATCTCAGCCAACATCAAGCCCAAACGCCGGGTTGCGGCGCTGTTCAAGTCCGCGTAATTTTTGACCCGGGTGTTACGCCGAATTTTCATCCGGGTTTTTGCGCCTGCTCGCACCTGACCTGAAAAATCTTTTGCGCAAGTGTGCCGGTGACAGCGCTCGCCCCCGCGTCTCCCAGACGAATGGCGCTCAGACAACCACCCCACACACAACCGGTGTCCAGCGCAAGAACATCGGTCCGATCGAGCCGACCCAGAGTGGACCAGTGACCAAACGCCACTGTGACGTTGGCGGTCTGCCGACCCGGCACGTCGAACCACGGCAGATAACCTGACGGTGTGGCCGCAACACCTTCCTTGCTGGCAAATTCCATTCGTCCCTGCGCATCACAGAATCTCAGCCGCGTAAGGGCATTTACAACGACGCGCAGCCGGGCCGGCCCTGTCAGGCCGTCACTCCACGTCGCAGGCTCATCGCCATACATCTGATGCAAAAAATCGCCCAGTGCCGGGCCGCGCAGAACGGACTCCACCTCGCTTGCCAATGCCATTGTTTTAGCCGCCGTCCATGAAGGCAGGACGCCGGCATGGACCATCAACACCTCATGCCCATCGACCTTCGCGTGCAGCGCCATGTGTTGGGCCGTGAGCCACTCCAGCATCGCTGACCGGTCGGACGCCTCCAGCACGCCGCTCAGCGTGTCATTGCGATGTGGCTTGCGCGCACCATGAGCCACGGCCAGCAGATGCAAATCGTGGTTGCCCAACACACACTGAGCCGCCGCGCCATAGCCCATCAGGCGGCGCAGCACGCCGGCTGAATCCGGCCCGCGGTTGACCAGATCGCCCAGCATGTGGAGCGTATCCCGGCTTGACGAGAACGAAATTTCATTCAGCAACCGCTGCAAGGCGCTGTCGCAACCCTGCACATCGCCAATAAGGTAGAGTGCCATGGTGTTTATTTTCGCTCCTGCCTCATGGAATTTTTGCTGATTGTTTTCCTGACCCTGCTCAACGGCGTGTTTGCCATGTCGGAATTGGCACTGGCAGCAAGCCGCAGGACGCGGTTGAGCGCGATGGCCGAAGCCGGTGACAAAGGAGCGCAGGCGGCGCTCACGCTGCTGGGCAACCCGAACCAGTTTTTGTCAACGGTGCAGGTCGGCATCACCTCCATCGGCGTGCTCAACGGCATTGTGGGGGAAGCAGCCTTCAGTGAAGGCGTCGCGGCATGGCTGCACGGCTGGGGCGCCTCCGACAAAGCCGCCGCCATTTCCGCCACCGCCATCGTGGTCACGCTCATCACCTTCACCACCATCATCTTTGGCGAACTGGTACCCAAGCGCATCGGCCAGTTGCATCCTGAGTCGGTGGCGTGCCGAATGGCGCGCCCCATGCTGTGGCTGGCCACCGCTGCCAGGCCGTTTGTGAAATTGCTTGCCAGCACCACGGCGGCGGTTCTCCGGCTGTTGCGCATCGATACCAATGCGGCCCGGGCGGTGACCGAGGAAGAGATTACCGCCAGTCTGGAAGAGGGTGTGGACGCAGGCGTCATCGAACAGCATGAGCATCAAATGGTGCAAAACGTGTTTCAGCTCGATGACCGACCATTGACTTCCCTGATGGTGCCGCGAACTGACGTGGAGTGGCTTGATGCCACAAGCACGGTGGCGGAAAGTCTAGTTTTTGCTGGAACCGGCGGCCAAAAAGGCGCCCACTCCTGGTATCCGGTATGCCGTGGCTCACTCGATGACGTGGTGGGCATCATCAGCATCGCTCGGCTGCTGGAATTGGGCGCCAATGCGCCGGGCACGGTCGAGACGTACGCCACCCCTGCCTCTTTTGTGCCCGAAACTTTGAGCGGCATGGAGTTGCTGGAACAATTCCGTGCCAAGGCGGGCCGTTTTGTACTGGTGGTGGACGAATATGGCGTGGTGCAGGGCTTGCTGACGCCACGCGACCTGCTGGAAGCCATCACCGGTGAATTGCAGCCGGGCGCGCAGATTGATGCCTGGGCCACGCAACGCGACGACGGCTCATGGCTGCTCGACGGCTTGATGCCGGTGAGCGAGCTCAAGGTCCGGCTGGGGCTGGACGAGCTGCCGGAGGAAGACCGCGGCCGCTACAACACCGTGGCCGGTCTGCTCATGTCGGTGTCGGGCCACCTGCCAACGACGGGCGAACGCATCGAATGCGCAGACTGGCAATTTGAGGTGATGGACCTGGATGGCAAGCGCATCGACAAGGTGCTGGCAACCCAACTTACCGGATAGCAGATGAAAAAGCGAATTTTCAGGCACTTTTTCGATGCCTGTCGGCGCCGATTGAGCGTCGTCCAGGGGCTAGCCTTACGGCTGGGGTTGTCGAACGACATCCCCAATGAGTTGAACCCGGACTTCGGATGTTGCGATAGCGATCGTTACCCGAATGGGACAAGACAATCCGGGCGTTCTGCAGGATTGGCTTGGTTCAACGAATAGAGCGCGGGTTGAAAGCATCGCCAAAAAATCCGCATTACCGTCAAAAAACTTGGATTTCAGTCAAAACTTACAAACGGGGACAAAACGGGGACACTCGGGGACACTCGGGGACATTTGAACGATGTTTTAGGGTGTTTTTCTGTCCCAAAATCCTCATCTCAACTTGGGACAGGCGAAAAAAAACCCTTGCAAGTTGTTGTTTTGCAAAGGTTTTTTTAGGTTTGGCGGAAACGGAGGGATTCGAACCCTCGATGAGGCTCTACACCCCATACTCCCTTAGCAGGGGAGCACCTTCGGCCACTCGGTCACGTTTCCTGGACAGCGCATATTATCTCACGAGTCTGCGCCGTTTTTTCAAATGGGCGGCTGGTCCAGATCAAAGGCCTTGTGCAGGGCGCGCACGGCCAGTTCCATGTATTTTTCATCAATGACCACGGAGGTCTTGATCTCGGAGGTGGAAATCATCTGGATGTTGATGCCTTCCTCGCTCAGAACACGGAACATCCTGCTGGCCACGCCCACGTGGCTGCGCATACCAATGCCCACGATGGACACCTTGCATATTTTGGTATCGCCCACCACTTCCTGTGCCCCCAGACCTGGCAACACCTTCTCTTTGAGCAAGTCCACCGTTTTGGCATAGTCGCCACGATTCACGGTAAAGCTGAAGTCGGTCTTGCCATCTTTGCTGATGTTCTGGATGATGACATCGACTTCAATATTGGCATCCGCCACGGCACCGAGAATCTGGTAGGCAATGCCGGGCTTGTCGGGCACGCCCAACACGGAAATTTTGGCTTCATCGCGGTTGAACGCAATGCCGGAAACAATGGCTTGCTCCATATGTTCGTCTTCCTCAAAAGTAATCAGGGTGCCGGAGGCGGCTTCCTCATTGATGTCAATGTCCCAGGGGGTAAAACTGCTCAGGACGCGCAGCTTGACCTTGTATTTCCCGGCAAACTCCACCGAGCGGATTTGCAGCACCTTGGAGCCCATGGAGGCCATCTCCAGCATCTCCTCAAAACTCACCGTCTTGAGGCGGCGGGCTTCAGGCACCACGCGCGGGTCAGTGGTGTAGACGCCATCGACGTCGGTGTAAATCAGGCATTCTTCGGCCTTCAGGGCGGCAGCCACGGCCACGGCCGAGGTATCCGAACCACCGCGCCCAAGCGTGGTGATGTTGCCCAGTTCGTCCAACCCCTGAAAGCCGGTGACGATGACCACCCGGCCGGCGCCCAGATCGGCACGCACCTTTTGATCATCAATCGACTCGATGCGGGCCTTGGTGTAGGCGCTGTTGGTGCGAATCGGCACCTGCCAGCCCGCGTAGCTGACCGAGGCCATGCCCTCGGCTTGCAAGGCGATGGCCAGCAGGGCGCTGGAAGCCTGCTCACCGGTGGCCGCCAGCATGTCGAGTTCGCGGCTGTAAGCGTCGGTCGCCCTGCCGGGGGCCAGCTCTTTGGCCAGGCCCAGCAAACGGTTGGTTTCACCGCTCATGGCGGAAGGAACAACCACCATCTGGTGGCCGGCACGCGCCCACTTGGCGACGCGTTTGGCGACATTGCGGATGCGCTCGGTCGAACCCATCGACGTGCCGCCGTATTTGTGAACAATCAATGCCATTGGAGGAATTTTCAGAGCAAAACCCTGGGATTGTACCAATGCAGTACCGCGCCCCTGCGCTCGGCAAAGCCGGTGCCGACCTTGATGCGGATACGGTGTCCGCGTGTGGTGCAGGCCGCAACCTGATCCAGCAGTTCGTCCAGTTGCGCCGTGCTGGGTACCACCTTGCAGGTGCTGTTCAGCCAGTGCCGCAGCACGTTGGCCTGCCGGGGACGGCTCAGGCGCTGAACCTGAACAATCACGGGCGGAGAACCCACCTGCGCCAGGTCTTGCACCGCCACCTCCAGCAACACCGTCTGGGCCTGTGCAGCGTGCATGGCACTGCGGGCAAAGGTGTCACGAAATTGCGGAAAAGTCGCCTCCAGCGCGGGCAGCACGCGCGCGCGAATGCGGTTGCGGGTGAACCCCTCATCGGCATTGCTCGGGTCTGCGACAAAACCCATGCCACGACCGGCGAGCCAGGAGCGGATGTCGGAGACACGCACCCGCAGCAGTGGCCGGTGGTAGGTGATCCCCGCCCGCACCCAGGTCGCCGGCATGGCGCTCAGGCCGGGCAAACCAGCGCCCCGGCTCAGGGCCAGCAAAATTGTCTCGACCTGGTCATCGGCATGCTGCGCAATGGCCATGTTCTTGATGGCATGCTGCGTGTATTCTTCAAGGGCTAGCGCCTCAAAAGCCTTGTACCGGGCACGCCGCGCCGCGTCTTCCGGGCTTTGTCCTGGTGCGTGGCGGCCGTCCACCCGTCGGACCAGCAACGGCACCTGAAGCTGCGCGCACACAACCTGGCAATGGCGCTCAAAATCATCGGCTGCGGCCTGTATGCCATGATGAACATGGACCGCATGCACCTGCCCCGGCCACTTCTCGGCACAGGCCAACAACAGGGCCGTGGAATCGGCCCCGCCACTG
The DNA here is from genome assembly GCA_002422455.1 of Rhodoferax sp. UBA6134. Taxonomy (GTDB): domain Bacteria; phylum Pseudomonadota; class Gammaproteobacteria; order Burkholderiales; family Burkholderiaceae_C; genus Rhodoferax. The sequence goes on from DIVK01000075.1 coordinate 35,213, forward strand.
AAAGCCACCGCCAGCGGCAAGACAGGCGAAAAAGCGGCCATCGCGTCGACCAGCGTCGCCGTCACACCCTGGCCGCCCAAGCGTCGCCCGGCCCCGCGCTATTTGGCCGCAGCCTTGATATCGGTGAACCGGCCATAGCTTTGCAGACGATCGTAGCGACGGTCCAGCAAGTCCTTGACCTTGAGATCACTGACCTGACGGTAGGCATCGGTCAAGGCACGTTTAAGAAAAGCAGCCATCTGCTTGTAATCGCGGTGCGCCCCCCCCACCGGCTCGTTGACGATCTTGTCGATCACACCCAAAGCTTTGAGGCGATGCGCGGTGATGCCCAGCGCGTCCGCAGCATCCTGCGCCCGGTCCGACGTTTTCCAGAGGATGGAAGCACAGCCTTCGGGGCTGATCACGGAATAAATCGAATACTGCAACATCAGCACCTGGTCCGCAACGGAAATCGCCAGGGCACCGCCCGATCCCCCCTCGCCGATGATGGTGGTGATGATGGGAACTTCGAGCTGCGCCATCTCGAAGATATTACGCCCGATGGCCTCCGACTGGCCACGCTCCTCGGCATCAATACCGGGGTAGGCGCCGGGCGTGTCGACAAAGGTGAACACCGGCAACTTGAATTTTTCAGCGGTTTTCATGAGCCGCAACGCCTTGCGATAACCCTCGGGCTTACTCATGCCAAAGTTGCGCAAGCCCCGTTCTTTGGTATCGCGCCCTTTTTGCTGGCCCAGCACCATGCAGGGGGTGCCGTTAAAGCGCGCCAGACCACCGACCACGCTCAAGTCGTCGGCAAAATGCCGGTCACCGTGCATCTCCACGAAATGGGTGAAGATTTCATTGATGTAATCCAACGTGTAGGGACGCTCGGCATGACGGGCAATTTTGGTGATTTGCCAGGGCGTCAGGTCACTGTAGATGTCTTTGGTGAGCTGCTGACTCTTCTTCGCCAATTGCTCAATTTCGGCCGAAATATCCACCGCCGACTCCGTCTGCACGTAGCGCAACTCTTCAATCTTGTTTTCAAGCTCGGCAATGGGGGTCTCGAAATCGAGAAATGTTTTCTTGGCCACAAACTACTCCTAAATGGGTGAGGACAGAGCTTGCGCCCTGCGTGTCGCCGCGGTCTGTCCCGCAAGTTGTCAATAATTTACTGGCAGCGGATCAAGGGAGCGCCAAATATACCAAGTTGCCACGCTGCAATAGGGTGCCCAGGCAGCGGCCACTTCGCGGGCATCGCTGCGACTGACCACGTCGCCCGAAAAATAACTCTGGCTGATGCCCTTGAGCAAACCCACGTCATCCAGCGGCAGCACGTTGGGGCGCATCAGGTGAAAAATCAAAAACATCTCGGCCGTCCAGCGGCCAATACCCCGAATGGCCGTCAACTCGTCGATGATGATCTCGTCATCCATGGTCTCCCACGACTGAACATGCACGGCCCCATTGTCAAAGTGCAGGGCCAGATCCACCAGATATTCAACTTTCCGCACACTCAAACCGGCGGCCCGCATGTCGTCCACCTTGAGTTTGAGCACATTGCCGGCCGTTATCTTTTTCGACAGCAGCGCAAAGCGGTCCCATACGGTCTGGGCCGCCTTGACCGAAATCTGCTGTCCCACAATGCTGCGCGCCAACGTGACGAAGGCATCACCACGGGTTTGCAAACAGGCGTCCCCAAATTGGGGGATCAACCGCTTCATCACCCGGTCCTTTTTCATCAGGTGCTTGCAGGCATCCTCCCAGTAGGGCGGCGTTGTATCCACCTTCGCTGTTTTTTTCATAACTTCCATCGCCCTGTTTTCACGCCCCAAACAACTGCCGCACACGTCATTGCTTCACCTCCCAACGGGTGCCGGCGGGCGAATCCTTGAGGACGATACCCTGGGCCGCGAGATCCTGGCGAATGCGATCCGCCTCGGTAAAATTTCGGGCCGCTTTGGCCGCCACACGCTGCGCGATCAAAGCGGTAATTGTCGTCTCGTCCAGCGCCGCGCCGGCCCGCAAAAATACCTGCGGATCGTCTTGCAGCAAACCGATGCAAGCACCCAGCGCCTTGAGCAGGCCCGCCAGTTCGGTCGACCGGGTCTTGTTGACTTCAGACGCCAGATCGAACAGTACCGCCACCGCCTCGGGCGTGCCGAAATCTTCGTCCATGGCCGCCTTGAAGCGCGCGGCAAAGGGATCGGCCCAGTCAATGACTGACGGTGCCGGGGTAAGCAGAGACAGTGCGGTGTACAGGCGCCTGAGTGAATTGCGGGCATCGTCCAGATGCGCATCACTGTGATTCAACGCACTGCGGTAATGCGCCCGGATGATGAAAAAACGAATGGTTTCCGCGTCATAGCGGGCCAGAATGTCACGGATGGTGAAAAAGTTGCCCAGACTCTTGGACATTTTTTCATTGTCACGCGTCACAAAGCCATTGTGCATCCAGAGCCTGGCCAACGGTCTGCCGCTGACCCCCTCACTCTGGGCGATCTCGTTCTCATGGTGCGGGAACTGCAGATCGGCGCCACCGCCATGAATATCAACCGTCTCGCCCAGCATCTGCCCGCACATGGCCGAACACTCAATGTGCCAACCCGGACGGCCCTTGCCATAAACACTGTCCCACTGCGCATCCGTCGGCTCGCTCGGCTTGGCCGTTTTCCACAGCACAAAATCCAGCGGATCCTCCTTGCCATCCAGCACCGCCACCCGTTCGCCCGCGCGCAGCTCGTCCAGCGACTTGCCGCTGAGTTTGCCGTAGCCGGGAAACTTACGCACTGCGTAATTCACGTCGCCCGTGGGCGACTGGTAGGCCAGCCCCTTTTGCGCCAACCGGTCAATCAGACTCAACATCTGCGGCACAAACTCGGTGGCCCGGGGTTCATGGGTGGGACGCTCAACGCCCAGGGCATCGGCGTCCTGATGCAGCGCCTCCACCATGCGATCAGTCAGGGAACGGATGGTTTCACCGTTTTCCAGCGCACGCCTGATGATCTTGTCATCAATGTCCGTGACATTGCGCACATAAGTCACCCGCAAGCCGCTGGCTTTGAGCCAGCGCTGCACCACGTCGAACGCCACCATGGAGCGGGCATGACCCAGATGACACAGGTCATAAACCGTCATGCCGCAAACGTACATTCGCACGTGACCGGGCTCCAGCGGCGACAAGGGTTCCAATGCACGCGACAGCGTGTTGTAAATGCGCAAACTCATGAATATTTCAAACAGCAGTATCCGGGTACTCGACCTGATGCCAGCCTCGGCAAAAACTGCAAATGGGCGGGTAATTATGAAGGCGCTGAAAAGCACCCCCTAGGCTACAATCCGGCTCAGTATAAAGCCCTGCCGACCAGTCACCCGCGGCAGGCATTCTCCCGATACGAATCAAAAGGCTCCATGAAGCACGCCCGCTCAATCGTTTTCACCGCTCTTCACCTGCTCGCACTGGTCGCGGCTTGCCTGACTGGCGTGGCCCGCGCCGACGAGTACGGCAATGTCGACCAATTGCTGCGCGCCGGCAAACTGCCCGAAGCACTGAACAGGGCCGACGCCTACCTTGCCGCCAAACCAAACGACCCGCAGATGCGCTTTCTCAAGGGCGTGATTCAACGCGATGCAGGCAGGCAGTCCGAGGCCATCGCCACCTTCACCAAACTGACCGAAGACTACCCCGAGCTGCCCGAGCCGTACAACAACCTGGCCGTTCTCTACGCCGGGCAAAACCAGTACGACAAGGCGCGCGCCGCACTGGAGATGGCCATCCGCACCAACCCGAGCTACGCTACGGCGCACGAAAACCTCGGTGACGTGTACACCCAACTCGCCAGCCAGGCCTACCGCAAGGCGCTGCAACTGGACAACAGTAACGCCGGCGTGCAGCCCAAGCTGGCCCTCATTCGCGAACTGGTCAACCCCAGCGTCAAGATTCAGCGTCCTGCCGCTGCGGCACCAGCGTCGACAGCAGCCAGGCCAGACACAGCCCCAAGCGCGGCACCCGTCAAACCGGCGGCCAGCGACGACCCGGCCAGAGAGGCCGAGGCGGCGGTGAGAGCCTGGGCCAAAGCCTGGGCCAGCAAGGACGTATCCGCCTACCTGGGTGCCTACGGCAAGGAATTCACCCCCGCGGCGAAACAATCGCGCAGCGCCTGGGAAAAAGAACGTCGCCAACGCATTGTCGGCAAGTCCAGCATCAGCGTCAGGCTGGAAAACCTGACGGTCACGCTCAACGGCAACAAGGCAGTTGTCAAATTCCGCCAAAACTACCGAGCTGACACACTGACCATCTCCAGCCGCAAGACGCTCGACCTGCTCAAAACCGGCAACCGCTGGCTCATCGTCAGGGAATCCACAGAAAACTGATGCTCACACGCGGACACGGTCAATGCCGCCAACGCTGCTGTTTTTCTCTTTCCCCTTCCTGATGCCCCCGTGACGCGGTATTTTTTTTCCCTGCTGCTCATTTTCGCAACGACCGTCATGCTGACGTCAACGGGCAAGCCATCCATCAGCGAACACGCCAGCTCCAACGACGCTCCCGCAATCCCCTTCCAGTCCCTGCCCATACCCGACACAAATCCGGCCGGGTCCGGTTCTGCGGAAGCACGCCTGATTCATATCTACCATCTCGTGGCCCGTGCGCAGGGCCACCAGGCCCTGCTCAAAACCGAAAGTCTGGTACAGGATTACCCGCACTTTCAACTGGCCCAGTTGCTGTATGGCGACCTGCTGGCAGCACGCGCACGCTCGGTCCGAACCATGGGGGACGTGCCGGATGCCCTGCTCAAAACAGCGACGCCCGTCTTGAACGAGCTGCATGATGAGTCCCGGATGCGCCTGAAGGCCCTGCGTGAGCGCCCCCCGCCGGGGAGCATCCCTGCGCAATTTCTGGCGTTGTCACCCCGCAACAAACACGCCATTGCGGTCGATGCCTCCCGCGCACGCCTTTACCTGTTTGAAAACCGGCCCACCGGACTGACACTGATCGCCGACTATTACGTCTCGGTCGGAAAATCCGGTGTGGAAAAAACAGCCGAAGGCGACCTGCGCACCCCCTTGGGCATTTACTTCATCACCAGCAATCTTGACCCCAAGTCGCTGAAAGAATTTTACGGCTCAGGGGCCTTGCCCATCAGCTATCCCAACGTGCTCGACAGTAAACGCGGCAAAACAGGCAGCGGCATCTGGCTGCACGGCACGCCACCCGGCCAGTTTTCGCGCCCACCGCTGGCCACGGACGGCTGCGTCGTGCTGGCCAATCCGGATCTGGCGCAGATCGTCCGGACCGTCGAAGTCCGGACCACGCCGGTCGTCATCTCACAACGCCTGCAATGGGTCACGCCGGACAATGCCCGCGCCGGCAGCAAATCGTTTGAAGACACCCTGGCAGCATGGCAAAACGCCAAGTCCAGCGGCAACATGGACCTGCTATTGAATTTTTACAGCCCGGATTTCACCAGCAACGGCAAAACACTGGCCGAATGGACCCCCTCCCTGCGCAGTGAACTGGACAAGATGCGCGGACACCCCATCCAGCTCAAAGATCTATCCTTCCTGCGCTGGACGGATACCACCGACACCATGGTCGTCACTTTTGGCGAAGTGGCCAACGGCACCCGCACCGGCACGACCAAGCGCCAATACTGGGCCCGGCAAAACAATCAGTGGAAAATATTTTTTGAAGGAGTCATCGGATGAACTTTAAAAGGTTTCCAGGACTGGCCCCCGCATTGATTGCGGCATCGGCACTGCTTTTCGTGGCAACAAGGGCGCAGGCACAAGAAGCCCCCCGGGTCAGATTCGCCACCAGCGCCGGCGACTTTGTGGTCGAGGTCTACCCGGACAAGGCGCCCCGGACGGTGGAAAACTTTTTGCAGTACGTCAAGGACAAGCACTACGACGGCACCCTCTTTCACCGCGTGATCGAAAACTTCATGGTGCAGGGGGGCGGTTTTGACGCCAGATACGCCGAGAAAAAAACCCGGCCCCCCATCCGGCACGAAGGCCGCGAGGCACTCGCCAAAGGCGGTCCGAAAAACGTCGTAGGCACACTGGCCATGGCCCGCACCAGCGACCCCCACTCCGCCGCCGCGCAGTTTTTCATCAACGTCAAGGACAATGCGTTTCTGGACCCGACCCCGATCCCGCCGGGCGACCCGGTGCCCCGTTTCGAGTACCAGGGCCGGGTTTATGAAAACACACCGCGTGCCAATCTGGTGAATGCGCCACAATTGTTTGGCTACACGGTGTTTGGCAAGGTCGTCAGCGGCATGGAGGTGATCCAGAAAATCAAGACCAGCCCCACCGGCGCCGCTGGCCCGTTCCCGTCCGACGTTCCCCAAACCCCTATCCTCGTCAACTCTGCCACCTTGGTGAAATAAATCATGAGCAACCCCAAAGTCGAACTCCACATTGCCAATTACGGCGTCATCACGCTTGAACTCGACCAGGACAAGGCACCCAAAACGGTTGCCAATTTCCTGAACTACGTGAACAAAGGCCACTACAACAACACCATCTTTCACCGCGTCATCCCCGGCTTCATGGTGCAAGGCGGCGGCATGGAGCCGGGCATGAAGGAAAAGAAAGGCGACAAGCCAATCGACAACGAGGCCAACAACGGCCTGAAAAACCTCAACTACACCGTGGCCATGGCCCGCACCGGCGACCCGCACTCCGCCACCGCGCAGTTTTTCATCAACGTGGCCGACAACGCCTTCCTCAACCACACCGCCATTTCAGCCCAGGGCTGGGGCTACGCCGTGTTCGGCAAAGTCATTGACGGCACCGAGGTGGTCGACAAGATCAAGGCTGTCAAGACCGCCCGCCGGGGCTACCACGATGACGTTCCCGTTGAGGACGTGGTCATCGACAAGGCCGTGGCACTCTGACATATGCCCCCCGCAACGCCCCGGATCACGGCGCACACCGTTGTGCCGCCGTGGGCGGTGCTGCAGGCGCCACCTCACTGGCACACCATTGACTTCATCTCCGACCTGCACTTGCAGGCCAGCGAGGCGGCCACTTTCAGCGTCTGGCAAACGTTCATGCAAACCACACCGGCTGATGCCGTGTTCATCCTGGGTGATCTGTTTGAAGTCTGGGTCGGTGACGACGTGCTCCACGGCACGGCCGGCGCCCCGGAGCAGGGCCCCGGTTTTGAAGCCCGCTGCGCGCAGATTCTCAAGACCGCCGCCCAGCGGCTTGACGTTTTCTTCATGCATGGCAACCGCGACTTTCTGCTGGGTCCGGCCTTTGCCCAAGCCTGCGGCATGACCCTGCTGGACGACCCGGCCGTGCTGGGCTTTGCCGGACAGCGCTGGCTGCTGTCCCATGGTGACGCCCTGTGTCTGGATGACACCGAATACATGCAGTTCCGAACCCAGGTGCGCCATGCGCAATGGCAGCAGGACTTCCTCAGCCAACCGCTGGCCCGGCGCCAGGACGTCGGGCATGCGCTGCGCGCACAAAGCGAAATGCGCAAACGCAACGGAGTGCCGTATACCGACGTCGACCAGGCGTCCGCTTGCGACTGGCTGCAGACAGCCCAGGCCTCGACCCTGATTCACGGCCACACCCACAAACCGGCCGATCATGACCTGACGAAGGGTCTGCGTCGCATCGTGCTGAGCGACTGGGACGCCGCCGCCACACCGCCACGCGCCGAGGTCCTGCGTTTGAGTGTGGCCTCGCCCCCCTGCCGAATCAGGATTTAAGCAACACCTTCAGCACGTTTTGCAGCCGGCGCGCATAAGCCGCGTCAAAAGCGCTGGCCAGCACGCTGGCGGCATCCTGCCCCCAGGTTTGGGGCGGTGCCGGATCGTTGCGTTTGGTCAGCAATTGCAACTGCAGCAGGCGGCGGGCACTCAGGTGCTCCGCGGGCGTCGGAGTTTCCGCCGCCATCTCCAGCCGCAGCAGCGCCGTGCCGGCATCGCCCACAGGCGCCTGCGCCAGCGCCTTGGTCCAGGCACTGCGGGTAGCCGCCGTGACGCGGTGGCCCAGTTCCTGCGCCGCTGGCACTTGGGCGACATCACGGTGCTCCCACGCGGCCAGCAGATGGGTCAGTGCCTCACCGTGCGCCTGTGCCGCAAGTTTGCGCAGGGCCAGTTGGGCTTGCTCCAGAGCGTCACGTTGGGCGCGGAAGGCCGTGTCGCCCAAACGCGGTGCTTCCTGCCAGACTCCCGGCGCACCCTCGCGACGTGAGCCCCGCTCATCCGGACGAGCGGCAAACCGGACATCGCGCGGGCCGCGGCCGACATCCCTGGCACCCCCTCGCAAACCATCCCGACCACCCTCTTTGCGCTCCCCGAACTTGCCACCACGCCCCACAGACGCGGGCTCGGTTTTTTTCATGCCGGGCCGGTCGTCACCGCGCACCGCCACCACCGGCTTGGGCGCGGCCTTGGCGGGTGCCGCCGGCGCTGCTGCCGCCGACTCCGCCACGTCCTCTTCGGCACCGGCTTGAGTCGCTACAGCCGCATCAGGAATTTCTTTGATAGCTACAGTTTCAGCAGCAACCACCGAAGATTCCGCCGGAACTGACACCATGGTTGATGCATCCGCCGCCGCGGCGGCCTGCACCGCCGCCTGAGCCTGCGCCTGGCCGCGCAAAGCCGCCTCCAGCGCGCTCATGGCACCCCGAATGGCGTGCGCATCGCCCGACGCATTGGCCGCTTGCAGTGCTTTGGCGGCATCAAGCACTACGCGATCACGCTCGCCCAAGGCGGCGTCGGCCTGCTCACGTTGCGCCGTCTTGCGGCTGAAGGCGTCGTCAATCGGCTTGCGAAAAGCATCCCACAGCTTTTGTTCCTGGCGCCGCTCCATGGGAACGCCATGGGCCTCGGCCTGCCAGCGCTGCTGCAGGGCCTTGACCGCGGCAATGCGCAGCACAGGTTCCGCACCCAACGCTTTTGCCTCCTCAATCATGGCCTGGCGCGTTACCAGGCTGCGTTTTTGTAAAGTCTCCAGCGGTGCGGCTGCGGCGCTGATGGCAGCTTTCCAGAGGGGCTGCAGTTCAGCAAAAATCTTTTCGCCCACGTGCCCCGCATCACGCCAACGGTCGGCAAACTGATGCAGCAGGCGATTAAAGCCTTTCCAGTCGTCGTCCAGCGCCACCGGGTTGGCCTCAGCCCAGGCTTTGAGTTCATCAATCAGGGCCAGACGCTGCGCCCGGTGCTCGGCCGACTCGGCCTTGACCTTCTCCAGCCAGACTTCCACCACCTTGTGGGCTTCATTACAGGCATCGTCAAAGCGCTTCCACAAACCGTGGTTGGGCACACCGCCCTGGTCAACCTGCTTCCACTGCTCACGCAGCGCGCGCAGGCTTTCCTGCATCTTGCGCCCGCCCACGGCCTGCCCCTCGGGGCGATTGAGCAGACCCTCCGCCTTGCTCACCAGTTCTTCGCGCAACTGGTCGGCGCGCCAGCGCTGCCAGCCCTCCAGTTCACCCGCCGCCGCCAGGGCGGCATGGGCCTGATTCTCCAGCTTGCCGTCAATGAGCTTGCCATATTCCTTGAGCGCGTTGCGCAAGGCAGCGGCAGCGCCGGCACTGGCTTTGCCGTGCCCCTCGGCAATTTCCTGCTCCAATTTTGATAGCGACTCACGCACTGTTGATACCGCTTTCGCCTTGACTTCAGGATCAATCTTTGGCTTTTGCAGCTTGGCTACAGCCTCCAGCGGAACACCCCGCGCCAGGCGCAGTTCATCCGCCCACACCGGCACCGGCGGCAAAGACGCAGCGCCGTCACTGGCAGCGGCCTCGGCTTGTGCCAACGCAGCCTTGAAAGCATCCCACACCACCAACAGCTGGGTTTTTGAAGCCTCCAGCAGCGGTGGAAACCTGGCCTCCACGCTGGGCCAGTTGGCATCGTTCAACAACAACGAAGCCTGCACCTGCCAGTGGTCCACGTCGCCGTGCAAACCTTCCAGCGCCGCCTGCGCATCACGCCACGGCTTGGTGGACAGCACCTCAATGCGCTGGGCCAGCAACACCGCAGCCTCGCGCTGCACCTGAACCCGATGCTGCAAGTCTTCAATAACCTTCACCCGCTCGCTAAGCTGGCCCCTGAGTGTCGCCAGCGGCTCCCGGCTCAACGGGGCGCCCGCCCTGGCGGCATCCCGCTGCCAGGCCAGGGCATCGGCAATGTTGAGCTTGGCCACTGTCAGCAATGCCTGCGCCTTGTCGGCCCACTCTTGCGCGATGGACTCCTGGGTCTTGCTGCGCTTGATTTCATCCAGCTTTTCACGCAGCAGTTTTGCAGCACCCTTGTCCTTGCCACTGAGCTCCTTGAAGACGGCCTGCATCTGCTCGGCGCTGGGCGCACCAGCCAGCCAGTCGCGGATTCGAGCCGTGCGTTCACCCGAAGTTTGGGCGGAAAATGCGCCTCCCGTCAGCCCGTCCAGCGGGTGGGGATCATGGATTTTGGCTGACATGGGTGTCACTTCAGAGGCTTCGGCAGTTTTATGGAGGGCAGAAAAAGGGAACATGAATCGCGCAAACAAGGAGGAAAATCCCCGCCGGATTGCGGACGGGACTGAGCCGCCATTTTCGCCGGTATTTGACAGTCTGGCAAAAAGACCATCAGGTGCTTGAGTCCAGCCCCGCGCGTGGGCTGCATTTTCCCCTTGGGTGACAGCG
>DIVK01000002.1 GCA_002422455.1 Rhodoferax sp. UBA6134
GGGTAGCGTGAGCGACAGCACCTTGGATTTGCCGGTGCCGTTGTTGCCGCGCAGCAGCAGGTGACCATCGCGGAACCAAAATTCCTCGCTGTCGTAGTGAAAAAGTTCGACTAGGCCGAGCCGCAGGGGTTGCCAGCGGGCGCGGTCGGGCGTAGGCAAAGTGGGTTTGTCCGGGATACTCATGTTGCGTCGAATAGGGAATTCTGTGCTTTGCTTGATGGCCGTTTGATCTCGGTCTCGCCAACGGCAAAGCGGGCGAGCGCTGGCAAGGGCTGGACAGCGTCGCCATCGCACGCCACGAGCTGTAGCTTTTTCAGCCGCTCCAATGCGTTGCTGGCGAGTTCGTGTTCCGCGCCAGGCTCCCTGGCCGATTTGCGCCAGTAGGTGCTGTAGCGTTCCTTGGCCTCAGCAACGAAGGCCGTGATCTCATTCAAGGCAATCGAGGCATCTGCGTCGGCGTGTGCCCGGTGGCGGCTGGCCAGAAATTCCGCCACCAGCAAGGTCACATGCGCCTCGGTGCCTTCGGCCGGCATGGCGACATCGGTCAACGCGCCATCCTCATCGACCAGGGCCAGACCCTCGGCGCGCTGTTCGGCAGTGAGATCGGTGGCTTCACACAACCGTGTTGCCATCGGACCGCGCTGGTTGATGAAGTATGCACGCAGATCCGCATCGAGTGCGTCCAGATAGACCACGGGATCGTCCAGCAAGCGACGCGACAACTGGTGACGCAAGGCGGTGCGGCGGCCTTCATCGCTGTCGGCGACGTGTTCCGTGACCAGCGCGGACAACCGTTCGTCAAGTGTCACCGGCGCTTCTTCGGGGCTCCAGGTTGATGGGCCGCGTACGGCCGCCAGCATACCGGCCAGCACGCGGCGCTGTACGTCGTAGAGTGCGTCGGCGACGCTGTTGTCACCACCACTGCGCACGAAGCCTTCTTCGTCACCCGCTACGCGCTGTAGTACGCCGAGCTCCAGCAGGCTGCGGCACACTGCCACCAACTCACGGCGCTCATGCTGGACTTGCAGCGCGAAGCGGAAGCCGCACGACAACAGGCTTGGCTCGGCGGCAAGCACCAGCAGTCGATCACCCAGCACGCGCAACGTGATCTGCGGATCGGCGCGTTCGAGCACAGCGCAGGCAAGGCACAGCAGCACATAGCGTCGGCTGTCATAGCCGGGCAGACCACGGCTCGCGTCAACCAGATCGGCCGGGCGTTTGTAAAGCCGGGCGCAGTCGCGTTCGATGTGCAACGCCCAGCCAGTTTCGCGGGCAAACCAGGCGCGCAGATCGTCGGCATGGCGGCGCACTGCCGCAAACTCGGCATGGGCCGGTGTCATCAACGGGGCCATCAGCAAAGCGCGCAAAGCCTGGCTGCGTTCCTCATGTTGGTGCTGGGTCTGCTGCTGGCCGATACTGCGGCTGTCCACCATTACGTTGCGTCCTTGATCCGGGTAATGGTGATGAAGTGGTCACGGCCTGCGAAGATACCCGTCGGCGTCAACACCTCGGCGCACGACTCGGCATCAAGCGGCGCGAGCTTGATGCGCAGCAGGCCGTCGCCGCTTTGCAACTCGACCGCCTCATCGGGCGTTGCCTGCGCGGTCAGTGCTTCGCCCAGCAAGCTCAGAAACAACTGGAATGCATGCTCATCGAGCCGACCAAGCTCGGACAGCCGCGTCAGTTTCCCGGTCGCCAAACGCTCACGTGCCGCTTCGATTTGCGCATGTTCCTCACGGAACTGCACAGCCAGCAAGCGGCGTTCTTCATTGCGTTCCTGCACGCGCGGCAGCGCACCGCGTGGCGTGGTTTCGCCATATTCGCGCAAGCGCGGGTGGATGCGCAGCGGTGGTGCCTCGGCCCACGGGGTGTTGGCCGGAAGCTCCCTCGCTCCCGGCTCCAGAGCAGGGTTCAGCGAAAAGTGCCGCGCCGGGTTCAACGCGAAGGCAGCGCGCGCCAGCCGATGGGCCTGTGCATCGTCGGCGCAGGCAGCGAACCAACCGGCGAGCATGCGAAAGTCAGCGGAGCGGTCGCTGCGCCCGCTGCGGCGCTCGTTCAGTGCCGCTACGGCTGCCAGCAACTGCGGGATCGCCGAGCGCGCCTTTGATCGCAATAGTTCGGCCTGCGGCGGCTCAAAGTCCGTGCTGATGAACCAACGGCGCAGCCCTTTCCAGCGCTCGCGCCACGCCTGCCATCCGCGTGTCACCACATCGGCCTGTTCGTTAGCATCACCCGGGGCGGCATCGCGTGCCTCGCGTTGCGCTGCCTGCCACAGCAAGGGGTCGATGTGCGGCGACAAGGCGACGATGTGCTGTGCAATAGCACCGGAGCGCGCGACCAGGTCGCCGATGAAGCGTTCGAGGTAGTCGATCAGCCGCTTTTTATAGGCCACCACGGCGCTGGCCTCGGCCTGCTGCAACTCAATGCTGCGCCCGATGCCCGCCATGAACGCCTGGGCGTTGTCGGCCAGACTCTCGAACACGCGCACCAAGTCGCGCAAGGTCTCGTGTACTTTAGCGGCGTCGGGCAGCGATTCACTGGAAAGGGTCAACAAGGTCTGCAGGCGGTTGGCGATGTCTTCCAACGCCACGGCCTGCAATTCGGCCTGGTGGCGCAGGGTTCGCTCGAACACCGCCAACGCCGATTCCACAGTCTCGCCGCCCCGTGACAGCCGGTACAGATAGCGCGCCCGGTAGAAGTCGTTGATGTTGGCGACGCGGGCCGTATCAGGCTGCGATTCGAGGTTGCCCCACTCAGCCAGTTGCGCCAGTGCTGATTGGATTTCCTCAATGCGCGGCGGCGAGTTTGCCCACTGGCCTTCTGCAAGCACCTCGTCGGGCCGCAAGTGCAGCCGGAACTGGCGCTTCGCGGCGGCGAAGCTGTCCATGATGTTGCGGTATAGCGCAGATTTCTCGGCACTGACGTGCCTGAAAAGCTCGGCCGAATCGTTCATGGCTTTCATGAGCTGGCTGGTTTGCTTGTCATGGCACAGCAGCCTTGTTGGCCAGGGTTTCGACTTCACTGCAAGCCTGCATCAGGTGATCGAAGCTGAGAGCGTCACCAAGCATGACCTGGTCGGCGCGCATGTTCGCGTAGTCGTCGGCCAATGCGATGCGCGCATCGCCCGTGGGCACGATGTTCAGATGCCCCTTCACGATCGGCAAGTTCATGACCAGGGGTGATGCGGTGGGGAATGAGATATTCGGAACGTGCCCATTGCCCCTTCGCCGCCAATCAAATCTTCGATCAGCCTGCGGATGTCGTAGGTGAGGTCAATGTCTTCGGAGAACCGATCAATGACTTTGTAGGCCTTGGACAAGGAGGTGCCGCCCTTGAATGTCAGGTCGGCGGTTAGTGGTGAACCGAAGAGGGCGCCCAGCGTCCAGACGACCCACACGTCCTTTTCGAGAAAATGCGTTGGGCGATCCGTTTTGGCGCGAACTTGTTCCAGGACTTCGCGCTGGTCGTCTCGGCTGAGGGCAAAGAAGGCTTCAGCCACGAGCCGCTTCCTCACCGATCGCACGCGCCATCCAGGATGGCAATGCCGCACGTGAGGACGCCAATGCACGCCATTCTGATGGGGGCAGAGTCCGGTGCAAGGTCGCCAACGATTCGTCAGCATGCGCCGGCCCCATCCAGGCCAGGGCGCGCACTGCCGCGCCAGCCGGGCCGGTGCCCAAGGCCAGCATCCAGCGTGGTACGTGCTTCATCAGCACTTCAGAGCGGCCAAGCTTCAGTTTTTGGGTGCGTCCCGAAGTCAAGTAGACCTCGCGGATAGGCACCTGCTGGGTTAGCCCTAGCGCATTGGCAGCGAAAGCGCCGTGTGCGGCAACCACTTCACCACTTTGCGCGGCCAGGGATTCCACGACTTTTTCTGCCGCGGGCGGGCGCGTGCCGAACCGGCTGCATATCGGGGTGACATAAGTTCCGCGCCCCACACGCAGCAGCTTGCTTTCCTTGGTCATCCTGGAAAGGGCTTGATCGATGGCGGCCCGGCTGCCCAGATGCAGGAATTCCTTGGGCGACAGCACGCCGCCCTCGGGCAGGGATTGGGCGTGCAACAAGATGGCTTCAGGCAGAGTGTTCACAAGGGTACCTCGAATGATTAGAATCATATATCAGTTTCTGACATTCGACAATGAAGAAACCCTTTGGCGACCAGGCACCCTGTACACATGTGCGGAAGAGGCGCGAGGGATGATCTTCCATTCGGAGCGGGGCAGTCAGTATTGCAGTCATGAGTTCCAGAACGGACTCAAGGGCTACGAGATGAAGTCATCAATGAGCCGCCAGGGCAACTGCTGGGACAACGCGCCCACTGAGAGCCTGTGGGGTCGGTTGAAGGTTGGCCGACCGTACGGCAGGAGGTTTGCCACCCGGCGCGAGGCCATGGACGAGGTGATGGACTGGCTGACGTTTTACAATCACAAGAGATTGCACTCAACGCTGGGCTACGTCAGTCCCATGAGGTTTAAGCAACGCTGGCTCGCGGACCAGCAGCAAGACAGACAGTCCGCATAATGGGCAGCTTATGGAGTGCGGAAAACAGGGGCAAGGTCACGGTGATGGATGATGCCCGTTTCATGGTGCTCGCATTGGCACAGGCGCGTGCCGCCCAGGCGGCGGGTGAAGTGCCGGTGGGCGCGGTGGTGGTACGCCATGGCCAGGTGATTGCCGTGGGCAGCAATGCCCCCATTAGCCGACACGATCCGACCGCCCACGCCGAGATTGTGGCACTGCGCGCCGCAGCGCAGGCTGTCGGCAACTATCGTCTGGACGACTGCGAACTTTTTGTCACGCTGGAGCCCTGTGCCATGTGTGTTGGCGCCATGCTGCATGCCCGCTTGCGACGCGTGGTATTTGGCGCGCCCGACTCCAAAACCGGTGCGGCCGGCTCCATGCTGGACTTGTTTTCCGATCCCCGATTGAACCACCAAACGCAAACGCAGGGTGGGGTTCTTGCTGACGAATGCTCGGCCTTGCTGCAGGGGTTTTTTCAACAAAAACGCACAATGATGCGGGTCAACAGATGTCCGGTGCGCGAGGACGCTGTGCGAACGCCGGAGGCGCGCTTTGACAACCTGCCGGACTATCCCTGGCAAGCGCATTACGTCAGCGACTTGCCGGGCCTGGACGGGCTGCGCATGCATTATCTGGACGAAGGCCCGCGCCACGCACCGCAGACCTGCCTTTGCCTGCATGGTGGCCGCACCTGGAGCTACCTGTATCGGACCATGATTCCAGCCTTTCTGGACGCTGGTGATCGGGTGCTCGCACCCGACCTCATCGGCTTTGGCAAAAGCGACAAACCCAAAAAGGAACACGCGCACACCCTGGTTTGGCATGGCCAGGTGTTGCAGCAGTGGGTTGAGCATCTCGACTTGAAAAATGTCGTACTGATGCTGCAACAGGGCAGCGAAGCACTGGGGCGTACCCTGGCAAAGGCCATGCCGGAACGCTTTGCGGAGGTTAGGGTGGTAAATCCAGCGCAACTGGGTGAAATGACGACAGAGGCGGAGCAAGCACCGTTTCCAGACCGCGGGCATGAGGCTGCGCTACGGGCGTTTGCGGCCATGGCACCTGAATCCACACCCGGGCATGCCGAGAATGCCGACAGCCCCGGATAATTGGAATTCGTCCCCCAATTCGCGCAATTCACGATTCCCATCATTCATGATGAAAAAACACATCTATATTTATTCCCCATCCGGCGCAGTGCGTAACAAGACAGCATTTCGACGCGGGGTGGCACGACTCAAGGCCTTGGGTCATGATGTAGAGGTTGATGCGGCGGCCTTGGCCAGTCATCTGCGCTTTGCCGGTGACGATGAAACGCGGCTGGCTGCCATCCACCGTGCGGCAGCCAGCGGCGCCGATCTGGCCCTGGTTTCACGCGGCGGCTACGGCCTGACCCGTATTCTGGGCGGCATTCACTACAAGAAGGTAGCCAAAGCCATTGACAAAGGCACTTTGTTCGTCGGTATCAGTGATTTCACGGCCTTTCAAAATGCCGTGCTGGCCCGCACCGGCGCCGTCACCTGGGCCGGACCGGCGCTGCTTGAGGGTTTTGGCGGTAGCGGAAAACCTAAGTCGGCGCAGGGACAAAACGAGAACGCAGTCTGGATGCCGGACGAGATCATGGAGGCCTGCTTTGATGACCTGATCAGCGGGCGAGGGGAGGGGGCTGGCTGGCGGCAACACCGGGAGGCAACCCAAACCGCAACGGGTTCAATGGCTTCTGATGCCGCAGGCACGGCGGTCCTGGTCCAATTCAATATCAGGAAGGCGATCATGTGGGGAGGTAACCTGTCGATGTTGACCTCACTGCTGGGCACCCCTTATTTCCCCGACGTCAAAGGGGGCATCCTGTTTCTGGAGGACGTGGCGGAACACCCGTACCGGATCGAGCGCATGCTCACACAACTGCTGCACGCCGGCGTCCTGGGGCGGCAAAAAGCGATTATTCTGGGGCAGTTCACCGAGTACAAACTGGTGCCTCATGACCGTGGGTACAAGTTGCAGACGGTCGTGAACTGGCTGCGCCAGCAACTCAAGATTCCGGTACTGACCAACTTGCCCTATGGTCACGTCGCCACCAAAGTGATACTGCCGGTCGGTGCCAGAACCGACCTGCTGGTGGAGGGGCGCGATGCCTTGCTCTTCTGGGGTCACGATTCATGAATTTATAAGCTGACCGTCATTTTCAATTGACACCCAATGCCCTAAACTGTACCCCACAGTTCAAGAAACGGAATCAACAGGGAATGGGCGTTCACACCACGATCGTATTTACCGATCTTTTCGGTAGCACCCATGCCTTTGAAACTTTGGGCAATGCCAGGGCGACGCAGGCAGTCATGCAGGTAACAACCTGGATTGCGGCACTGATTGAATCGCACGGCGGACGCGTGGTCAAAATGCTGGGCGATGGCGTGTTGTCCGTGTTTGATGACAACAAGTCGGCCATCAATGCCGTAGTGGAAATGCAGCGCACCCATCAACAGCGTATGTCCCAGATGCCATCGGCCAGCCGCCTGCCCATCCGTATTGGCGTTGCCGGTGGCGATGTTGAAATAGTGGCCGGCGACTGCTACGGGGATGCGGTCAACGTCGCAGCACGCTTGAGCGACCTGTCAGGCCCGAACCAGATATGGACCAATAGCATGGCGCTGGACGGCACCACCGAGGAAGACGACGTGCGCTACCGTACTCTGGGTTCCATCAATATTCGGGGGCGCGCTGAACCATGCACTGTGTATCAAATTGATTGGCAGGAAGACACCCCCACTGATTTTTTGACCATGCTGACGGACCCCGGGCTCGATGCCACGCATGCCGATGCGTTGGGAGGGCAAATCGATCTGACCTGGCTGGATATCAAAAAAACCTTCAGGTCATTTGAATTGCCGATTCACATTGGACGGGTGCAGCAGGCTGAATTTACAGTCAACGATCCCCGCGTTTCCCGCACCCACGCCCGCGTCGAGTGGCGCAACGGTGGTGTGATGCTGGTTGATCTGAGTTCTTACGGCTGCTGGGTGCGTTTTTCGGGTGGCGGTTCGGATATTCTGCTCAGGCGGGAAGAATGTGTTTTGCACGGGCGTGGTGAAATCGCCCTCGGCTCGTCATTCTCCGATCTGAGCGCCCCGACTGTCGGATTTTTGGTGACCTGACGGTTCGCCGCGACGCACCCGTGCGATGAAATCAAATCAATGTCATTTCAACTGAAAGAAGAAACACCCATGTCCGGCCTGCTGCCCAACGTCGATCCTGACGGTCTGCTTGAATTTTCTGTGGTTTATACCGACCGTGCGCTCAACCACATGTCCAAGAATTTCCAGGGCGTGATGAAGGACATTTCAGCCATTTTGAAAGAGGTGTACCACGCCAAATCGGTGGCGCTGGTGCCGGGCGGCGGCACCTTCGGCATGGAAGCCGTTGCGCGCCAGTTTGCGACCGACAAGAAAGTCATGGTCATTCGCAATGGTTGGTTCAGCTACCGTTGGACGCAGATTTTTGACATGGGTCGCATCGCCGCTGAATCGACCGTGCTCAAAGCCCGCCGTACCGGTACAGCCAAACAATCGCCCTGGACACCAGCGCCCATTGCCGAGGTGGTGACGATGATCCGGGAAAAAAAGCCCGACCTCGTCTTCGCGCCGCACGTCGAAACCGCCAGCGGCATGATGCTGCCGGACGACTACCTGCGCGCCGTGGCCGAAGCCGTGCATGCAGTGGGTGGCTTGTTTGTGCTGGATTGCATTGCTTCGGGCGCGGTGTGGGTGAACATGACAGATACTGGCGTGGACGTGTTGCTCAGCGCGCCGCAAAAAGGTTGGAGCAGCTCGCCCTGCTGTGCCATGGTCATGCTGAGTGAACGAGCCCGCCTCGCCATCGAGGCCACCAACAGCACCAGTTTCGCCTGCGACCTTAAAAAATGGCTGCACATTATGCAAGCCTATGAAAACGGCGGTCATGCCTACCACGCCACCATGCCGACCGATGGCCTCGTGCGCCTGCGTGAGGTGATGAAGGAAATGCAAGCCTACGGGTTTGACCGGATACGCGCCGAACAGATTGATCTCGGCGCCCGGGTGCGTGCGTTGTTCGAGCGTCGCGGCATTCCCAGTGTGGCGGCAGAAGGTTTCAAGGCGCCGGGGGTGGTGGTCAGCTACACCGAGGACCCTGACATCCAGTCCGGCCGCAAGTTTCTCGCGGAAGGGCTGCAGACCGCAGCCGGTGTACCGTTGCAGTGCGACGAGTCGGATGATTTCATGACCTTTCGCGTTGGTTTGTTCGGCCTGGAAAAATGGCACAACGCGGACCGTACCGTTGCGCAGCTGACAACGGCACTGGACCGAATTTTGTAAGGCTGAAAACCCTTGACGCCAGCAGGAGTTTCCGCCCCCTTGCAGCCGGCTTAGGGAGCATCGCGCGAAATCAATGTGTCCCAGGCGAAAAAGCTTCATCCATTGGGCCCCAACGCTGTGACACTTTAAGCTCTCAGAATTGGCAAGTAAATTTGTCATTTGGCGGATCCGACAAATTGATGACCTCGGCGGTGGCGGGGTGGGCCGACCTACGCGGTGCGGGTGATCGGATAGACGAAACTCGGAGGATCATGAATGACAACACAACTGCGTGAACGCTGGGGCTCGGGTTGGGGCTTTTTGCTGGCCACCCTCGGCTCCGCGGTGGGTCTCGGCAACGTCTGGCGGTTTTCCTATGTGGCGGGAGAAAACGGTGGTGGTGCGTTTCTGCTCGTTTACCTGGTGATGGTGTTTCTGGTCGGTGTGCCGCTGCTGTTGGGCGAGTTCGCGCTAGGCCGCAGTACGCAACGCGACAGCGCGGCTGCGTTCGAAGCGCTGGCTCCTGCTTCCCCCTGGCGGCATGTGGGCCTGCTGGAGGTGACGGTTGCCGGCCTCATCCTGGCCTACTACGCCGTGATCGCCGGCTGGGTGCTGAAGTACCTGTCGTTGCACCTCACGGGCAGCACATAGGAGTTCGCGGCGGTGGGCTTCGATAACGCGTTTCGCGGCTTCATTACGCACCCGCTTGAGCCAATCGCCTGGCAATTCGCGGTCATAGTGCTCACGGTGGCCGTCGTCGCTGGCGGGGTCGAACGCGGTATCGAAGCAGTCAGCAAGCTCTTGATGCCGGCCCTCGGCCTGCTGTTGCTGGCGCTCGCCATCCATAGCATGACCCTGCCCGGTTTCGGGCAAGGCGTGGCCTTTTTGCTGCAGCCCGACTGGAGCGCGCTGACGCGACCCAAGGTCTATCTCGCGGCGCTCGGGCAGGCATTCTTCTCGATTGGACTGGCGATGGGTGTGATGGTGACCTACGGCAGCTACGTGGTGCCACAGCGCCGACTGCCTCGTGCCGCCTACTATTGCCATCGGCGACACGTTATTCGCTATTGCCGCCGGTTTGGTGATTTTCCCTGCCGTCTTCAGCTTCGGCCTCGACCCGGCGCAGGGACCAGCCCTGGCGTTTGTCGTTCTGCCCGAAGTGTTTGCGCAAATGAAGGGTGGGGCGTGGGTCGGTGCCGCCTTTTTCGTCCTTCTGAGCATCGCCGCACTGATCTCGGCGGTGTCACTGCTAGAAGTGGAGGTGGCCTTTACCATGCACCGATGGGGCTGGTCACGTCGGCGCGCCAGCCTGGGGCTAGGTGGCCTCATTTTCTTGCTGGGCATCCCGGCCTCGCTCGGTTTCGGTCCTTGGGTCGGTTTCACCCTAGGCGGGCGCGGCATTCTGGATGCAATGGACTTTGTCGCAGCCAACATTCTGCTGCCCCTGAACGGCCTGCTAATCGCCGTGTTTCTGGGCTGGATCTGGCACCGCCGCGACGCGCTGGCCGCCTGCGATTTGCCCGTCAGCAGCCTGGGAATGTTCTGGCGCTTGAGCGTGCGCTACACGGTGCCGCTACTCGTGGCCGTGGTTTTGGTGCGCAGTGTGTTGGGGGGGTGAAGTGCTGAGCCCCAGCGGTAACGCCTACGCATAGAGGTGTGATCTGGTTGACGCTGCGGCCTATGCCGAATCAGGCAGCGTCTGCTGGACCTGTGTCTCTGCCTTCAGCCAGTCATCAAGCTCATACCCATCAACATGGCCACGCGCCTCATACAAGGCATAGGCAGTCTGGCGAACCGCTAGCTCACGCTCATCAGTCAGACCGGTCTGGATACGCCCGATGGCGCCATCGGGATCCGGCTGTGCGGGGGCGGTCGTGGTCGTTGTCCCGCTACGCGCGGTCCGGTCATGCTGCTGTTTCATCGCGAATCTCCTGAAAGTGGAAGGGAGCGGCGCAACGACGGTCTCACGACCGCACGAATGCATTGTATGAACATACGCGTTTGTTCACGCATGGCCTTGCGCTAGATCAACTCATGCAGGAGTGGTTGGGTGGTGAACGCCGACACATCTCGAACGATTCCGGGGATTCAACAGATTCTCGGCAGCGGCTCGCCGCTGAGCCAGTCCACCACCCGGCGCCCGCCGAAGGCCGTGGCCATCTGCACGAAGCGGTGCGGGTCGGCGTTGACCTGGCCGATGCGCGCTGCCGAATGCCCCAGCGGATGCGCGCGCATTGCCGCCAGCACCGCATCGGCTGATTCGGGGGCCACGACCGCCACCAGCTTGCCCTCGTTGGCGATGTACAGCGGGTCCAGCCCGAGCAGCTCGCAGACGGCGGCCACTTGCGGGCGCACCGGTATCGCGGCTTCTTGCAGCAGCATGCCTACCGCGGACTGGCGCGCGATCTCGTTGAGCGTGGTGGCCAGGCCGCCGCGTGTCGGGTCGCGCAGCACGCGCACCGCTCCCTCGGGTGCGGCCGCCAGCATGGCGGCCACCAGGGTGTGCAGCGCGGCGCTGTCGGAGCGGATGGTGGTGTCGAAATCAAGCGACTCGCGTTGCGACAGCACCGCCACGCCATGCTCGCCGATGCTGCCCGACAGCAGCAGCACATCGCCCGGCCGCGCCCTGGCGCCGCCGATGACGCGCTCCGGCGGCAGCGCGCCCAGCCCGGTGGTGCTGATGAACACGCCGTCGCCCTTGCCGCGCTCGACCACCTTGGTGTCGCCGGTGACGATGGCCACCCCCGCTTCGCGCGCCGCCGCCGCCATCGATTCGACAATGCGCTGGAGGTCCGCCAGCGGGAAGCCCTCTTCCAGAATGAAGCTGGCGCTCAGGTACAGCGGCGTGGCGCCCATCATCGCCACGTCGTTGACCGTGCCATGCACCGCCAGGCAGCCGATGTCGCCGCCGGGGAAGAACAGCGGCGAGATCACATGCGCGTCGGTGGCCATGACCAGCCGGTGCCCGGGCGGCGGCGGTGGCAGCAGCGCGCCGTCGTTGCCCTGGCGCAGCGCTTCGTTGTCGAAAGCGCGCACGAACAGTTCCTCGACCAGTTGCGCCGACACCCGGCCACCGGCGCCATGGTTCATGTCGACGCGGCCGTGCCGGAAGTCGAGCGGACGGAGGTAGTCTTTCTTCACACTGCTCATGCCGTCACCACCGCCATGTCGCGAAAGCGCCCGTAGGTGTAGTGCGCCGCGCACGCGCCCTCGCTTGAGACCATGCAGGACCCCATCGGGTGCTCGGGCGTGCAGACCGTGCCGAACAGCTTGCAGTCGGTCGGCCGCTTGACGCCGCGCAGGATGGCGCCGCACTCGCATTGCTTGTGGTCGGGCACGCTGCGATACGTCAGATCGAAGCGCTGCTCGGCATCGAACGCGGCGAATTCGGAGCGAATCTTCAGGGCGCTGGACGGCACCTCACCGAGCCCGCGCCACTCAAAACTGTCGCGCAGCTCGAACACCTGTGTCATCACGGCCTGCGCCGCGGCATTGCCCTGGCGCGTCACGGCCCGGGTGAATTCGTTCTCGACGCAGGCCCGGCCTTCGTTGACCTGGCGCACCAGCATCAAGATGGCCTGCATCACGTCCAGCGGTTCGAAACCGGCGATCACCACCGGCTTGCGGTAGGCGCGGGCAAACGGCTCGTAGGGTGCCGAGCCGATGATGATGCTCACGTGCGCCGGGCCGACAAAACCGTCGAGCACCAGTGCGGCGCCGGGCTGAACCTCGGCCGACGCCAGGACGTGGGTGATGGCACTGGGCGTGAGCACATGGCAGCACAGCACGCTGAAGTTCTTCAAGCCCTCGCGCGCGGCCTGCCGGATCAGCAGCGCCGTGGGCGGGGTGGTGGTCTCGAAGCCGATGGCGAGAAACACCACCTCGCACCCGGGCTGCCCGCGCGCCAGCGCCAGGGCGTCGGCCGGCGAATACACCATGCGGATGTCGGCGCCGCGGGCCTTGGCGCGCAGCAGCGACAAATCGCCCGAGGCCGGCACGCGCATCACGTCGCCATAGCTGCACAGCGTCACGCCCTGGTCCAGGGCCAGCCGGATCGCCATGTCGATGCGGCCGACCGGCAGCACGCACACCGGGCAGCCGGGGCCGTGGATCATGCGCAGGTTGTGCGGCAGCAGATCGGTGACGCCGTAACGCGCCAGCGCATGGGTGTGGCCGCCGCAGAACTCCATGAAGCGGTAGCGCCGCGCCGGGTCCGCCTCGGCCCTCAGGCGTGCGGCGATGTTTTGCGCCAGCGCGCCATCGCGGAATTCATCGACGTAGTTCATGCCGGGCTGCGGGCCAGTTCGGCGAACAGGGCCAGCGTGGCCTGCGCCTCTTCGACATCGAGCCTGCCGATCGCATGGCCGACATGCACGATCACGTAGTCGCCGGGCTGCGCCTCCGGCACCAGGGCGATGGAAATCGTCTTGCGCACGCCGCCGAGTTCGACGATGGCGCTGTCATTGCCAAGCAGTTCCGTGATGCGGGCGGGCAGGGCCAGGCACATGGTCAGGTCTCCGCTGCGAAGGCCGGGGTGGCTTCCCAGCGCGGCGCGGTGCCGCCCACGCGCACCGCGCAGGCGGCGATCCAGGCCTGGCCCAGCGCCAGGCCGGCGTCGCCGCAGCCCGCGCCGTGCGGCTCAAACACAGCGAGCCCGGCGCGCCGCAGCGCGGCGCCCAGGCGATCGGCCAGCACCTGGTTGACGAAGCAGCCGCCGCCCAGCACCACGCTGCGCGTGCCATGCGCGTGTGCCAGTTCGATCGCGTGGTGCGCCAAGCCCCCGGCCAGGGCCAGGTGGAACAGGGCCGCGCCCCGGGCCTGCGCCTGGGGGCCGCTGCCGGCCAGGGTGAACAGCTCGGCCAATAGCGGACGCAAGTCGAGCGAGGTCCAGGGCAGCGTGAATTCGGGGTTGATCTGGAGCCATTCGCGCGCCCTCGCCTCCAGCATCATGGCCGCCTCGGCCTCGAAAGCCTGGCGCACGCTCAAACCCAGCGCGCCGGCGGCGGCGTCGAACCAGCGGCCCGCGCTGCTGCTGCGCGGGCACTGCAGGTCGCGTTGCAGCAGGGTATGCACCCCCCGGGCTGCCGTCACGCCCACGTGCGGGGCGAAGCGTGCCTCGATCTCGTCGCCGCGGCCCAGCGAGAACAGGACAGCGGCGGCCAGGCGCCAGGGTTCGCGTGCCGCCGCGTCTGCGCCGGGCATGGGCAGCGGCACCAGGTGGTCCAGGCGTTGCCACTGCTGCGTCGCGGCAACCCCGTTGACCCACAGCAGCTCGCCGCCCCAGGCGCTGCCGTCGTCGCCGAGACCCACGCCGTCGAGCGCCAGGCCGATCACCGGGCCTGCGACGGCGTGTTCGGCCAGCGCCACGCCGATATGGGCATGGTGGTGCTGCACGCCGATGGCCGGCACCTGCCACTGCTGGGCCAGCGCCAAGGCGACGCGGGTGCTGTGGAAGTCCGGGTGCAGGTCGTGCGCCACCGCCTGCAGCGGGCCCGACGCCCGCGCCAGCAGCAACTCGACCGAGTGCTCCAGCGCCACACAGCTTGCGGCCTCGCCCAGGTCGCCATGCACCGGGGACCAGTACACCTGGTCGCCATCGAGCAGGCAGGCGCGGTTCTTCAGGTAGGCGCCGCAGGCCAGCACGCGCGCCGGTGCCGGGCGCGGCAGGCGGGTGGTCGTGATGGCGGCACGCATACGCTCACGGCGCTACGGTGCGGACCTCGGTCACCGGCTGGCGCAGCCAGTCGAGCCAGGCGTCCATGCCGTCGCCGCGCGTGGCCGAGAGCTGCAGCACGTCGATGCCGGGGTTGATGCGGCGCGCGTACGCGATGCAGCGCTCGACATCGAAGTCCACGTGCGGCAGCAGGTCGATCTTGTTGAGCACCATCAGGGTGGCAGCAGCGAACATGTCGGGGTACTTGAGCGGTTTGTCCTCGCCCTCGGTCACCGACAGGACCACGATCTTGGCGGCCTCGCCCAGATCCCACAGCGCCGGGCAGACCAGGTTGCCGACGTTCTCGATGAAAAGCAGCGCCCCGCTGTGCTGGCCGCCGTGGTGATTCTCGCCATCGTGGTGGGCATGGTCGGCGGGGTGGGTGTGATGGGTGTGCAGGTCCAGCCGCTCAAAGGCGTCGCCCACCATCCGGGCATCGAGGTGGCAGCCGCGCCCGGTGTTGACCTGGATCGCCGGCGCACCGGTGGCGCGAATGCGTTCGGCATCCAGGCTGGTCTGCTGGTCGCCTTCGATCACCGCCAGCGGCCAAGCTGGCGCGCGGCTTTTGAGGGTTTCGATGGTGGCGCACAGCAGCGTGGTCTTGCCCGAGCCCGGGCTGGAGAGGAGGTTGTACGCCGTCACGCCGTGCGCCGCAAAGTGCGCGCGGTTGCGTGCGGCTTGCCGCTTGTTGGCGCCCAGCACGTCGGCTTCGAGCTGGATCGCCCGCAACGGGCTCAATCCGGCGGGCCCGGCGCCATGGTGCAGCACGCCGGTGGCCGGATCGGGGGCGTGGGCGTCGCAGCCGCAAATCGCACACATGATGTTCTCCTTCAGTGCACCATCAGCTCGAGCACGCGCAAATCGGCGCCGCCGGTGGGATGAACAGGATACCCCAGGCACTGCGGGCAGGGATCGGCCCGGCTGGCGATGGCGACCTCGGCCGCGCAGCGCGGACACCAGGCGCGGCCGGGCGGCTCGTCGATGGTGATCCGCGCGCCGTCCAGGCAGGTGCCGGGGGCGATGGCATCGAGCGCGAAGCGCAGCGCACTGACTTCGACGCCGGCCAGCGCGCCCGCCTCCAGACGCAGATGCGCGACACGCCGGAAATGCTCGCGTGCGGCGGCGTCTTCCACCAGGCGCAGGATGTCCCCGGCCAGGCTCAACTCATGCATGGGCCGCCTCGCCGGGGATCATCGGTGCGCCACCAGAATTTTGCGCAGCCAGCCAGCGCAGGGTCCAGGCCACGGCCAGCGCCAGGTTGGCCCGGGCCGCCTCGCTGGGTGGCTCACCGAGTTCAAAGCGCTCGCCGCGAATCGCCAGCAGGGTGCACGGCGGCGGCGCGATGCCGTGCAGGTCGCGAAACACCTGCATCACGGCCTGCGGCGACATGGCATGGGTGCTCAAGCTCATAGCGCGCGCCGCCGTCAGCGCCGTCACCTCGAACGGCGCGGCGCAGTTCAGGCTGGCATCGACGAACAGCACGCATTGGCGGCCGGCCAGATCCAGCGCGTGCTCCACCTGCAACTGGAAGTCGGTCAGCAGCTCAACGCCCCTCGGCGGCGTGGCGGCGAGCAGCGCGTCCAGTTGCTCAAGCATCATCGGCCCGAGCGCGTCGTCGCCGCGGCTCGGGTTGCCCCAGCCGAACACCAGCACAGGCGCCACGGG